>CAMDJS010000077.1 GCA_945900685.1 Bordetella parapertussis
GACAATATCGCGGCCAGCATCGGTGAAGAACGCGACACCATCGAAGATGTGATCGAACCGTTTTTGATTCAACAAGGTTTTTTGCAACGCACGCCGCGCGGTCGGATTGCGACCTTGGCGGCTTACCGGCATCTTGGTGTCACGGCTCCAGCAGCTACACAAAATGCCGCCGGTTTGTTCGGCACTGAAGCCGAATAAAAAATCAGGTACTGCTTTCCTCGCGCGCGCCAGTGTCTAAATGACGCTCGTCCGCCCAGCCCACCAATTGCAAACCTTGCGGCGTCCATAGCAAGCGATTGATGGCGGTATTGCGCAAACCCCAGCTGCGCGCCACTTGTAAATCTTGACCGGTGGCGATGCGGTACAAAATATCCAGCACGCCACCGTGCGTGACCAACGCAATTTGCTCGCCCCGGTGCTGACTGGCAATTTCATTCACCATCTGCTTGACGCGTTCGTGCAGCATCACCAGGCTTTCGCCGCCGCTCTTAGGGGTCCAGTGTGGATCACGGTCGCGCCACAGTGAGGCATCTTCAGTGTGTGCGGTTTGAATCTCATCCCAAGTCTGGCCTTCAAAAAAACCGTAATGCCGCTCTCGCAAAGCAATGACTTGCTTGACTTCGTGTTGATGTAGCGCAGCAATCTGTTGCGCTGTCACCCATGCCCGGCTTAAATCGCTGGCGTAAACAGCGTGTACCTCTTCGTCAGCCAGCGCCTTGGCCACTTGGCTTGCCTGCCATTGACCTTGGGCGTTCAGTGATATGTCGATTTGTCCCTGAATGCGCGTGGCTACGTTCCAGTCTGTTTCGCCATGTCGAATGGCCAGTATGCGTGTGGTTTCCATCCCAAGAGTGTATTCAAACCCTGTGACAAACAAGGGAAATAAAATAGCACGACCGTTCTTTTTTGATAGACTGCGCGCATGTCACATTCCATACCTGTTCAAAAAGACGCTGACAAACAGATGTCGCGTCAGAGATTGCTGCACAAAGGTCAGCAAACCAAAGCGGCCATCGTGGAAGCAGCGCTGGGACTCGCCACCCAAATCGGTCTTGAAGGTTTGAGTATTGGTGCTTTGGCTGAAGTCATGGCCATGAGCAAGTCCGGTGTGTTTGCGCATTTCGGCTCGCGTGAAGAATTGCAAATTTCTGTCATCCGCGAGTACCACCACCGGTTTGAACAAGAAGTTTTTTTCCCTGCCATTCAATTACCGCGTGGCTTGCCGCGTCTACAAGCACTGTTTATCAACTGGATGGCAAGAACCAGTGCAGAAATTGACTCAGGTTGTTTGTACATCAGCGGAGCGGCAGAGTTTGACGACAGACCGGGACCGGTGCGTGACGCACTGGCCAGCTCGGTCAAAACCTGGTTAACTGCTTTGCACCGATCGGTGTTGCAAGCGCGCGATGAAAAGCATTTGTCTGCTGAAACGGATGCCACACAAATGTCTTTTGAGATACATGGTTTGATTTTGGCTTTGCATTACGAAGCGCGGTTTTTGAAGTCCTCCAAAAGTTTGAACCGCGCCAAACAGGGTTTTGAACATATTCTTCAGCGTTACGGCGCCAACTCATTGAAAGACTGAAATGCCTATTTACAACCCGCCATTGCGCGACATGCAATTTGTTTTGAACGAAGTGCTTGATGTGCCCGCCCAACTCAGCCAACTCCCCGCACATGCAGAACTCGACAGCGACACCATCGCCGCCATCTTGGAAGAGGGCGGTAAATTTGCAAGCGAAGTTTTGTTGCCTCTCAACAGTGTGGGTGACAGACAAGGCTGTACTTTGGACACGCAAACACATGAGGTGAGCACGCCGCAAGGCTTCAAGCAAGCCTTTGAAAAATATGTGGAAGGCGGGTGGCCTGCACTCAGTTGCGATCCAGCATTTGGTGGTCAAGGCTTGCCCTTGGTGGTGAATCAGTGTTTTTACGAAATGCTCAACAGTGCCAATCAGGCGTGGACCATGTACCCCGGCTTGACGCATGGCGCTTACGAATGTTTGCATGCACACGGCACTGAGGAACAGAAAAAACTTTACCTACCCAAACTAACCAACGGCGAATGGACCGGCACCATGTGTTTGACCGAAGCACATTGCGGAACAGACCTGGGTTTGCTGCGCACCAAAGCAGAACCGCAGGCCGACGGCAGTTACAGACTCACCGGCAACAAAATTTTCATCAGTGCCGGTGAGCACGACTTTGTCAGCAATATCGTGCATTTGGTGCTGGCACGCTTGCCGGATGCGCCTACCGGCAGCAAAGGTATCAGCTTGTTTGTGGTGCCCAAATTCATGGTGAACGCAGATGGCACCTTGGGTCAACGCAATGGTATTTTTTGCGGTGGTCTGGAACACAAAATGGGCATACACGGCAACGCTACTTGCCAGATGGTGCTGGATGGCGCGGTCGGCACTTTGGTGGGGCAACCGCACAAAGGATTGGCAGCCATGTTCGTGATGATGAATGCCGCCCGTATCGGCGTGGGCATGCAGTCATTGGGGCTGACTGAAGTGGCTTACCAAAATGCATTGGCCTATGCCAAAGAGCGGATTCAATCGCGCAGTTTGTCCGGCATTAAAAACCCGTCTCAACCAGCAGACAGCATATTGGTGCACCCGGACGTGAGAAAAATGTTACTCACTGCCAAGGCCTATGCGGAAGGTGGTCGGGCATTGAATTTGTATTGCGCTTTGTTGATCGACCAGGAGTTGAACCATCCTGATGAAACTGTGCGCAAAGACGCCGCAGAAATGGTGGCCATGCTCACGCCGATCGTCAAAGCGTTCATCACCGATAACGGTTGGATTGCCACTTCATCATGTTTGCAAGTACTGGGTGGTCACGGCTTCATCAGCGAATGGGGGATGGAGCAATATGTGCGCGACGCCCGCATCAACATGATTTACGAAGGCACCAACACCATCCAAAGCTTGGACTTGCTGGGCCGCAAAGTCTTGGGCAACCAAGGCGCAACGCTGAAAAAATTTGGCAAATTGATCGCGCAACTGGTGGCTGAAGAAACTGACAATGAAGACATGGCAGTTTTCACTCAACCGTTGGCGAAACTCGGCCAGCAAATGACAGCATTCACTGGCGAAATCGGCATGAAAGCCATGGCCAATGCGGATGAAGTTGGAGCTGCTTCAGTGGACTATCTGCGCGTCACCGGTCATTTGGTGTTCGGTTATTTCTGGGCTCGCATGGCGCAAGTGGCATTCAAAAAAATGGCATCAGGCAGCAACGATCCGTTTTACAAAGCCAAAATTCAAACAGCACGTTTTTACTATTCCAGGTTGTTCCCCGAAACCGCGTCTTTGATGTTGACTGCACGATCCGGCAGCGATGTATTGATGGACACTGCAGAAGTGTTTTCTTAATTTGGCATTCACACTCAACCCACTACGGAGATACCCATCATGAAAAAAATCATCAGTTTGTTAGCTGTTTTCATCAGCCTTGGTGCAAGTGCGCAAATGACCCCCGTCGGTGTATGGCACACCATAGATGACGAAACCAAGCAACCCAAAGGCGAAGTTCGCATCACCGAGAACAATGGCGTGCTCAGCGGCGTCGTGGGTCGCGCCTTAAAGGAAGACCCCAAAGCCAAAACCGTGTGCGATTTATGCACCGATGACCGCAAAGACCAAAAGATCATTGGCATGGAAATCATCCGCAACCTCACCCGAGAAGGCAAGGACACGGATTACACTTGGGCTGGCAAAGGAACCATTTTGGATCCCAATAACGGCAAAGTGTATGACGTGAAGATGGTGCCTATGGATGGCGGCAAGCGATTGCAGGTGCGCGGTTATATTGGCTTTCTTTACAGAACCCAATTTTGGACCCGGGCCGAATAAACACAAGCAGACAAAACGTTTTTTGAAAATATCATGACCTCTATATTGCAAAACCTCGAGCACGGCGTGTTGACCTTGACCATCAACCGGGTGGATAAGAAAAACGCTTTGACTGCTGACATGTATGCTGCTTTGGCGACTCACTTGTTACAAGCAACGGATGCTAACGATGTGCGCGTGGTGTTGATACAAGGTCATGAAACGGTGTTCAGCGCAGGCAACGACATCGCGGATTTTTTGCAGCAACCACCCGCGAATGCCAATTCGCCGGTGTCGCTTTTTTTGCGCGGTATTGCCACGTTCCCCAAGCCCTTGATCGCTTCGGTTTGCGGCCCGGCGGTCGGTGTAGGCACCACCATGTTGTTGCATTGTGATCTGGTGTACGCAGGGGATAACGCCGCATTTTCCATGCCGTTTGTCAATCTGGGTTTGTGTCCCGAGGCGGCCTCTAGTTTGCTGGCTGTGCAACTCATGGGTTACCAACGCGCTGCCGAGGCTTTGCTTTTGGGTGAGCCTTTTCTGGTCGAAGCCGCCTTGGAGTTGGGCCTGATCAGTCGGGTATTGCCACCGGCCGAGGTGAATGCGTATGCGCAGTCACAGGCGCAAAAAATGGCGCGCAAACCGCTGGCCTCATTGATGGAGACCAAGCGTTTGATGAAATCCGCTCGTACACCTGCAGTGCTGTCTCAAATGGATGAAGAGGCCGCTGTTTTCTCAAGGATGTTGAAAGAACCTGCGGCGGTGGAAGCCTTCAGCGCTTTCATGGAAAAGCGCAAACCGGTTTTTAACTGATCAGATGTCTTTGCGCTGAACCGGTTTGGGTTTGCCGTTTGAATCGATGGCCACATAAGTCAGATTGGCCTCGGTTACTTTCAAATAAACACCTTGCATACTGAAGCGCTCTGCGAACACCTCTACTTTGACGGTGATCGAGGTGTTGCCTACGCGCGTGATTGAACTGAAAAAACTCAGTATGTCGCCCACCTTGACCGGTTGCTTGAAAATGAATTCATTGACTGCGACGGTCGCTATGCGTCCGTTCACATAGCGGGCCGGTAAGACAGCGCCTGCCAAGTCCACCTGCGCCATGACCCAACCGCCAAAAATATCACCACTTTGGTTGCAGTCGGCCGGCATCGGAATGACTTTGAGCACCAATTCGGCATCGTTAGGCAGGCTTTTGACTGTGTAGCGGGAATCTTTGGTGTCGGTCACAGGCACAATCCAAGGAGTTATTTAACCGGTATTGTGCTTTATGCGTCAACACGCTGCTTCCTCTCCTGCTTTGCCTTCTCAATCAACCATCCAGCCGCCCACTTCTGATTGGGTCACGCTCAAACGCTTGTTTCCTTACCTTTGGGAATACAAATGGCGGGTCATGGCGGCGCTCTCGTTCATGGTCGGCGCCAAATTGGCCAACGTCGGTGTGCCTTTGTTGCTCAAGGAATTGATAGACGCCATGACGCCCCAGCCAACAGGTGTTCAGGTGGTGCTGGTCGTACCCTTGGCTTTGCTGGTTGGCTACGGCTTGCTGCGCTTGTCTGTTTCTGGTTTCACTGAACTGCGCGAACTGGTGTTTGCTGCCGCAACCCAAGGTGCAGCCCGCAAAATCGCGCTGCAAACCTTTGAGCATTTGCACAATTTGAGTTTGCGTTTTCACCTAGAGCGGCAAACCGGCGGCATGAGCCGCGACATTGAGCGTGGAGTGCGAGGCATTGAATCTTTGATTGCTTATTCCCTCTACAGCATCGTGCCGACGGTGATCGAGGTGGTGCTGGTGTTGACTATTTTGGGTGTGAAGTTTGACAAGTGGTATGCCATCATCACATTGACGGCTTTGGCGCTTTATATTTATTTCACTGTCACGGTGACCGAATGGCGCACCCAGTTTCGCAAACAAGTCAATGAGTTTGATTCCAGCGCGCATACGCGTGCGATTGACTCGCTGCTGAACTATGAAACGGTGAAGTATTTCGGTAACGAAGCTTTTGAAGCTTCGCGGTATGACGAAAATTTGAACAAACTGAGGCGTGCCCGCATCAAAGCCCAAAATTCTTTGAGTGCGCTCAATATCGGGCAGCAACTCATCATTGCGGTCGCGTTGGTGGCCATGTTGTGGCGCGCCACCGAGGGCGTGGTGCAAGGACGCATGAGTCTGGGCGACTTGGTGATGATCAATGCTTTCATGATTCAGCTCTATATACCGTTGAATTTCTTAGGCGTGATTTACCGCGAGATCAAACAAAGCCTGACCGACTTAGACCGCATGTTCATGCTGCTGGAAAAAAACCGGGAAGTGGCTGACAGCGCATCTGCGCAAACATTGACCTTGCAAACGCCGCCCGAAGTACGGTTTGAGAACGTACATTTCGCCTACGAAGCAGATCGGCCGATTTTGCACGGCATCAGTCTGACCATACCCGCTGGCAAAACAGTGGCCGTGGTTGGACCCTCAGGCTCGGGCAAATCCACGCTGGCGCGTTTGTTGTTTCGCTTTTATGACCTACAGCAAGGCGCTATCCGCATTGACGGCCATGAGTTGCGACAACTCACCCAAGACAGTGTGAGACGCGCCATTGGTATCGTGCCGCAAGACACCGTGTTGTTCAACGACACGGTCTACTACAACATTGCTTATGGCAACACATCGGCCTCGCGTGAGCAAGTGCAAGACGCCGCCAGATCAGCGCGTATCCACGATTTCATCGCGTCCATACCGGCAGGCTATGACACCATGGTGGGTGAGCGCGGATTGAAATTGTCAGGCGGCGAAAAGCAAAGAGTGGCGATTGCGCGTACCTTGTTGAAAAACCCGCCTATATTGATTTTTGATGAAGCCACTTCCGCGTTGGACAGCAGCAACGAGCGCGCGATTCAAGCCGAGCTGCGTGAAGCGGCCTTCAACAAAACCACCTTGGTGATCGCGCACCGCTTATCCACTGTGGTGGATGCGCATGAAATTGTGGTGCTTGAGTTCGGGCACGTCGTTGAGCGCGGCACCCATGTGCAATTGCTGGCAGCCGATGGCCGCTATGCGCAAATGTGGTCACTTCAACAGACTCAGGAAGAACCGGTTTAAGGTAAATCGTTGTCATCCGATGCTTCGTTCTTTTCGCGTGGACCTACTTTGCCCATGCGCACTTTCAAAGACTGCGGCTCGCCCGTGATCACCGCCGCATACATGGTGGTGTTGCTCATCACCTTCTTCACATAGTCGCGTGTTTCATTAAAGGGAATGCATTCGGCCCAGATGGCACCTTCAAGCGGGGGTCCGTTGCGCCATTTGCGTGGGCGACTCGGTCCTGCGTTGTAGGCCGCCGCAGCCATGGGCATGGAGCCTTGAAAATTATCCAAAATCAATTTCAAATAACCGGTACCGATGGCAATGTTGATGTCACGCTGATTCAATTGGTCGGGTTGGAAATTTTTCATGCCCAGTTTTTTGGCAGTCCATTTGGCGGTGCGTGGCATGACTTGCATCAAACCGCTGGCACCGACACTGGACTTGGCATTGACAATGAAACGGCTCTCTTGTCTGATCAAACCATAAACAAAGGCGGCTTCCAAATTGATATCCCGTGTGCGGGGCAGTACCTCTTCCCGAAAAGGCATGGGGTAGCGATAGTTCACATCAAATTGTTGAATCCGCTCACTGCTGCTGATACAACGGTCCCAAATTTCAAGCTCGCACGCCCATTGCGCCACTGCGCTTTTTTCTCTGTCGTTCATGCGGCCACGTTTACCTTGGGCATCGACCAAACCCGCTGAGTAATTCCATTCGCGGGTGCCTTCGGCGCGAATGCCCAATCGGATGGCGTGTAGCGCACGCTGTAAGCCGGGGTTGGCTTTGGTGGCTTCCATTTCAGCTGCCGTGGGCGCAACCGGGCGTGGTGGCGCCACTATTTTTTGTCCCAGTTCTTCCAATGCAAGCTGTTCATAAAACCCTTGGGTGCCCGCAATGCTTTGTAACGCTATCAAGGCTTGCGGCATGGCGGTGGTGGAGGTGGGTTGTCTGGCGATCAGCCCTCTGGCGCGCCAATAAACCCAGGCTGGATCTTTTTGTGCCGCCGGACTCATGGCGTTGATGGCCGACTCCACCATGAGCCAGCGTGTCTTGCCTTCGGCCCGCAAAGCCGCGCGAACTTTCCAAGCCAGCAAATCGTCTGTCAGGCCTTGGCCGTCACCCGATGACTCGTAATAGTCCACTGCCTTGCTGTCAAAGTCCATGGCTGCTTGACGACCAATCACAGCCCAAACCCAATGCAATTGCTCGGTGTTGAGCAGCTTGACGGTATTGCTGTTATTCATTTGTTTGAGTGCCGCTGCTTGGTCGCTGGCCGCAAGTTTGACCAAAGCCAAGGTTATCCATTGAGAGGATTCTTTGCCCAGCGAGGTGGCGCGTTGTTGCAAAAAACGTGTCGGGTTGGACATGAGTTCATCCAACTTGGCCATGCTTTGGCCTGAGACCATGTGCAAGGCATCGCGAGCCGGTGGTTTGCGGTTGATCTCAACCATATTGCGAGCCTTGCGCCATGCGTCCAAGGCATTGACGCGCTTGGCCAGCAGCAATTGCTCGAACGCGTAGGTACAGCCTTCTTCACTGTTTTTCATCGACAACCAATTGTGGCGAATGAGCTCTTCTTGGGCTGCGGTGCCCTCAAATTTCTTTTGACTGCTTTGCAACCAACTGGCGTAACACTCCACCTCTTTGTCGTCGTGCATGCGGTAGAGCGCAAATTCGCGCTCGAACTGCGTCCACTCTTGGCGTTGAGCCAGTAGCAGCATCCAGTCATAGCGCATTCGGTCTTCTTGGTAGGTACCGGCGTATTTGCTTAAAAACTCTTTGACCTCGCTGTCACTGGCGTCGCCGAGTCGAACGCGCAATTCCCAAAACGCTGCCCACGGCTCCAGCATGTGGCCTTTGGCCTGAGGCAGCAGTTGAGTGAGTTTTTTCCTGTCGTTTTGCGAGAAGGCAGAGGCCATCTCTATGAGGACTTGGTCTGCCTTGTCAGGCATGGGGCTGAGACTGGCGGCGAGAGACAGCGGGCTGTAGCTAAAAAGCAGACCACTGCATAGAAAAACTGCAAAGCAGCGAATCAAAAATGAGAGCATGACACAATGAATACACCTGACATAAGGCCAACATTCTCCCATGGACAAAAAAGCCCTTCGCAAACAATTGATTCAAGAGCGTCTGGATTTGCCAGACCGCGCTGCCCGCGCTGACTTGTTGCAGCGTGTCATGCGCATTTGGCTGTTCGACCGCAAAGACACGGTGATTGGTGCGTATTGGCCGATCAAAGGTGAATTTGATCCCTTGCCTGCGTTGCATCGCTGGAAGGAAGACGGTGAATTGCTGGATGACTCGGTGTTGCGTCGCATCGGTCTGCCTGTCGTTGACAAAGTCACCAAGACACTGACTTTTCATGCTTGGTACCCAGGTTGCGACATGGAAGAGGATGCCTACAACATTCCCAAACCCAAAGACACGGAGGTGGTGGTGCCCACCTTGTTGTTTATCGCTTGCGTGGGCTACGG
>CAMDJS010000078.1 GCA_945900685.1 Bordetella parapertussis
CAATTGGATGTTTCGTTCTTTTAGTCGGTTTTGAATAGACATGGAGCTCCTTGAAAATGAAATAGAAAGAATTCGCAAACGCTGCTCAAACACAGTACTGCGCATCAAAGCCCTATTTTGCGCTTGCTGCACTCAAGTATTGGATGAACAATCCGAATCCTAATTGCCGCCATAGTTTTCATAACAACGAAATGCAACACATGAATACCTTTTTTCGTTTTCACCTGTCCCTAACCTGTTTGGCTTTGCTCGCTGCTTACAGCTTGGTGCCTGCTTTTGCCGCAGACAATGAAACAGACGATCAAGGCCGATTGATTGCAGCGCCTGCTGAAACCGATTTGGTGGAACGCGGTTATTTGTTTTATCCGCTGCGTGTGTTGCCGAAAAAGCAAACCGACATTCCCGCTGTGCCGCAACCTACAGCCGCTCTTGCCCCCGTTGCAAAGACGAGCAGCAAACTCAAAACCACTGACGCTGGTACTGTTGAATTCCTTGCAATGAAGTCAGATGATGTGCATCAAGATGGCCATGGTGCTTCATCTCAAAGTCCCACTGCTGCCAAGCCTGCAACTGCCGCTGCTGCAAGTGATTCAAGTCAAAAGGGCAAAACCGCTGCTGCTTCCGTGCTTGTGCAAGTGGTCGAGCCAGTCAAGCCCGCTGCACCTGTAACCGCATCACCTGCCCATGAAAAACAAACGGATGCAGCCAAAAACGAGCAAGCCAGTTCTCAAGAAGCCAAGCCTGAAATGAGCAAAGCTGAAATGGCCAAAGCCGAGCGCGCCAAGGCGGCTGAAGCACGTTCTGCCAGACTCAAAGAAGAGCAAGCCAAGGCTGAATTGGCCAAAGCGGAGCGCGCCAAAATTGCCCAGGCCCGGGCTGAAAAAATCAAACAAGATCAAGCCAAAGCCGAACGCGCGCGAGCAGAGCGCGTGATGCTCGCCGCTCAAGCCAAGGTGGACAAAGCGCTGGATGAATTGGCCAAAGCAGAAAAAGCGTTTGCCGTGCTGGTGAATGCTGAAGCTGAGACCGCCGACAAAGACAATGAATCATCTGCCAAGGACGAGCAAGCCAAAGCTACACCTGCAAAGCCTGAGCCTGCCAAGGACGAGCAAGCCAAAGCTTCTCTCGCAAAAGCGGAGCATGGCAAAGATGATCACGCCAAAGCTACACCGGCGAAGTCTGCGCCAGCCAAAGCTGCACAGGTCAAAGCAGACCATGGCGGTCATGCAAATGCACCGGCCATGGCAACGGTAACCGCTGGCCAAAAGATTTTGTTTCTCAACAGGGCTGAACCCGCTGCCGCAACCACAGTTGCTGCTCCTGCCCACTGAATGAACTGCCGGGCTTGATCGTCAAGTTTGGCTGTGTCAAGCCGATTACATATACATGTCTGCTATTACTTTCATTCGTCGATGGCTTTGTCTTTGCCTTGCCTGCATGGGCCTGGTGCTGCCCGCGCGTGCTGAATGGGTCGAGTTGATGAAAGACGATGACATCACCTATGTCTGGGACAAAGAATCGGTGCGGGCCATACACATCACCCGGATCGCCTGGACCATGACAAACACAACCGCCAAGGGCGTCAAAGCACCGAACGGCGAGGAGTACCAATCCTCGCAAGCGCGCTGGCGCATCAATTGCAAAACCGATTCCTTTGTCAAATTGTCCGAAAGCTTTTACGCCAAAGCGGACGGCAAAGGTCGTGAAGTGGCTTTTTATGAAGCCGCAGACTGGCGACCACGGGATGCAGCGATTCGCCCGGGCTCGTACCTGTCACTGTTGAAAAAACAGATTTGCACTAGCACCGAAGTCGCCGGTTCCTAACTACAGTTTCTTTCTGCCGGGCACTATGACGCCGGGTGAGAAAGGACACGCTTGCTTCACCTCAGTGGGCCCGCGCCTTGGTTGCTTGCTTGGTTGATCGGCACGGCACTGCAATTGTTGCAACCCGTTCTTTGGTCGCTCACGGCTTATGTTCCGTTGGCTGCTGTGGGTTTTCTTTCGGACTGGTTGTGGCTATGGATATCGCATCGCAGACCCGTTAAATATGTCCATTCAACGGTGTGCGCGGCTTTGTGTGCAGGCATTTGTCTGTCGTTTGCGCTCACTGGCATGCGTGCGGTGTGGTTTTCGATGGACGCCCTTGACCCGGCGCTTGAAGGTGTGGATTTGCAAGTCACCGGCGTGGTGTCGACCATGCCTCAGTGGCACAGCGATGGCGTGCGTTTTGGATTTCAAGTGGAGCATGCGCAACGAATCGATAACCATCACATCGTTGAAATTCCGACCGGGTTGCAAACCGGTTGGTACACCCGCAATTTCGACGGCGAACCCCGCGCATTACCCGAGATCAAAGCGGGTGATCGCTGGCAATTGCCATTGCGTTTGAAACGGCCGCATGGTTTGTTCAACCCCGGCGGATTTGATGCCGAACTGTGGTTGTGGGAGCAGGGCGTTCATGCCACAGCCCATGTGCGCGAGAGTGCAGGCGCGGGCAGTTTGAAACGCTTACAAAGCACTTGGCAATATCCTATTGAGCAGTGGCGGCAGCACACGCGAACATCGATTGTGCAAACCTTGAAAGAGCCGCGTTTCAGCGGACAAACCGCGGCATTGCTGCTGGGCGATCAGGCCGCCATCAGTCAACGCGACTGGGACGTGTTTCGCCTCACTGGCATCGCGCATCTCATGAGCATTTCGGGCTTGCACATCACCTTGTGGGCATGGGTCGCGCGGTGGTTGATCTCTCGCATTTGGCGATACAGCGATATCTGGGGCAGGTCTTGGTGCTTGACATACCCGGCGCCGCTTGCTGCACTTTGGGGCGGCGTGTTATTTGCATTGGTGTATGCGGTGTTCAGCGGTTGGGGTGTGCCTGCACAGCGCACGGTCATCATGTTGATGGCGGCGTGTTGGTTGCGGGTGAACGCGATGCGTTGGCCTTTGCTTGAACAATGGTTGCTGGCTGCTGTGGTGGTGTGTGTGTGGGACCCGTGGGCCTTGTTGCAGGCCGGTTTTTGGTTGAGCTTTGTGGCGGTGGGCATGTTGTTTCTCATGCCTGCATACACATCGTCCTTGCATACAGCTTCTGGTGTTCATCAAGCGTGGTGGAAAAAGTCACTGAATGCATTGCGCCACTTATTGCGCGAGCAAAGTTTCATCACACTTGGACTCGCACCTCTTACGCTGTTGTTGTTTCAACAGGTGAGCGTTGTCGGCTTGCTGGTGAATTTGTACGCCATTCCTTGGGTTACGTTTGTGGTGACGCCACTGGCGTTTGCCGGTGTGTTGTGGTCGCCGTTGTGGCAGTTGTGCAGTCAAAGTCTGCAACTGTTGATGGCCACACTCGAGCCCTTGCCCGACTTACCTTGGGCTGTGTGGCAAACCGCTGCACCGCCTTGGTGGTTGGCGCTCATCGGTACGGCAGGCGGCGCGTTGTTCATCAGCCAACGCCAACTGTGGCGACGTATCGCAAGTGCTGCTTTGGTGATCCCCGTGTTTTTGTGGCAAGCACCCCGTCCCCCGCATGGTGTGGCGCAACTCTTGTTTGCCGACATAGGGCAGGGCAACGCGGTGCTGGTGCGTACCGCGCAACACAGCTTGTTGTTTGACACCGGACCGCGCTTTGGCGTGGACAGCGATGCTGGACTGCGCGTGCTGTTGCCGGTGTTGCAAACCATGGATGAACACATAGACGCTTTGGTGCTCAGTCATCAAGACAGCGACCATACCGGCGGCGCATTGTCTGTGTACAAACAACACAAACAAACACAGCTGTGGTCCTCCATCACCGATGCTCATTGGCTGTCTCAGCGTTTGCCTATGCAGCGCTGCGAGGCCGGGCAAACATGGGTTTGGGATGGTGTGCAATTCGATTTCATTCACCCGCTGGCGACTGACTATGACAAGACCATGAGCCCGAACAACCGCAGTTGTGTGCTTCGCATACGCGCGCAGTCGCAAACTGTGTTGCTGACCGCAGACATTGAAGCCATGCAAGAAAACGCCTTGGTGCAACGCATGGGCAGCGAATTGAAAGCCGATGTGTTGCTGGTGCCGCACCACGGCAGCAAAACATCGTCAACCGAAAGCTTTCTTGATGCTGTGCAGCCGCGCTGGGCCTTGCTGCAACACGGTTACCGCAACCGCTATGGCCACCCCGCGCCTGTCGTGGTGCAGCGTTATTTGGTACGAGGCATACCCATGCTGGATTCACCGCATTGCGGGGCTATGCATTGGCGCAGTGATCAGCCAGATGAGGTGCTCTGTCAGAGGGAGTTGGATAAGCGGTATTGGAGGTTTGGGGGACGGTGATTGGGTTTGATTGAGCACCTAAAAAGACCAGATAATTTTTATATGAAAACCCTATGAAGTCAGGTGTATCAGTGACACCACAATAGCCAGTTGTCCCCCCATTATTCCAAGAGGTATTGCAGATGAAATCCAAACAACTTTTCTTAGTCTCCCTGTTGATGTTGGGCACCCCCCCCTTGTTTGCCCAGCAATCAGGCATCGCCCGCTTTCCTCTGCAAACCCAAGAGTTCAACGTGCCCGGCCGCATTGCTATTCAAGCCCGGGTGGAAATCGAGCCCGGCATTGAAGGCGGCAAGCACACGCATCCTGGTATTGAAATGGCTTATGTCATCGAAGGCCAGCTTGAAGTCAAAGTGGATGGCCAACCCTCCCGCACCTACAAAGCCGGTGAAGCGTTTTCCGTGGCTGAGGGCGTGGCGCATGCCGCAACCAACACGGGCAGTGTGACGACCAAATTGTTAGCGACATACTTGGTGGAAGTTGGCAAGCCATTGGCTTCGCCTTTCAAATAAAAAAAGCCAACCCGTGGGTTGGCTTTCTCGCGGATGCAGGCAACAGTCAGGCTTTTCTGCCCGTTGCCATCAAACTGTCAAACGGTATTTCACAGAACTGCGACCACAGCACATACTCGTCGCGGAACTTAGCCCAAGGCGCATGAATCTTTTTAAACGCCGGGCTGGTGTCGATCATCTCGGTCATGAATTGCTGATTGGCTTTGTAGCAAGCCTGCAATATCTCAGGTGAAAAACGTTTGAGCTGCGCACCGTTGCTGATCAGTCGGCGCAATGCTGCCGGGTTGGTCACATCGTATTTAGCGGTAGACCATTGGTTGGCTTCTGCAGCCGCAATTTTCAACACCGCTTTGTATTCGGCGGGTAAAGCATTAAACGCTTTTTGGTTGACGAACAAGGACAGCGTGGCCGAGCCTTCCCACCATCCGGGGTAGTAATAGTATTTCGCCACTTTGTGCAGGCTCAGGTGTTCATCATCCGCCGGGCCGACAAACTCGGCCGCATCAATCACACCTTTTTCCAGCGCTTGGTAAAGATCGCCGGGTGGTAACTGTTGTGCCACTACACCGAGTTTGGCCAATACTTTTCCCGCCAGACCACCCACGCGCATTTTCAAACCATTGAAGTCGGCCACGGTTTTCATTTCCTTGCGGTACCAACCGGCCATTTGTGCGCCGGTGTTGCCCACAGGCATGGCCATCACGCCGTAGTTGGCATAAAACTCGTTCAGCAATTCAATGCCGCCGCCCACATACATCCACGCGTTTTGCGCACGCGTACCCATGCCAAAGGGAATAGCCGTGCCAAAACCAAACGCCGGGTCTTTGCCAATGTAGAAATAACTCGCGCTGTGTCCGGCTTCGATGGTGCCGTTTTGCACACCGTCCAACACTTGCAACGCGGGCAGCAATTCACCCGCCGCATGCAAACTGATTTTGAATTTTCCGTCGGTCAATTCACCCACGCGCTTGCACATCATGTCGACCGCACCGTAAATCGTGTCCAGCGATTTCGGGTAGCTAGAAGCCAGCCGCCAGCGTATTTCAGGCCGTGAGGATTGCGCGATGGCCGGGGCAGCGAGGGTGGTGGCCACGCCCGCGCTAAGGGCACTGCGGGTGAGAAAGTTTCTGCGTTGCATTGTTATTTGTCTCCTTGTGTGACTGACTGTAATTGAATTACAGCTAAAGGGCGCCGAGCATTCAAGTTTTTAGAAAGCACAAATTCACGCGCCTGATAAAGACGATCAACAAAGTTAAGTTTGGCGGCGGTAGTTTTGGGGTTAAGAGCACCCCAGGCTTTATTTTTGCTAAACCTGCTCTGCCACCCGCCGACCAATATGCGCCAGTGATTCTTCCACTTGGTCTATCAATATCAAACACAAATCGCCGGGGTTTAATTTGTCCAGCGCATAGTCGATGGCGATGAACTCACCTTGTATTTCTGCAATGTCGCTCGTCAACGTGGCATCTTTCAAACCTTGGCGCAGCAAAGCAATGACTTCTCCGTCAGCACGGCCGCGTTGGCAGGCATCTTCAAACAACACCACGCGCTCAAACGCATCACCGATGAGCCGGGTTTGCTCGCGAATATCTTCATCGCGCCGGTCACCGGCACCGCTGATGACCACGCTGCGTTCTTTGGCAGGCAAGTTGGTAACGGCCTGCACCAGCGCTTTGATCGCGTCCGGGTTGTGGCCGTAGTCGGCAATGATGGTGGCACCCTTGTAGCTGAACATATTGAAACGACCCGGCACACCTTGTGTGTCGCTTGCAAAAGTGGACAAGCCTTGGCAAATAGCTTCCCATGGCAGTGCAACAGCCCAAGCAGCGCCGATGGAAGCCATGGCGTTTTCGATTTGAAAACCAATCGCGCCGTTTTGTGTCAATGGCACTTCTTGCAAAGAAATACGCACTTGTTGTGTGCCTTCTTGCGCGACGATATGTCCGTCTTGCACATACAGCACGCGCTTACCTTGGGCGCGGTGCGTGGCCAACACCGGGTGGTGCGGGTCGACCGCAAAAAACGTGACTTGTCCGGGGCAATTCAGCGCCATGGCGGCCACCATCGGGTCGGTGGCATTGAGCACAGCCATGCCGTTGGGCGCGACGTTTTGCACGATAACGCGTTTGAGCACCGCCAAATCTTCCACGGTGCTGATGTAGTTCAAACCCAAGTGATCGCCTGCGCCAATGTTGGTCACCACCGCCACCTGACAGCGGTCAAACGCCAAGCCTTCGCGCAACATGCCGCCGCGCGCGGTCTCCAGCACTGCAGCATCTACATCGGGGTGCATCAACACGCTGCGTGCACTGCGCGGGCCGCTGCAGTCGCCAGTGTCGAGTTGCAAACCGTTGACAAACACGCCATCGGTGTTGGTCATACCGGTGCGCAAACCGCTGGTGCGCAACAAGTGTGCGCACAAACGCACCGTGGTGGTTTTGCCGTTGGTGCCGGTGACGGCAATCAATGGAATGCGACCGTCTTGGCCGTTGGCAAACATGGTGTCGATGATGGCGCTGCCGACATCGCGACCCTTGCCGAACGAGGGTTGCAAATGCATACGTAAACCGGGCGCGGCGTTCACCTCAACCACTCCGCCATTTTGTTCTTCCAATGGCTTGATGACAGATTCACACACTACGTCCACACCGCACACATCGAGCCCAACCATTTGCGCGGCCATGACAGCGCGCGCAGCGACTTCGGGGTGCACGTCATCAGTCACATCGGTGGCAGTGCCGCCGGTGGACAAATTGGCATTGTTACGCAGCACGACGCGCGAGCCTTTGGTCGGCACGCTGTCGGCATCAAAGCCTTGTTCTTTCAATCGTGCGAGCGCGATGTCATCGAAACGGATTTTGGTGAGCGATGTGGCGTGACCGTCGCCACGGCGTGGGTCTGCATTGACTTTCTCAACCAATTGACGCACGGAGGATGTGCCGTCGCCCACCACCAACGGCGGTTCACGGCGTGCAGCGGCGACCATGCGGTCACCGACCACCAGCAAGCGGTAATCGCTGCCCGGCAAAAAACTCTCGACCATGATGTCGTCGCGGTACTCAAGCGCGTTGTTGAACGCCTCTATGACTTCTTCGCGGGTGCGGATGTTGACCACCACACCTTTGCCTTGGTTACCGTCGCGCGGTTTGACCACCACTGGCAAACCAATGTCTTGTGCTGCTGCCCAAGCGTCATCTGCGCTGCTGACAGGACGACCGCGAGGTACGGGCACGCCTGCGGCCATCAACAGTTTTTTGCTGAGTTCTTTGTCTTGCGCAATGGATTCGGCGATGGCGCTGCTGGCGTCGGTTTCTGCGGCTTGTATGCGTCTTTGTTTGCTGCCCCAGCCGAATTGCACCAGGCTGGCATCTGTCAAACGGCGGTAGGGCACGCCGCGCGCCAAAGCTGCATCCACGATGGCGCCGGTCGATGGGCCTAGACGAATGTCTTCATCGAGTTCGCGCATTTCCTCCAAAGCCTGGTCGACATCAAACTGCTTGGATTCAAACGCGG
Source organism: Bordetella parapertussis (assembly GCA_945900685.1). Taxonomy (GTDB): domain Bacteria; phylum Pseudomonadota; class Gammaproteobacteria; order Burkholderiales; family Burkholderiaceae_C; genus Limnohabitans; species Limnohabitans parapertussis_C. The sequence goes on from CAMDJS010000078.1 coordinate 8,340, forward strand.
CCAGACACAACTGCTCGGCCAAACGCATGGCGAGTTTGCCAACTTGCTCAACCGAATATTCGACCACCACTTGAAACAAACCTTCTTCAGGCGTGGGCGTGGTTCGGCTGAACGTGACCGGGCAACCGGCTTGTATTTGCAAATGCAAGACCACAGCTTCAAGCGCATGCGCCATGCTCAGGTGCGCGTCGCGTTCACCGGGTTGCAAGCGGCCTAAGCCCGGAAACAAATGGCGCAGGCGTTTTTCAAAAGCTTGCTGGTCGGCGCTGAGGTCACTTTCCAAGCCAGGTGCGCAGCGCACCATGGCTTCGATGGCGGTGTGGCGGGTCCACAGATTGGGACCGCGCAAGGCGCGAATGCGGGAGACTTCCATCAGGCTTTCATCCTTGCAAGATCAAGATTGGCAATCGCAGACGGTTGTCCGTAATTTTTCAAACCGGCGCGAATCAAATCGGGCGTCATGTCCAGCGCCCAAGCCACTGCCACTGAAGCAAGCAAATTGTGTGTGCTTAGCTTGCCGTCGCTCAGGTGTTTGGCGATGGCCGGGAAATCCAGTTGCAGCAAACTGTGTTCATGTGCGCCGCGCGACATCATCACCTGACCGTTTGAAAAATACACAGCGCGTCCTTGTTGGGCCAAGTGCTTTTGAACATGCGTGTTATGTTGATCGGCGGCATAAAAAATGACTTCGCCGTCGCACAAATCGGCCAGTTCAACCACAGCTTCGTCTTCGGCGTTCAGCACCGCTGCGCCTTCGGGCAGCACCAGGTCAATTTGGGTGCGCACCACATTGCGAACCTGCTCGGGCGTGAGAATGTCGTGGTCTTCCAGGCCGCTGTGGTCCGGCATGTCGGTGAGCACGCCGACGTGGCAGCGGTCGTAAGGCAGGCCCTCATCCAACACTTGCCGCGGTGTGTTTTCAAACACGGCTGCATCAAGCGCACGGTTGATGAGAAGTCGTTGGCTGGCTTCAAACACGCGCGCGTCTTTCGGGTCCACCAGACGCTGGTCCATGAACAAGCCGCGTGCTGACGCAAGTCCTGTGCGTCGTCCTGAAAGATG
>CAMDJS010000079.1 GCA_945900685.1 Bordetella parapertussis
GCGAAGACGCCGTCACGAATGAAACAAACGTCACCGATCTTGATTTCTTCGCCTGCGAGTTTTTTCTTGGATGAGGTTTCGATGATGGTCGGGCAAGCCTTGCCACCGAACAGCAAACTGGTGGTGTCGCTCTTGGGGTCACAACCAATCAGCAAAACTTTTTTGCCTTGCTGCGCCATCATGTAACTGAGGTTGGCCAGCGTAAAGCTTTTGCCAATGCCGCCCTTGCCGTAAATGGCAATGATTTGAGTTTCCTTAGTCACCTCGCCGGTATGCACGGCATCGGGCTCTTGGAAAGCCTCCTCGCGCAGGCGTTCGACAAATTGGATGGGCTTTTCATTGCTTTTTGGGTCACTCATCAGTCTCTCCGTTTACCAGCCTTGGATGAAAATGCATCTGTCTTGGTTGTATTTTTAGGTTTACAACACGTTGTGTCAACTCTAATTGACGTTTTATCTGTCATGCTAGGGTAATCACTTACCTTTTCTGTGCCAACAACAAACGCGTATGCAGCGGCATAGGGTTTGAAACCGGCTCAACTGATTCAAAACCAGCGCTCAACATCAGACTGCGCAGCTCTTCCGGTGAACGCAAGCGCCCACTACCCATTGCTAGCAAGTAAAAGTGAAAATAAGCGTCCCCTACCGGTTTTTCTCCGGGCGGCTGCGCCATGGGCTCGGCCAGCAACAGACGACCGCCGCTGGGCAGCATCTGGTAAATCTTGGACAGCAATGCTTTGACCACTGCATCCGGATGGTCGTGTGCCACGCGCACCAAGGTGACCAGGTCCGAGCCCGCAGGCAAGGCGTTAGAAATGAAACTGCCGCCATGCACCGTGACCCGGGTTGATACACCGGCTTTGTCCATGCGCTCAGCCGCCAAGGCGGCCACCGGCGGCAAGTCCATCAGGTTCAACTTCAAGGACGGGACTTTGTGCGCCAGCGCCAGCACCCAACCGCCTTTGCCCCCGCCAATGTCCAGCACCTGACGGTGCACGGAAAAATCGTAGGAAGCCAACAATTCTTCGATGACAAAACGCTGGGAAGCTGACATCAACTCAGAGTAGCGAGCGACTTTTTCCGCTTCCCAACCCTGCGGGTTATCGCCGTTCATGTATGGCCAATAAGCCTGCATGTGCGGTTGCATTTCATCGCGCAACAAAGCCAGCGGGTCGCGCATATCGTCAAACAACACAGCGTTGTGTTCGATCATCAAACGCAAGCCCGGATCGGCAGCCACGGGGGCGCCTAACGCGCCCAAGCCATAGCTGTTTTCACCTCGTATTTCAACCAAGCGAATGGCAACCGCCGATTGCATCAATCGTTGCATAGCCGGTGCAGACATGCGGGCGTGTTGCGCCAATTGCTCCAGCGTTCGAGGCTGATCGCGCAACAACTCAAACACATTCAAACGCACACAAGCCAGCAGCACCTGACTGTGCACGAAACCGGCCATGACATCAAACAACTGGGCGGCGCGCCTGCGCGTGACCCAACGCGTCAGCGGATTGGAAATGGCCCAGCGGTAAAACGTCGGTGAAGTCATCCACTGGTCGATGCGGGCGTCCATTCGATGGCGCCAGCCAGGGCGCGATAAACCACGCTGCGGCGGCGACTTGGCCAGGTCTAAACGTTTGAGGGTTTGCACTTCAGGCACTCACGCGGGTGGATTTGGTGGCGTGCTGACGGGAAATGATTTCGCATGCAGACGGTGGCACCAAACGCTCTGACTCTTTCAACACCAACTGGCGCATGGCGGCGCGGCTTTCGCAAGCTGGCACTGAGTCCACCGCTGTTTGCATCAAATTGTTGAAATAGTCCAAGGCGCCAACCAGACCTAAATCTGCGGCCGCACTGGGTCTGCCGTGTTGCGCGTCCTGTCCGGCAGGTTTACCGAGTTGATCGGCTTGCATCATCACATCGCGGATATCGTCGGCCACTTGGTAGGCCTCGCCCAAGGTATCGCCAAGTTTGCGCCAAGGCTGAGGATCGACGCCTGCAGCCAGTGCGCCGCCGCAGGTCGCCGCCACAAACAAGGCACCGGTTTTGGCACGCTGGTATTGGCTGAGTTCGACCCGAGATTCGCATTCCCAGGCTTGCCCGGCCACGATGCCGTCTGGTGCGCCCACGCCGTCACTGATGACGCTAAAGAGCTCGACCGTACGCATGGGATGAAGCCGTCCGCCGCGCGCAAGTGCCTGGTAAGCCATGACGATCAATGCGTCGCCGGTCAATAAGGCAAGCGGCTCGCCAAATTGTTTGTGCACGGTGACTTTACCGCGCCGAATATCTGCGTTGTCAAAACAAGGCATATCGTCATGCACCAGTGACGCACAGTGCAGCAATTCAATGGCAACAGCGGCTGCATCGGTCAGGCTCCTGTCATTTCCACCACAGGCTTTGGCGACTGCGATACAAAGTTGAGGGCGGATACGTGCGCCGCCGGGAAACACAGCGTGCCGCATGGCTTCCATCAAACGGGGCGGGGCACTCGCCCCGTGGGTCAAAGAAAAATGGTGTTCAAGCGCAGTTTCGATGCGTTCTATCAAGCTCATGGGACCCCCTAGTGGGGTGGTAACCGCCGCCTCGACAATTCAAAGCGACATCCACAAGTGTCAATTTAACATGACACTAAGCTTTGTCAACCAGATATTTCACCAGCAAATGTGAGCTATTTACATGCCCAAGGGGCTGACGCCAAACAACCAGCGGTGGCCGCCAAACAACAAAATCGCCCATACCCCAACCCCAACCAACACCACGAGCCAAGTGTTTAAGGTATTGATGACGGGGGTCACAAGGTCTGATGGTGTTTCAAGGGCGGTCAAGCGGTCACGCTGGCGAGCGGCACGAAAATTGAGCATGGCCCACAACAAAAAAGCGCCAAACAACACCACATCGGCCGCTTTGCCGTTAGACAACAAATGGGCCAGCGCCCACACCTTAACCGACAACACCATCGGATGGCGCAACTTGGCTTTGATGGCGTTGTGTGGCACTTGTGAGGCCACCAACAATACCAACGCTAACAACATCAACAAAGCCGCCAAATGACGCATGCCCACGGGAGGCACCCACAGCATCGGACTGTCCCAGCGGATGGCGCTAAACCCATACACCATCAGCACAAAGCCCACGAGCGAGGTGACGCTGTAAATGCCTTTGTAAAACTTCTCGCCCCACTGCGCCAGCCTTTTTGTGCGCCAACCGTCAGCGAACACACGCACCGAATGGCTGCCCAAAAACAACACCAAACCCAAAATAAACAATGCCATGTTGATCTCCTTGTGAGTTGCCAGTGGGTGCAGCCATGAAGCCGCAGATAGGTGTCAGGTCAATGCTTGCGCTGTAGCACCCAGTTTGCCAGCGATTGCAATACCTGAGTGTCTGTCAGGCCACTGTGCGCCAGCGCCTGTTGCGCCTGCACGGCCAAACGCGCCGCCTCTTGCTGTGCGCCTTGAAGACCCAGCAATGAAACATAGGTAGGCTTGTTATTGTCGGCATCCTTGCCAGCGGTTTTGCCCAACACCGAGGTGTCCGCGGTGACATCCAAAATATCGTCAACCACTTGAAAAGCCACGCCCAAAGCTTGACCGTAGGACAACAAGGATTGCATCGCTTGAGGCTCGGCTTGCGCGGCCACAGCCCCCATCACCACACTGGTTTCCAGCAACGCACCCGTTTTACAGCGATGCATGGTGCGCAATTGATCGATGTTAAGTTGCACGCCCACACTGGCCAGATCAATCGCCTGACCGCCGGCCATGCCTGCATGTCCGGCACCACGAGCCAGCAAACCGCACAGCCGCGATTGCACTTGAGAAGGAATCTCGCTGTTTGACGGCGTGAGCAATTCAAACGCCAATGTCTGCAACGCGTCGCCCGCCAGCAAGGCAGCGGCTTCGCCAAACTTCACATGCACGGTAGGTTTGCCACGCCGAAGCACGTCGTTGTCCATGCAAGGCATATCGTCGTGTACCAGCGAATAGGCATGGATCAATTCAATCGCGCAAGCCGCACGCATGGCGGCTTCAACCATGGGGGCTGTGGGCATCTTGCCGACACAAGCCTCGAAACTGGCAAGCACCAGCAAGGGCCGCAAACGCTTGCCGCCATCCAACACGGCATAACGCATGGCAACACCCAGCCCGGCGGGCGCTGCTTCGGGTACCCATTGCATCAACGATTGCTCGACCAACAACAACTGCTTGCTGCTCCAAGCTGTCATGTCAATGCTGCTCATTCCGCGCTGCCTGACCAGTTTTTCAAAGTACCGGCTTCCAACACCTGAATTTGCGATTCAACCGCTTGTAATTGGCTGCGGCAATGCTCCAGCAAAAAAGCGCCCCGCTGGTAAGACTGCAACATATCTGCCAGCGGCATTTGACCGGATTCCATGCGCGCGACCAATTGCTCCAACTCTTGCACAGCGGCTTCATAGCTGGCGGGTTGCGCGGGTTCAAGTACTGTGTCAACGGGGGATTTGGCTGCCTTTGTCATGGTGTGTTTGTGACTGAGTTTGCAAGATTGTAGGTCGCTGGCCAGACGCGGCTAGAATCGCCATTCGCCTGGCTACGCGCCAGTTCTTTATTTCTCTCTCCCTGTGGGGAGTCTTTAGGTCAGGACGCCGTATGTCTGATTTAAGTCTTCAACTGCAGCAGGCCGGTGGCCAACTCCCAGTTAAAAGCTACTTTGACGAAGCGCTTTATCAGCGCGAAATACAAACCCTGTTCAAGCAGGGACCGCGCTATATCGGTCACGCCTTGTCTGTGCCGGAGATAGGTGACTATTACGCCTTACCGCAAGAAAACGAAGGCCGAGCGCTGGTTCGCACGGCCAACGGCATTGAACTGATTTCCAATGTGTGCAGACACCGCCAAGCGGTCATGCTCAAGGGGCGCGGAAATTTGAACGATCCCGCCAAGGCCATGGGCGGCAATGTCGTTTGCCCGTTGCACCGCTGGACCTATTCCCCGCAAGGGCTTTTACTGGGCGCGCCACATTTCAAGCACGACCCTTGTTTGAATCTGGAAAATTACCCGTTGCAAGAATGGAACGGCATGCTGTTTGAGTCCAATGGTCGCGATGTGGCCGCCGACATGGCTCACTTGGGCACGCGCAAGCAACTCGATTTTTCAGGCTATGCCCTCGACCACGTGGAAATGCACGAGTGCAATTACAACTGGAAAACCTTCATCGAGGTTTACCTTGAGGATTACCATGTCGGCCCGTTTCACCCGGGACTGGGCAATTTCGTCACCTGCGACGATTTGCAATGGCAGCTCAACGAAAATTATTCTGTTCAAACCGTAGGCGTTGCCAATCGTTTAGGTAAGGCAGGCAGTCCGGTTTATGAACGCTGGCACGAAGCATTGCTCAACTACACCAGTGGTGAACCGCCTAAGCACGGCGCCATCTGGCTGACCTATTACCCGCACATCATGGTTGAGTGGTATCCGCATGTGCTGACGGTGTCCACCTTGCATCCCATGGGCTTGAACAAAACCATGAACATTGTGGAATTCTTTTACCCTGAAGAAATCGTGGCATTTGAACGCGACTTTGTCCAAGCACAACGCGCGGCTTACATGGAAACCTGTGTTGAAGACGATGAAATCGCCGAACGCATGGACCAAGGCCGCATGGCCTTGATGCAACGCGGCGACAACCAAGTTGGGCCGTACCAAAGCCCGATGGAAGACGGCATGCAGCACTTTCACGAGTGGTATCTGAAGCGCATGTCGACCTCGCTTTAATGCAAGCGCTGTGGATGTTGCTGGCAGCTGCATTTCTGGCCAGCATGGGGGTTTGCGTCAAATTCGCCTCGGCCTATTTCCATGCCAGTGAACTGGTGTTCTTTCGCGGCCTGATCAGCTTGGTGATGATGGCTATTTACGCACGCTTTGCACGCCTGAGCCTGCACACACCCGTTCCCGCCATGCATTTTTGGCGCAACATTGTGGGTGTGACTTCCTTGGGTTTCTGGTTTTATGCCATCGGCAAACTACCGCTGGCAACTGCGATGACGCTCAACTACATGAGCAGCGTTTGGATAGCGGCTTTTTTGGTGGGCGGCACGCTCATGGGCACCTTGATCGGCACTGACCATGATGCGCGTCGACAAGTTCCTTTGGTGCTGGCCGTGCTCAGCGGTTTTGCGGGTGTGGTGTTGATGTTGCGTCCCACCATTGAACAAGATCAGGTGTTTGCCGGGTTGGTGGGTTTGATGTCTGGCTTCATTTCCGCATTCGCTTACATGCACGTCATGGCTTTAGGTCGTGCCGGAGAACCCGTGGCTCGCATTGTTTTTTATTTTGCACTGGGCACCACCGTCGCAGGCTTATGCGGCATGGCAGTCACTGGCATATCACCCTGGAACTGGTCACATGCGGTTTGGTTATTGCACATAGGCATATTGGCTTCACTAGGTCAGATGTGTTTGACCCGCGCCTATGCACGCGGAGCTACTTTGGTGGTGGCCAATCTTCAATATTCAGGCATTGTGTTCGCCGCCTTGTATGGCTTGTTTTTATTCGATGAACAATTGCCTTTGATAGGATGGTTGGGCATGCTGCTCATCATCAGCAGTGGCATCGCCTCCACTGTCTTGCGTACCAAAGCGGTACCTGACTCACCAACCGAGGAACATTAACTATGTACACCACACTCATCTCAGCGACAGCATTGAAAAATTTCAACGGTGAATTGCGCATCTTTGATTGCAGCGCTGACCTGGCCAAACCCGAGGCTGGCATGGCGCAGTTTCAAGAGAAACATATTTCTGGCGCTTTGTTTACTGACATCAACTCTGACCTGTCCACGCATGACAGCAGCTTGGCTATCAATGCGGGTCGTCACCCTTTGCCTTCTCGCGAACACTTTGCGCAGTGGCTTGGCGCGCGCGGCGTATCTGAATCGACACAGGTTGTGGTGTACGACAGGCAAGGCATGAACTATTGCGGCAGGCTGTGGTGGATGCTGAAATGGTGCGGCCATGAAGCGGTCGCGGTCTTAGACGGCGGCTTGCAAGCCTGGGAATCCATTGGTGGCGAATTGCAAACCGGCCAGTCTGCAACACCTGCGTCAGCTTCTTTTGCATTGCGTGAACCGCTGGTGGTTTTGAAACACACGGCCGAGGTTGCCAAAGCACTGGGCCAAGCTGCTCAAACCCTGGTGGATGCACGTGCCCCTGCCCGCTACAAAGGAGAGACAGAGCCCTTTGACCCTGTCGCTGGGCACATTCCCGGCGCTTTGAATCGACCTTTCAACAGCAACATCGGTGCGGATGGTTTGATGAAACCCGCGCAAGTCTTGCGTGCTGAGTTTGAGGCTTTATTGGCCGGGCATGCAGCAGACAGTGTGGTTCATCATTGCGGCAGCGGCATCAGCGCTATACCCAATGTGATTGCCATGGAAGTGGCGGGACTGGGGCGAACTGCTCTGTATGCAGGAAGTTGGAGCGAGTGGTGCAACACGCCCGGCCTGCCCTGCGCGCAAGGCTAAAGTTTCCAAGGATTACCCTATGAACTTGATGCACCGCTGTTCTTTTTGACTTCTGTTTATAGATTTAACAAAATAGATTTGTATTTGTGCATTTTAAAAACGCATGCATCAAAATGCACATTGCTGCTATTTAAGAATACTTTTTTCGCTGCATTTCAGTGCGCCATAAATCTCTTTGGTTCATGTTTTTTATCAAGCAGCTTGGCTCAATTATTTTTAAATGATTGAGCAAAAAAAAAGCAACTTCAGTTGAAAAAGACATTACATTAACTGAGTAATTGTGCTGTAGTGGATTTTTTTATTAAGGATGACTCATGCTTCTGAAACACATTTCCTTCGGGGTCCTATTGGCAAGTTTTGCCATGACCCATGCGATTGCCGACACCACAAATGTCAAAACTCAAACCATAGTTGAAGTCAAGAAAATGGGTGAGCATTGCGAAAATGATCCCAATTGCTTCAACCGCTACCACCCTGCCATCAAACCTGTGGCGCGTGCCAAACCCGGCGACCTGATTGTGGTGCACACCCGTGACGCTTTGGACGCCAAACTCAACATCAATTCCGTCGCCAAAGATGTCACCGCTATTGATACCAACCTGATCCACCCCATGACGGGTCCAATCTACATCGAAGGCGCAAAGCGCGGCGATGTACTGGCCATCAAACTGATTGACATCAACCCCAACGAATACGGCTACACCACCTTGATTCCTGGCTTTGGCTTTTTGCCAGACATGTTTCCAGATCCTTACGTGGCCAATTGGAAGTTGAACCGTTATGAAGCCGTGTCGGCCCAGTTACCCGGTGTTCGCATTCCTATGAATGGTTTCATGGGTTCAGTCGGTGTGATGCCCGGTGAAGAAGAAGTCGAAAAATGGTTGGCGCGTGAAAGCCAACTGGGTGCTGCTGGCGGCGTCGCCCTGCCACCGCAGCCCATCAGCGCTCGCCCTGCCGAGATTTGCGGCCCTAAAGGCAGCCACAAGGACAAATGTCTGCGCACAGTGCCCCCACGTGAAAACGGCGGCAACATGGACGTCAAACAAATGGTCGAAGGCACCACGCTTTTGCTGCCTTGCTACATAGACGGCTGCGGCTTTTTCATCGGTGACGTGCACTATGCACAAGGCGATGGTGAAGTGGCAGGTACCGCTATCGAAATGGGCGCTATCGTGACAGTCTCCACCGAGATCCGCAAAGGCATGGCTTCACTCGTGAAGCAACCCATGTTCGAAGGCGGTTCACAAATCAAAAAGCTGGAGCCTGACAGCTTCCACGCCGTGGTCGGTTATCCGCTGAAAAAAGCGGGTGAAGTGCCACCACAGTGGGCTTATCTGGACAGCGAAAAAATCAAGCCATTGACCAATCTGTCGAATGATTTGACTTTGGCTGCACGCAACTCCATGATCGCCATGATTGACTGGTTGATGGCCACCAAAGGCCTGAGCAAAGAACAAGCCCTGGTGATTGCCAGCGTCGCCTGTGACCTGCGCATCAGCAACGTCGTGGATGTACCAAACTATGCCGTGACCACCATCTGCCCGATGGAGATTTTCAGTAAAAAATAAAGCCCACATTGCTTGCCAAAAAGAGCGAGTCGTACTCGCTCTTTTTTTTGGAATTTATAACATGCAAAGACGATCATTCAATTCACGCTTAACGCTCGCGTTGGCTACTGCCATGTTCCCCTTGGCCAAAGCAATGGCTCACACCCCCTATCGATTCTGGGATGTATTTCGCAAACGAAATATGCAGATCATGACTTCCCATGCAGACTACACAGGCGACGAGATCGGAGAAGCGTGGGTGGCTGTGTTGCGCGAAAACCTGCCTTTGAGCAGAGCCATGGTAAGCCGCGCCCATGATATGTCCCGTATCGCCAGCTTGCTTAAAACCGA
>CAMDJS010000080.1 GCA_945900685.1 Bordetella parapertussis
CCCCATCGGCCGCAGACTTGGACTCCGCCAAGCCGGCCACCGCGCAGGAAGAAACCCCCGCGCCTGCCGCGCCGAGTTCCACCCGCCCACAACTCAAACGGATTAAATAATCTGTTGCGCAGTTTGCGTTGCTGGCCTTGGTTAGAATATCTACATTGCCGATTTAGCTCAGTTGGTAGAGCAACCGCCTTGTAAGCGGTAGGTCATCAGTTCGAATCCGATAATCGGCACCATTTAAAAAGCCAGCACCTTGCGAAAAGGTCTGGTTTTTTTCTTTTTCAATCAGCGTGAAATCACCTTGATGCGTATGGTTTGCACGTTGTGGCCCTTGCTTCGCAAATGTGCGCTGAGTGAGGGCAGCATTTGGCGCAATTTGGCGGCGGCGGCATTGTGCGTGACCAACAGACACCAGCTATCGTCTTCTATCGGCCCGGCCTTGATTTGCTGAGAAAAGCCGGGAGGCAAAACCGACTCCACTGTTTTCAGATAGAGCGTGGACTTCTGATGCAATGCAAGCATGCCGGCCAGTGTGTCTGATTGCTCGATGGCATCCATCACGCCGGTATGTTTTGTGCTGCTTGAGGGAGGTCGGGACATGCCGAATTATGGACTCACACACAGGTAAAATGGCAGACTTCTACAAAGGAACCAGCGTCCATTGCCCGCCATCCGGCCAAGCATGGACGTATAGCTAGCATGGCCTTCAATCCACTGACCTATATTTTCGGCAGCCGCAATGACCGGTTGCTCAAGACCTACCGCAAAACCCTAGAGCGCATCAATGCCTTGGAAATCCCTTTGGAGTCCTTGAGCGATGAGGCTTTGAAAGCCAAAACAGAGGAATTCAAACATCGCCATCTGCAAGGAGAAAGTCTGGAGGATTTATTGCCAGAAGCCTTTGCGGTGGTGCGTGAGGGCTCCAAGCGCATCATGAAGATGCGTCATTTTGATGTGCAAATGTTGGGTGGCATTGCATTGCACCAAGGCAAGATCGCCGAAATGCGTACTGGCGAAGGCAAAACCCTGACCGCCACACTGGCGGTCTACCTTAATGCCTTGAGTGGTCGAGGCGTGCACGTGGTCACAGTCAATGACTATTTGGCGAGTCGGGATGCGCAATGGATGGGCAGGCTCTACAACTTTTTGGGCTTGAGTGTGGGCATCAACCTTGCGCAACTGACCCGGGAAGAAAAACAAACCGCTTACCAAAGCGACATCACATATGGCACCAACAACGAATATGGCTTTGACTATCTTCGTGACAACATGGTTTATGAAGCCACCGATCGGGTGCAGCGCAAACTGAACTACGCCATCGTTGACGAGGTGGACTCGATTTTGATTGACGAGGCGCGCACGCCTTTGATCATCAGTGGTCAGGCTGAGGACCACACGCAAACCTATCTCGCCATGAACAAGGTGGTGCCGCATCTCACACGCCAGGAGGGCGAGTTGGATTTGCGCACCGGCGAGGGTGTCATCACCCCCGGCGACTTCACGCTCGATGAGAAATCACACCAAGTCTATTTGACCGAACTCGGCCATGAGAAGGCTGAAAAAATTCTGTCAGACATGGCTTTGTTGCCAGCAGGCGCGTCTTTGTATGACCCGTTACACATAGGCTTGGTTCACCATTTGTATGCCGCACTGCGTGCACAGCATCTGTACCACCTTGACCAGCATTATGTGAATCAAAACGGTGAAATTGTGATTGTGGACGAGTTCACCGGCCGGTTGATGTCGGGTCGGCGCTGGAGTGACGGTTTGCACCAAGCGGTCGAGGCCAAAGAAGGTGTGCCTATCCAGGCAGAGAACCAGACCATGGCGTCCATCACGTTCCAAAATTATTTCCGTTTGTATGAAAAATTGAGCGGTATGACCGGAACCGCGGATACCGAGGCTTATGAGTTTCAGGAAATTTACGGTTTAGAAACCGTCATCATTCCGCCCAACAAACAAAGCCTGCGTGATGACCAGTTGGACCGGGTTTACAAAACCACAGAAGAAAAATACAAAGCGGCCATAGACGACATCATTGAGTGTCATGGTCGCGGTCAACCTGTGCTGGTGGGAACCACTTCGATTGAGTTGTCTGAATTGCTCTCGGGCATGTTGGACAAGGCGGGCTTGAAACACCAGGTGCTCAATGCCAAACAACATGCCAGCGAAGCGGACATCGTCGCGCAAGCAGGCGCTCCCAAATCCATCACCATTGCCACCAACATGGCCGGTCGCGGAACCGACATTGTGCTGGGCGGCAATGTGGAAAAAGCCGTCGATAAATTGATGGCGGATGAGGGCTTTAGCGACAGTGACAAAGCGGCCAAGGAAATGCCGTTGCGCGAAGTCTGGGCCAAAGACCATGAGTTTGTGAAATCCGTGGGCGGCTTGCGCATCATCGCTACCGAGCGCCATGAATCACGCCGCATTGACAACCAATTGCGTGGCCGCTCAGGCCGCCAGGGTGACCCCGGTTCTTCGCGCTTTTACCTCAGTCTTGACGATTCCTTGATGCGCATTTTTGCGGGTGAACGGGTCAAAGCCATCATGGATCGTTTGAAAATGCCCGAGGGTGAAGCCATCGAAGCAGGCATGGTCTCGCGCAGCATTGAAAGTGCGCAGCGCAAAGTTGAAGCCCGCAACTTCGACATCCGCAAACAATTGCTGGAATATGACGACGTATCCAACGATCAGCGCAAAGTCATTTACCAGCAACGCAACGACATCTTGGACGCCAGTGTGTTGACCGCGCAAATTGCCAGTTTGCGTGAAGGATGTTTTCAGGACTTGGTGCGTCAGTTTGTCCCCCAGGAATCCGTCGAAGAGCAATGGGATATTGCCGGTTTGCAACAGGTGTTGCACAACGAATGGCATATCGATTTGCCACTGATCCAACACGTAGAAAAATCGCAAGCTATCATCGATGAAGATATTTTGCAGATGGTGGTGCAAGCCGCGCATGATGCATTCGAGAGCAAATTAAATACAGTGGGTGTCGAGCAATTCACGCCTTTCATGCGTGCAGTGCTGCTGCAAAACATAGACAGCCATTGGCGTGAACATTTGTCCTCTCTGGACTATTTGCGCCAAGGCATACATTTGCGCGGTTATGCACAAAAGCAGCCCAAGCAGGAATACAAACGCGAAGCTTTCGAGTTATTTGGCCAATTGCTGGACATGGTGAAAAATGAAGTGACACGCATATTGATGACGGTGCAAATTGACACTGTCAGCCAGGTGGAAGACGCTGCACAAGCCATTGAGCAACGCGCTGACACAGTCACCAATCTCACCTATTCAGCGCCAGATGAAACGGGTCAAGCGCAACTGTTTGGCGCAGCCACTGCGCCTGCTGCTGAGCAAGTGGCAGCCGTTGGCCGCAACGAACCCTGCCCCTGCGGCAGTGGTAAAAAATACAAACAATGCCACGGCAAATTGGCCTGAACCATGGCGGTACATCTACACGTAGCACGCCCTGAAGATTTGCATGCAGTCGCTGGTGTGTCCATCGGTATCACCGAAGCCGGTGTGCGCAAAGCCAACCGCAAAGACCTGACCGTCATCACACTCGAGCCGGGCACATCGGTCGGCGCCGTGTTCACGCAAAACCGTTTTTGCGCAGCACCGGTGCAATTGTGCAAACAGCATTTGGCTGCAGGCACAGGCATCAGAGCTTTGGTGATCAATACCGGCGTCGCTAACGCGGGTACCGGAGAGAGTGGATTGCAAAATGCATTTGCGGTTTGCGAAGCGGTAGCGGCGCAATTAGGCATCAAGCCTCAACAAGTGCTGCCGTTTTCTACAGGTGTCATCATGGAGCCTTTGCCGGTGCAGCGCATTGTTGACGGTTTGCCCCAAGCACTTGCTGCAAGTTTGAGCGATAACTGGACTTTGGCTTCACAAGCCATCATGACGACAGACACCTTGCCCAAGGCCATCAGCCGCCAATTCGATATGGACGGCAAAACCGTCACCATCACCGGCATCTCTAAAGGCGCAGGCATGATCCGCCCGAACATGGCGACCATGTTGGGTTTCATGGCCACCGATGCCGCGATTGATCCGAAACTGATGAATGCCTTGGCGCATGAATTGGCTGAAGCCTCATTCAATCGCATCAGCATTGATGGCGACACGTCCACCAATGACTCGTTTGTGGTGATGGCCACAGGCCAAGCTGGAAATACCACTGTCACCCACTGGGACAGCGTAAGCGCGCAATCTTTGAAACAACAGTTGTTAGATGCAGCGCTTTGGCTGGCGCAAGCGATTGTGCGAGACGGCGAAGGCGCGACCAAGTTCATCACGGTCAGCATTGAAGATGGACGAGACGCCGCTGAATGCCGTCAAGTGGCGTATGCGATTGCCCATTCGCCATTGGTGAAAACCGCTTTTTTTGCCAGCGATCCGAATCTCGGCCGCATTCTGGCAGCGGTCGGGTACGCAGGCATCGCAGACCTAGACCAAAGTCTGATTGATTTGTACCTTGACGATGTGCATGTGGCCACCCGTGGCGCCCGTCATCCTGACTACAAAGAAGAAGACGGGCAGCGTGTCATGAAGCAAGACGAAATTACCGTGCGCGTGTTGCTCGGAAGAGGGCAAGCACATGACCAAGTCTGGACCTGTGACCTGAGCCACGAGTACGTCACCATCAACGCCGATTACCGCAGCTGAGCATGAACGAAGCCCTGGACCGCATGTTGCACCGCGCCGAGTTGTTGATGGCGCGCATTGAACGCATACTGCCGCAGCCTTTGCATGCGCCAGATTGGAAAGCAGCGATTGCGTTTCGCTACCGCAAACGCAGCAGCGGCCACGGCGTGCTCGAGCCGGTGCGCCATATCGGACAAATGTCTTTGGACGATTTGAAAGAAATCGACCAGCAAAAAGAAAAAATCCAGCGCAACACCTTGCAGTTTATTGATGGCAAACCTGCCAACAATGTGTTGCTTACCGGCGCTCGCGGCACTGGAAAATCCTCCCTGGTCAAAGCCTGCTTAAACACCTATGCGTCGCGCGGTTTGCGCTTGATTGAGGTCGACAAACAGGACATGGTGGACCTGCCGGACATCATTGAAGTGGTGGCTGACCGAGCTGAAAAATTCATCATCTTTTGCGATGACTTGAGTTTTGACGAAGGCGAACCCGGCTACAAAGCGCTCAAGTCCATACTCGACGGCACAGTCGCTGCAGCAACGGCCAATGTGTTGATTTACGCCACCAGCAACCGCCGCCATTTGTTGCCCGAGTACATGAAGGACAACCTCAGTTACACGCACACCGAGGACGGCGAAGTTCATCCGGGCGAAGTCATTGAAGAAAAAATTTCGCTGTCTGAGCGCTTCGGTTTGTGGGTGAGTTTTTACCCGTTCAGCCAGGAAGAGTATTTGCATATCGTCGATCAGTGGCTGGCTTCGCTCAAGGTTCCGCAAAAGATGTGGGAGCAAGCTCATCCTGAATCTCTGGTGTGGGCACTGGAGCGCGGTTCGCGCAGCGGTCGCGTGGCTTACCAGTTCGCTCGTGATTTTGCCGGGCGTTTGGACGCCTCTGGGCTATGACTGAGCCCACAGTGCGCGTGGTCGATGCCAGCGAACCTCGCGCAGGCGGCCAGCTGCGTCCGTTGACTCAAGTGGCTGTCGGTGTGTTGTTTCAAGCGGATGGCCGTTTTTTATTGACCACCCGCCCGCCGGGCAAAGCCTATGCAGGTCATTGGGAATTCCCGGGCGGCAAAGTCGAAGCAGGTGAAACGCTGGCGCAGGCCTTGACCCGTGAACTGCAAGAAGAATTAGGCATCACCATCGCTGACCCACAAGCTTGGAAAACCGAGCGCATCGACTATCCGCACGCCTTGGTGGAATTGCATTTTTTCAAAGTGTTTGAATGGCAAGGTGAGCTGCAAATGAAAGAAGGCCAGGAGTTTTCTTGGGAACGCTTGCCGGTGCAAGTCGCACCGGTGTTACCCGGCACGGTGCCGGTGTTGGAATGGTTGGCTCAGGCGCAGAGCTCTATTTCAAATTCTGCGTTACCAACAGTGGCTTGAGATTTGCCTTCCCAATTTTGGTGAATCAGGCGAACCCAGACCATCATGCGGTTGCCGCTGATTTCAGGCACCAGTCCGACAGATTCATCAATGAACAAGCGCATCATTTGGAAACGCCCTTGCGGCAGCGCTTGTTGGAACTGACCTTGGGTGGCGACCACGCGCTGCGGTGAACCGCTCTCGCGCAACAAGCGCATCAACAAGCTGACGCTCTCGTGCAAAGTTTTGAGCGGTTCAGACCATTTCAAAATATCTTGGCGACGCAAATCCGGGTCACGTTGTTGCCAAGCGTGGTAGCCGGGCAAATCAAATGCACACGTACCACCGGGGACAGCGAAACGGTTGCGCAAGCTGCTGAGGAAATCGCTTTCAGTGACACATTGGCTGATACGCGCACCTTGTGTGTTAAAGCCTTGTAGACATCTGTCTATGCTGCCCAGCAATTCATCCAGCACAGTTTCAGAGACAGACGGGTTGCCACGGTAATTGTTGAATTGGTGTTTGTGCCGCTCGAGCTCTTTCAAAATGTCAGACTTCAAGTCAGAGCGTCCGCCGACATCGACGATTTCAAATAAAGTTGTCAATGCGAAATGGTGGTCAATCTCTGATGAACGTAGCAACAGATGTTCAAACCGCCCGAGCAGGTACTCCAACCGCAGATAAGTGCGAATTCGTTCGTTAAATGGGTGTTCGTAGAGAATCACAAAACGCGCAGACCTGTAGTTAGCAAAACAGCCGGAATGATAACCGCTGACTGTGGCGTAAAACGCTAGGTTTCGTCTAAATATGCAGCTGAATGAGGCGAGCGTTCTCCTCCAGCAGCTTCAAATCGTCAGTGTCGTTGGCCACGACCCAGTCCGCAGCTGACAACCGCTGCGCTCTGCTGGCTTGGTTTGCCATGATGCGTTCGACCTGAGCGGCAGACAATTGACTGCGTTGTGTGACTCGCCGGATTTGGGTCTCACCCGAGCAATCCACCACCAACACCCTGTCCAAATTTTGCCGCCAGTGACGGGATTCGACCAGCAAGGGAATATCCAAAAAAACCAAGGGTTTACCCTTGTTCTTGACGGATTCCACGGCTTGCTGGATCAATTGAAAAATCATGGGGTGCAGCAATGACTGAAGTTGCTCTTTGGCTTGAGGTTGCTCAAACACCAAGGCGCGCATACGCTCGCGCGCAAGGCTGCCATCAGGCGCAATAAATTCGTTGCCGAACAGTCTTTGTATCTCAGGCATGGCAGCGCCATTTGCAGCCGTCAATTGGTGTGACAAAGCATCCGCATCAATCACGTCCAACCCTCTGGCCATCAGCAGGCCAGCCAAGGTGGATTTGCCGCTGCCAATGCCGCCCGTCAGTCCAATGCGTCTGAATTCAGTGTGAGCCATAGGCTTGAGTCTATAAGAGTGCACACCTACATGATTTGGCCCAATTGAAAAACGGGCAAATACAAGGCCACGACCATGCCACCGACCAAGCCGCCCAGCACCACAACGAGCAAAGGTTCAATCAGTTGAGTCATCGATTGCACTTGATGAGCGAGGGCTTCGTCTTGCGCGTCTGCGGCTTTGTTCAGTAAGGCAGATAAAGTGCCAGATTGCTCGCCGATGTCAATCAATTGAACCAGCAGCGAAGGGTAGAGTTTGGAAAAAACAGGGGGGTAAGCTTGTGCGTCGGAGCTCAACTGTCGAAGTGCCTGCGCGAGGCTGATACCTTGCATCACCTTGTCATGCACCGTCAATGTGGACAATGCATAAACACGGTTGGTACAGGTGCCCGCGACAATTTGCAAGGTGTCTAGCAATGGCACGCCTGACTGCACCAGCATGGCCATGCAACGGGTCCAGATCACCAAATTGGCGCTGCCAATCAGATGAGAAACCAAAGGTAAACGCAAAACCCAGACTGCCAACAGCCATTGCCAGCGGTCATCGCGCTGGTATTGCCAGCGGACAATGAAAGCCAATGCGGCCAGCACCAAGGTCACAGGTAGGCCCCAATGCAGCAAGTGCTTGCTCAAGTTCACAATCAATCGGGTGGCGAAAGGCAATTCAGCGCCGAATGAGGCAAAAATAGATTCAAACACGGGCACCACCCAAATCAGGATCACGGCCACCACACCAAAAGCGATGAGCAGCACGGCCACCGGGTAAACCAAGGCCATGCGAAGCTTGCGAATCAATTGCTGTTGACGTTCTGTGTGCAGCGCGAGACGGTTCAGCATCTCGTCCAGATTGCCCGAAAGCTCACCGGCTGCAACCATTTGGCAATACAAATGACCAAATACCGCATGTTCTTGCAATGCCTGATGCAATGCCCATCCGGCACTGACGCGTGATTTCATTTGGTCAACGATGTGCGCCATGGCTTGACCGTCAAAGCCCTTGTGAACCGCGTCCAGTGATTCAAGCAAGGGCACACCGGAGGAAACCAATGTGGCCAATTGACGTGTGAAATCGGTCAATTGATGAGAGGTAACGGCTGTGTGTTTGACCCGCGCAGTCAAAGACGCCTGGCCTGATGGATCCGGCGACACCCAGTGGCTATTCATGGGTTGCGGCCACCACTTCATCAAGCGTTGTTTCCCCGGCGGCAACCTTGAGCATGCCGCTATCGCGCAGGCTGCGCACACCTTCGCGTTGGGCTTGTTGAGCCAGTTCGATGGCGCTGGCTTGTTGCAGCATCAGCAATTGCAGGCTGTGCGTGATGGGCATGACCTGGTGGATGGCGATCCGTCCTTTGTAACCATCTAGGCACAAGTGGCAACCGATAGCGCGGTAGCCACTGTTGTCCGGCATGGGCTGCTTGCATGACATACACAAGCGGCGCAACAAGCGTTGCGCGCACACCAGGGACACGCTGCTGGCCAGATTAAAGCCTGCGATGCCCATCTGACTCAAACGTGCGAGCGTGGAGGGCGCATCATTGGTATGCAGGGTAGACAACACCAAATGTCCGGTTTGTGATGCTTTGATCGCGATGTCAGCGGTGGCCAAATCTCGAATTTCACCGACCATCACAATGTCAGGGTCTTGGCGCAGCAGCGCGCGCAACGCAACATCAAAACTCAAGCCAATGCGCTCATTCACATTCACTTGGTTGGCCCCGGCCAGCACAATCTCTGAGGGGTCTTCCACCGTGGCGATATTGACGCCGCTTGTATTCAAGTGGTTCAAGCAGGTGTAGAGAGTGACGGTTTTGCCCGATCCAGTCGGTCCTGTGATCAACACCATGCCATTGGGCCGGTGAATGGCTTGCATCAATTGATCAAGTTCTTTGTGCGGCAAACCCAAATGCTCAAAGCTCAATTGCTGCGACTGAAT
>CAMDJS010000081.1 GCA_945900685.1 Bordetella parapertussis
ATACACATGGCAGGCGGACACAGATTCAATCAGTGAATTGATGTCTTGCAGAGAAGTCAGCAAACGACGAGTTTTCAGAGCACTGAAGGCTTGGGAGCCCTGAAAGGTACTGATTTGGAGGGTCACTTGTCAGTCTTCTTAAAGATAAAGCATAGGTTGCAGAGGATGTGTCTACCTTGGAGTTCGAATTTTAACGATAAGCCAGTACCGGTCAGTCCCGCGTGCTGTGCGGAGATAATGGGCGCATGACCATCACCTACAAAGACGAACACGGCATTGCCGGTATGCGAATCGCTGGCCAATTGGCCTCGGAGGTATTGGATTACCTGACACCGCATGTGCAACCCGGCGTCACCACCAATCACTTGGACAAACTGGCGTTTGACTACATCACGCAGGTGCAGCAAGCCATACCGGCACCCTTGAATTACAACCCCAGCGGCAGCAACCCCTATCCCAAATCCATTTGCACCTCTATCAATCACCAAGTCTGCCACGGCATTCCCAGCGACAAGGTGTTGAAGAAAGGTGACATCGTCAATATTGACATCACTGTCATCAAAGGTGGTTGGCATGGCGACACCAGTCGCATGTTCATCGTCGGCGATGGCTCTATTGCTGCCAAACGATTGTGCCAATTGACTTACGAGGCCATGTGGCACGGTATTGTCAAGGTTCAGCCCGGTGCCCGCTTGGGCGATATCGGGCATGCGATTCAGGTGTTCGCTGAAGGCCATGGTTTTTCCATCGTGCGCGAATTTTGCGGTCACGGCATTGGCAAGGTTTTCCACGAAGAACCACAAGTCTTGCATTACGGCAAACCGGGCACGCTGGAAGAACTCAAACCCGGCATGGTGTTCACCATCGAGCCCATGGTCAACGCTGGTAAGCGCGATATCAAAGAGATGAACGATGGCTGGACCATCATCACCCGCGACCATTCCTTGTCTGCGCAATGGGAGCACACGGTCTTGGTGACACAAACTGGCTTTGAGGTGTTGACACTGTCTGCGGGCAGTCCTCCCCCACCCTCGTTTGTGACCGCTACGGCGTGCTGACAGGTGAAAGTTACTGCCTCTGATTTCAGGCAACGAAAAAAACAATTGCTGGTTCAGTGCGCGGCAGAACAAAGTTTGTCGCGTGCAGCTCAGGTCCACCGGCATTTGAAATTACTCAGCGATTTATGCGATGACACTTTAAAGAGCTTGTGGGCCCAGGCTGAGATGCCCGAGAGTTGTGCCTTGCTTGCTGTCGGCGGCTATGGTCGTCAAGCCTTGTTTCCCTACTCCGATGTGGATGTGTTGGTGCTGCTACCGGACACACTTTCTGTTGAAAACAATGAATCACTCAAGACCTGCATAGAAACATTCATCGGCGGTTGTTGGGATGCAGGCCTCGAAATTGGTTCGAGCGTGCGTCATTTGAGCGAATGCGTCACTGAGGCTGCGGCAGACATCACAGTTCAAACCGCCATGCTTGAATCGCGTTACCTGACCGGCCAGTTTGCATTGGTCAAATTGTTTACCGAGGCTTTCAAAGCGAATTTAGACCCCAAAGCATTTTTCACCGGCAAGACGTTGGAAATGCTTCAGCGTCACAGCAAGTTCGATAACTCACCCTATTCCTTGGAACCCAATTGCAAAGAGTCGCCCGGCGGTTTGCGTGATTTGCACATGCTGTTGTGGTTGAGCAAGGCCAGCGGTTTGGGTTCAACCTGGAAAGATTTGCATTTGCGCGGCATGGTCACACCGCTTGAAATGCAGCAAATACAACGCAATGAAAACCTGCTGTCGCTGATCAGGTGGCGCTTGCACTGGACCGCCCGCAGACGTGAAGACCGCTTGGTGTTCGATTTGCAATCTAGCTTGGCCGTGGATATGGGTTTGGGGCCGAGCACACCTGATTCACGCAGCGCCAGAGACGCCAGCGAAGCCTTGATGAAACGCTATTACTGGGCGGCCAAGGCGGTCACGCAACTGAATTTGATCATTCACCTCAACATTGAAGAGTGGTTGTTTCAACAAGCGAAAACCCACCCGCCCAGGCCATTGAACCCGCGCTTTTTCGACAAGGCCGGCATGTTGGAAGTCGTGGATGATGACTTGTACCAACGTGAACAGCACGCCATTCTTGAAACATTTTTGATTTACCAGGAAACCATTGGCATCAAAGGTTTTTCTGCCCGCACCTTGCGCGCACTCTACAACGCACGTGGCTTGATGAATGCAGCCTTCAGGCGCGACCCGGCCAATCGCGCCATGTTCATGCGCATATTGCAGTCGCCGCAAGGCATCACACATGCCATGCGTTTGATGAACCAGACCTCGGTGCTTGGGCGTTATCTGTGGGTGTTCAGGCGTATCGTCGGCCAAATGCAGCACGATTTGTTTCATGTCTACACGGTCGACCAACATATTCTGATGGTGCTGCGCAATGTGCGTCGCTTCTTTATTGTGGAACACGCGCACGAATACCCGTTTTGCTCGCAACTCGCTGCGGGTTGGGAGCAGCCTTGGATTTTGTATGTGGCCGCTTTATTCCATGACATCGCCAAAGGACGCGGCGGCGATCATTCGGATTTGGGTGCGCACGAGGTGCGTTTGTTTTGCCGCCAGCACGGCATAGCCAAAGCCGATCAACAGTTGATTCAATTTCTGGTCAAGCACCATCTCACCATGAGTCATGTGGCACAAAAACAAGATTTGAGTGATCCGGATGTGGTGAACGCGTTCGCTCGCAGCGTCGGCAACGAACGCTATTTGCGTGCTTTGTATTTGCTCACTGTGGCAGACATTCGCGGCACCAGTCCCAAAGTGTGGAATGCGTGGAAAGGCAAATTGCTGGAGGATTTGTACCGTGCCAGTGCCGCCGTGCTTGGCGGGCAGGCGCACGACCCGCATGCGCTGGTGGAAATGCGCAAGCGTGAAGCATTAGAAACACTCAATCTTTACGCCATGCCTTTTGAATCCCATAAAGACTTATGGGACACCTTGGATGTGGGCTATTTCATGCGCCATGAGGCTGCTGATATTGCGTGGCACACAAGGCAGTTATCCCGCCCTTTGGCGCTTGCCAAGGCGCAGAATATGGCCGCAGGTGTCACTGTGAAAGCGCGTTTGTCACCCTTGGGTGAAGGCTTGCAAGTCATGGTTTACACACCGGACCAAACGGATTTGTTCGCGCGCATCTGTGGTTACTTTGACCAGGCCGAATTCAACATTCTGGATGCCAAAGTGCATACCGCCAAAAACGGTTATGCCTTGGATACTTTCCAAGTGGTCACGCCTATGTTGAACGTGCATTACCGCGAACTCACGCCCATGGTTGAGAACGGCTTAAAGCAGGCCATTGAAAAAGGCGGCCCCTTGCACAAACCGCGTCAGGCAGGACGCATGTCCCGACGCGTCAAGAGTTTTCCTGTCGCGCCGCGTGTGCGTTTGCAACCGGATGAAAAAGCGCAGCGTTGGTTGCTCAGTATTTCAGCCACCGACCAAGCGGGTTTGCTTTACGGCGTAGCGCAGGTGTTGGCTCAACATCACATCAATGTATTACTCGCCAAGATCAGCACCTTGGGCGAACGCGTGGAAGATACATTTTTGATTGACGGTCCGGCTTTGCAACACAACAAAACCCAAATTGATTTAGAAACGCAATTGCTGTCCGTCATTGGTTCCGGCAACCGGTAAATATCAATCGCATAACCATGCCGCACCTCTGACACCGGAAGAATCCCCGTGTATGGCAGCTCGCACAGGTGTATTGGCTTTCACAGCAAAACTGTATTGCGAAATGACTCTACCAATCAGCGGATAAATTTCCTGCACATTGCTCATGCCGCCGCCCAGCACGATCACATCCGGATCGAGCAAGTTGATCATTTGCGCCAACGCACGGCCTAAGCGATTCACATAGCGATCAAAACTTTGGATGGCGGATTCGTCACC
The DNA here is from genome assembly GCA_945900685.1 of Bordetella parapertussis. Classification (GTDB taxonomy): domain Bacteria; phylum Pseudomonadota; class Gammaproteobacteria; order Burkholderiales; family Burkholderiaceae_C; genus Limnohabitans; species Limnohabitans parapertussis_C. Next base: position 3,945 of record CAMDJS010000081.1, read on the forward strand.
TTGTCGCATGGATTGCACAATGTATCGTGCCGATAACTGATGGCCAGTGTGTCTTGCATGGTCTTGCGCGAATGCTGTCCCGCTGATCCATGTTTCAAGACAACCGGTTTGACCGCACCAGCAGGGCGGAACTTGCAATTCATCCGAGCTTGGCCATGGCAAGGGGTTGTGTCCCCATTCACCGGCGATGGCATGTCTGCCTGTTAACAATTGCTGGTCAACCACCACACCGCCACCGCAACCGGTTCCAAGAATGGCCGCGAACACCACCCGACCTTGTTCGCCCGCACCGTCAACAGCTTCGCTCAATGCCAGACAATTCGCGTCGTTTTGCAAGCGCACTTCACAGCCCAGTTTGTGTTCCAAATCTTTTTTCAGCGGTTGGTTATTCAAGACTTGCGTGTTGGAGCCTCTGACCAGCGCAGTGTCAACATCCAAACAACCCGGCAGACCTATGCCAATTTGCAAGGGTCGGGCCATGCCGGTTTGCGAAACAGCTGTATTGACCAAGCCACACATAGCGTTCAATATGGCTTCATAACTGTGTGACGGAGTCGGGCAACGCTCTCGAAACACCATGTCGCCATGTGCACTTAACACGGCGATTTCGGTTTTGGTACCGCCTAAATCAATACCGATTTGAAATTTCATGCGGGCTTCACCAGCAACAACAAAGCCGCTTCATCCAAGACAGGAACATCTAGCGCCACGGCTTTGTCCAGCTTGCTGCCTGCTGCCTCTCCCGCGATCACACCGGTGGTTTTTTTGCTGACGCTGCCTGCGACTTTCGCGCCTGCTTGTTCTAACAATGCTTGCGCCTGGTCTCGCGACAGTGTGGGCAAGGTGCCGGTGATGACATAGGTGTGGCCGGCCAGTGGCAAATCCAACCTCGCGCCGGGGGCAGATTCTTCCCAATGGATACCGCAGGCGCGCAGTTGCTCCACCACTTCACGGTTGTGTGCCTGGTCAAAAAAAGTGCGCAAGCTGTTGGCCACAACAGGGCCAACATCATTGACCATCAACAATTGATCCACACTGGCATCCATGATGGCTTCAATGCCGCCGAAGTGACGCGCCAGTTCCTTGGCCGTGGCTTCACCGACATGTCGAATACCCAATCCAAAAACAAACCTAGGCAAGGTGGTTTGTTTGGAACGCTCCAGACTGACCAACAAGTTGTTGGCGGATTTCTCCGCCATGCGGTCTAATGCGGCCAGGTGGCTGAAACCCAATTTATACAAATCGGGCAAGGTGTTGACCAGACCGGCATCGACCAATTGATCGACCAGTTTTTCACCCAAGTCATCCACTTCAACCGCGCGTCTGTGTGCAAAATGCAATATGGCTTGTTTGCGTTGCGCGCTGCAAAACAAACCGCCGGTACACCTGTAATCCGCTTCGCCCTCTTCGCGCAAAGCCAGACTTCCACACACCGGGCAATGCGCAGGCATAGTGAAAATAGTCGCTTCATTCAGTCGTTTTTCAATCAAAACAGACACGACTTCGGGAATCACGTCTCCGGCTCGCCGCACGATGACGGTGTCGCCCACCCGCACGTCTTTACGTCTGGCTTCGTCTTCGTTGTGCAAGGTGGCATTGGTGACGGTGACGCCGCCGACAAACACGGGCGCGAGTTTGGCCACAGGCGTGAGTTTGCCGGTGCGCCCGACTTGCACCTCAATGGCTTGCACCGTGGTGAGCTCTTCTTGCGCCGGGTATTTGTGTGCCACGGCCCAGCGCGGCTCGCGGCTGACCATGCCCATGCGGTGTTGCAAAGCAATTTGATTGACTTTGTAGACCACGCCGTCAATGTCAAAAGGCAAGCTGTCACGCAATGCCGCAATATCCACATGAAAAGCGACCAAGCCTTGCGCACCGTTGACAAGCCGGGTGTGTTCTGACACCGGGAATCCCCAGGCTTTGAGCTTGTTTAAAACCTGTATGTGACTGCCGTAGGTTTTCAACCCATTGAGGGTGGCATCAACCGGACTGAGCGACACCTCATCGTCCGCGTGAAAATGCAAGGCATAAGAGAAAAAACTCAACGGTCGCTGGGCTGCAATTTTCGGATCCAGTTGCCTGACTGCACCCGCTGCTGCATTGCGCGGATTGACAAACGTTTTCTCGTTTTTCACACCTTCTGCAATGCGATTGCGTTGGCGCTCATTCAGAGTTTCAAAATCGTCACGGCGCATATACACCTCGCCGCGCACTTCTAAATCAGCGGGTGCATCTAGGCTCAGACGCAAAGGTATTTGTCCAATGGTGCGGATGTTGTGCGTCACATCCTCACCGGTTTCGCCGTCTCCTCGGGTGCTGGCTTGAACCAACACATGTTGGCGGTAAATCAAACTGATGGCAAGCCCGTCAAACTTCAACTCTGCCACGTATTCAACCGGAGGATCCAAAGGACTGAGTTCCAGTTGTTTGCGCACGCGTGTATCAAACAGAAACGCACCCTCTTTGCTGATGTCGGTCTCGGTGTGAATGCTGAGCATCGGTACCTTGTGCGATACCTGCATGAATGAAGCCACGGGTGTGCCGCCTACCCGTTGCGTGGGTGAATCAGGCGTGATCCATTGCGGATGCTGCGCTTCAATGGCTTGGAGTTCTTTGAATAAACGGTCGTATTCAGCGTCTGGAATCAGCGGTTCATCCAGCACATGGTAGTGATGACCCGCGAGTTGCAGTTGGCTGCGAAGATATGCAACGCGTTCGTGCATGGAATGCTTGTCAGCTGAAAAGACGTCTGGCTTGCAGCGAGCCAGCGGTTAGATCACGCTCGGCCAGTTCGTCATAGAGTTGAAGCAAATCACGGTCAATCATTTGTATGGCCGGCTCTGACAAGGCCTGTCCGTTGTCATCTGTGACCAAACCGTCCATCGCGTCAGACAATATTTGCGCTGTCTCGCACATGCGTGCGAAAGCCTGTTCTGTTTGAGCCACCTGCGGCACATCCAAATTCAAACTGATGCTTCTCAATGCCGCTTGGTTAGGGTCTTCGGCCATAGCCGCACGCGCATCGAATTGCAAAACAAGCACAGGTGGCAAACCGGGAGAAGCCGATGGCACCACCATGCGTCCGGGAATCACGCCGGGCACAAAACCTAGGCGGGCAGCTTGTTGCTGGACATAGCCCGGACTCCACGCGGCTTTGCGCGCTTGCAAGGTGAAACTCAACTGTGCGTCGTGTGCATTGGCAAATTGATCCAATTCGCGCGCATGTGCCAAGGCTTCTTGCATGTCTGGAAACTCTGGCGTGGCTAAAAACACATCGGCAAAGGCCTGTGCTTTGACCACAAATTCAGAATACTCAATTTCATTCAGTGGGCCTTGCCGGTTGGCAACTTGAATACCGGCTTGAAAAGCACTGTAGTAGCGTTGCGTATGAAGCGATTCCCAATTGCCATTGTCTGCATTGAGTCCTTCCACCACAAACAGCTTGTTTCCTACCCGGCGAATAGGCGGCAAGGCGGCGATGGCAGCTTCACCGGATACGGGTGAATCCAGTTCGATGGTGGCGATCACATCAATCAAGGCATCAAGCTGTGACTTGATGTCGCGCTCTGTGACCTGCGCGTGCATGCTTTGTTCTAGTTCGGCATCTGGTTCATTAGATGCAACTTCTGTGGGCAATACTTCCAAGGCCTCTAGCTCATCGTTACTGAGAAACGGTTCGGCTTGCTTGGGTTGACTTTGACGGGATGTCCAAGTACTGTGCGCGACCACTAGCACAAGTACCAGGCCGCCAGCGATGGCCAGCCACATTTGGAAATGGCTCATGGCTTGAATCTCATGCACTGACCACCATTCCGACCGCCTCTTCCATGTCGACCGCCACGATGCGGGAAACACCTTGCTCTTGCATGGTGACACCAATCAATTGTTCAGCCATTTCCATGGCGATCTTGTTGTGTGAAATAAACAGAAATTGGGTTTCCTTGGACATGCTTGAAACCAGTTTGCTGTAACGCTCGGTGTTGGCATCATCCAAAGGCGCGTCAACCTCATCCAGTAAACAAAACGGCGCGGGGTTGAGTTGAAAAATAGCAAACACCAAAGCGATGGCCGTCAGTGCTTTTTCACCGCCGGAGAGCAAGTAAATGGTTTGGTTCTTTTTGCCGGGTGGTTGCGCCATGACTTGCACACCGGAATCTAAAATCTCGTCCCCTGTCATGACCAACTTCGCCGTACCACCGCCAAACAGTTCAGGGAACATGAGGCCGAAATGGTGGTTGACGGTAGCGAAAGTGTCAGACAGCAAAGAACGTGTTTCGATATCGATCTTGTGAATGGCATCTTGCAGTGTGGTGATCGCTTCATTCAAATCCGCAGACTGTGTGTCAAGGAATTGTTTGCGTTCGCTGGCCACGCCGAGTTCCTCCAAAGCGGCCAAATTGACCGCCCCCAAAGATTGAATCTCACGCTGCAAACCGTCAATTTCAGTTTGCAAGCCGGTGAGTTTGATTTTTTCTTCTTCGATCGAAGTTTCGATAGCCACCAAATCTGCCTGAGCTTCCTCTAAGAACCTGTCGTATTGTTCAAAGCCCAGACGCGCGGCTTGTTCTTTCAATTGTGCGTCGACGATGCGTTGACGCAAAGGGTCTAACTCGCGCTCGATCTTCAATCTGTCCTCGTTGCTGACCCGCAGTCTGGCGGTCAAATCATCGTATTCAGAGCGTTTGGAAGCCAACAGGTTTTCACGTTCCAACTTCAGGGCCAATGCATCTTGCAAACCGGACTGGGCCGCCGTGTCCGACAAATTGACCAACTCAGCTTGCTGACGAACACTTTCTTGACCCAGTTGTTCAATTTGTTGTGCTGCGGTGTCACGGGTGCGTTGCAGTTCGGCCAGTTTGGCCGCCATGGTGCGTAAATTGAATTGCGCTTCCTGTGACTGACGTTCAATTTGGCGGAAATTTTCGCGCGCTTGGTTCAACTGTTGTTCTGCAAGTTGCGCTTTTTCTTGCAAGCTTTCATGCCTGTCCTGGGTCTGCGCCATTTGCATGTCCAAATTTTCAAAACGCGCTTCATCTTCGTGTGTGCGTTCTTGCAATTTTTTCAATTGATCTTGCAACTCTGCGGACTCTGTGGCGAGTTGACCTTGGCGGGTACGAACTTGTTCTGCCTGCTGTTGGGCTTGAAGAAAATCCAGTTTCAAACTGTGGGCAGCAGCCTGGGTTTGTGTGGCTTGCACACGCAACTGCGAGCGCTGTTGTGCAAATTGAACCGCAGCGGATTCAGCACGCGCGAGTTGCATACGTGCTTCTTCAGACATCAATGACTGGGCACGGATCAACTTGTCCAGATTTTCAATTTCTTGTGCGCGCGCGAGCAAACCGGCTTGCTCTG
>CAMDJS010000082.1 GCA_945900685.1 Bordetella parapertussis
AGGTGTTTTTCCAAGTCGGCTTCGCGGGTGCGCAGAGCAGCGTAAGGGCTGCCTTCGGCCGTGTCATCGACCAGCAGTTCAGGCATGATGCCCTTGGCTTGGATGGAGCGTCCGCTGGGGGTGTAGTAACGGGCGGTGGTGATTTTCAACGCGGTGTCGGCACCGAGCTGGCGAATGGTTTGCACCGAGCCTTTGCCAAAGGTCTGGCTGCCCATCAACACAGCGCGTTTGTGGTCTTGCAAGGCACCCGCGACGATCTCGCTGGCTGAAGCAGAGCCTTCATTGACCAACACCACCATGGGAATTTTCTTGTAGAAGTTTTGGGTTTTGCTGGCCAATGTGCCGACCGTGTCTGTGCCGCCGCGGCGCAGGTAAAAGTCGGGCGCTGCTTTGAAGACGTATTTGCTTTCTTCCAACTGGCCGTTGGTGGACACCACGGTCACGTTGTCAGGCAAAAACACAGCGGAGATGGCCACAGCGGCATCCAGCAAGCCGCCCGGGTCGTTGCGCAGATCGAGTACCAAGCCCTTCATTTTGGGGTCTTGCTTGTACAGCTCTTCAAGTTTGCGGGTCAGGTCGTCGACGGTGCGCTCTTGGAATTGGCTCACTCGAATCCAGCCGTAGCCGTTTTCAATCATCTTGCTTTTGACGCTGACGGTTTTGATTTCTTCGCGGGTGATGGTGACCGGGAATGTGCGGTTTTCATCTTTGCGGAACACAGTCAGAACCACTTTGGTTTTGGGTTCACCGCGCATGCGTTTGACTGCGTCGTTCAACGTCATGCCCTTGACGATGGCTTCATCGATTTTGGTGATCAAGTCACCCGGCTTCAAACCGGCACGGTCGGCTGGCGAGCCTTCGATGGGGGAGACCACTTTGACCAAGCCGTCTTCTTGGGAAATTTCAATGCCCACACCGACAAATTTGCCCGTCGTGCCTTCGCGGAATTCTTTGTAGGATTTTTTATCGAAATACTGTGAATGCGGGTCCAAGCTGGAGACCATGCCGGAGATGGCATCGTTGATGAGTTTTTTCTCATCCACCTGCTCTACGTAGTCTGACTTGACCATGCTGAAAACAGCTGCCAGTTGCTGCAACTCTTCGAGCGGCAGCGGCGTCATGTTGGCGCGCGCTACGGTTTGAAGTGAGAATGTGGTGAGTGCGCCGGTGATAGCGCCGACTGTCAACCAACCTGCAATTTTGAGTTTTTGGCCCATGGGTACCTTGTCAAATTAAGGATCGCGTGTACAGCGATTTAGGAAGATAGTTTACTGCCTATATGAGCACTGACACGCTTGGGAATCGGCATAACCCCAGGAGGCTTGAATCCCGGGCTGTGCCTTTGCTTCAAACATAGTAATGCGTGATGGGTTGAAGGTTTTCGTCCAGTTCATAAACCAAAGGTTCTCCATTGGGGATATTCAACCCCACGATGTCTTTGTCGGAGATGCCGTCGAGGTACTTGACCATGGCGCGAATGGAGTTGCCGTGCGCGCTGATGAGCACACGTTTGCCGCTGCGCATGGCCGGCGCCAGAGATTCATTCCAAAAAGGCATGACGCGATCTACCGTGTCTTTGAGGCATTCGGTCAGCGGCACTTGCCCGGGTTGCAGTTTTGCATAACGCAGGTCATGCCGTTCGCAACGCTCGTCGTCGGGCTTGAGTGCAGGCGGCGGCACGTCATAGCTGCGGCGCCAGGCCAGCACCTGTTCGTCCCCATATTGGTGAGCGGTTTCGGCTTTGTTCAAACCCTGTAATGCGCCGTAATGTCTTTCATTCAAACGCCAGTGGTGCGCCACCGGTAACCATGAGCGCTCCATGCTGTCCAAGGTGTGCCACATGGTGTGAATCGCGCGTTTGAGCAAACTGGTGTAGCCGAGGTCGAAGTCATAGCCTTGAGCCTTGAGCTTCACACCCGCCTGTTGGGCTTGCGCTATGCCGGTAGCGGTCAACTCGACGTCGGCCCAACCGGTGAAGCGATTTTCCAAGTTCCACTGTGATTCTCCGTGGCGGATCAAAACGAGCTTGTACATAAAAGAAAAACCTTAGAAAGAAAGTCATTAAAAAAGGATTCTAGAATGGGTCTCTACAGACCTTTGAGGTATTGCGCGTGAATTTTCTGATTGAAAACTGGTTATTGGTCTTGATTGCGGTGACTTCAGGTATCGGTTTGTTTCTCCCTGCACTGAAAGTCATGGGAGCGCCGGGTTTGTCCCCGACCCAAGCGGTGTTGTTGATCAACCGCGAAAAAGCCAATGTGGTGGATGTGCGCAGTGCCGAAGAATTTGCCAGCGGCCACCTGATCGGTTCGCGTCATGTGCCATTGGACAACATCAACGCCGATTTGGCCAAAGCCGTGACGGACAAAAAACGCCCGCTCATTTTGGTGTGTGCCAGCGGCATGCGTTCCCAAAAAGCACAGCGTCTGGCAACTGGCTTGGGCTACGAGCAAGCCCACAGTTTGGGCGGCGGATTGAAAATCTGGCAGGAAGCCAACCTGCCCTTGGAAAAAACAGCCTGATTTCTTCTCAACACTGAACCACCATGACTCCAGTCAAGATGTATACCACCGCCGTTTGCCCTTATTGCACACGGGCCAAACAAATTCTCAAGGCGCGTGGCGTGCAGCATATAGAAGAAGTGCGTATCGATTTGTCTGACGAAGAACGCGACCGCATGATGGCCTTGACCGGCAGGCGCACCGTGCCTCAAATCTTCATTGGCGACACGCATGTGGGTGGATGTGATGATTTGATGGCGCTCGACAGTCGCGGCGGCTTACAGCCTTTGCTTGAGCCAAGCTGACATAATTCAAACGCTGTCCCTCATCCGCTTTGACCCATTGGTGTAGCGGCATTTTTTTCGTTTCAGGAAGCCAACATGGCAGATAACTTAGAACCCGTTTTCCTCATTCAGCGCGTTTACCTCAAGGATTTATCGCTGGAGCAACCCAACTCCCCTGCTATTTTGTTGTCCCAGGACCCTCCTGCTGTCGACATACAAATTGGTCTGGGCACCGAACAAATCGGTGAAGGTGTGTTTGAAATCACCGTGACGGCCACTGTCACGGCCAAAATCAACGAGCAAACCATGTTCTTGGTGGAAGCCAAACAGGCCGGTATTTTTGAAATCCGCCACATGCCTGAAGGCCAACTTCAACCCATCACAGGCATTGCTTGCCCGCAAATCATTTACCCGTATTTGCGCAGCAATGTGGCCGATGTGATTCAGCGTGCAGGTTTTCCGCCGGTGCATATGGCGGAAATCAATTTCCAAGCCATGTATGACCAGCAAGAGCGCATGAAAGCCGAGCAGAAACTGCAGTGAAACTCCTGATACTGGGGGCGGGCGCGTGGGGCACGGCACTGGCTGTGCAGGCCAGCCACCGTCATCAGGTCACCTTATGGGGCAGGCACTCAGGGCTGGTGCAAGACATGGCCCGTGACCGGGTCAATCAGCGATATTTACCCGGCTGTCCATTTCCGGAAACACTGCAGCTCAGTCACCAGCCGTTGGCAGAACTGATACCAACTGCCGATCTCGTTCTGTTGGCGGTGCCGATGGCTAGCCTGCGTCAGGTGCTCACCGACATCGCTGATGTCGCCAAGCATGTGCCCGTCGCTTGGCTCTGCAAAGGTTTTGAAGCCACCATTGACCACACGCCTTTTACTTTCGGTTTGATGGCACACGAAGTTCAACAACAAGCAGCCCCCGCATTGCAAGCGGGTGTGTTGAGCGGGCCGAGTTTTGCACAAGAAGTAGCCCTCGGTTTGCCTGCTGCTTTGGTGGCTGCCAGCCGGCATGCCCATGTCAGAGATACGCTGGTGCAAGCATTTCATGCGGACAAATTACGCGTTTATGCAAACGAAGATGTTGTCGGTGTGGAAATTGGCGGCGCCGTGAAAAATGTGATGGCCATCGCCACCGGTTTGTGCGATGGCTTGCAACTGGGCATGAATGCGCGAGCTGCACTCATCACGCGGGGTTTGGCCGAGATGACGCGCCTGGGCGTGGCCTTGGGTGCCAGGGCGGAAACCTTCATGGGACTGAGCGGTTTGGGCGATTTGGTGTTGACCGCCACCGGCGATTTGTCGCGCAACCGCCAGGTCGGCATGGCCTTGGCACAAGGCAAAACATTGCCTGAGGTGTTGCATTCCTTAGGCCATGTGGCCGAAGGCGTGTACAGCGCCCGCACCGTGGTTCAGCGTGCGGCGACACTGGGTGTGGACATGCCGATCGCCAGCGCGGTGGTGTCGGTATTGGACGGTCAGGTGGCAGCCAAAGATGCAGTGGCTGTCTTAATGGGGCGCGGCTCCAAAGGCGAGTTCTAGGTTATCTATCAACCGCGTCTTACCCAACTTGGCCGCACCCAACACCACCATGGGCGCATGGCTTAGCTCAGTCACAGGCGACAAATCGGATTGGTGTCTGATCGTCATGTAGTCGGGCGTCCAACCGCGTGTACGCAGCGCTTCCATGGCTGCTTGCTCGGCCAGTGCCACATCAAATTCACCCCGAGCCAACCCGGCGCGCGCAGCTTGCGCCAAAGCTTGCAACGCCCTAGACAACTGCACCGCTTCGGCTCTTTCCTCTGCGCTCAGGTAGCCGTTGCGTGAACTCAATGCCAAACCATCAGGTGCGCGCGAGGTGGCCACACTGGTGATCTGCACTGGCAACGCAAATTGCTTGACCATCTGTTTGATGACCATGAGTTGCTGGTAATCTTTTTGGCCGAACACGGCCACGCCGCCGCTGTGCGCAAACACACAGTGAAACAATTTCATGACCACGGTGCAAACGCCGGTGAAAAAACCGGGCCTGAACTGGCCTTCCAAAATATCTGCCAATTGGGGGTCAGGTTGCACTTTGAAAGTTTGCGCTTGCGGGTACAACTGAGTTTCTTCAGGTGCAAACAACAGATCGCAGCCCACGCTTTTCAATTTGTCGCAATCGCTGTCAAACGTGCGCGGGTAACTGCCAAAGTCTTCAAACGGTAAAAACTGCAAGCGGTTGACAAATATGCTAGCGACAGTGACATCGCCCAAAGGCTTGGCTATGCGCAGCAAGTCCAAATGACCATCATGCAAATTGCCCATGGTCGGCACAAACGCAGGTTGTTTGTAGAGGGATAAATGCTGGCGCAGTTCATCCAGCGTGCGTGCGATCAGCATGAAAAATCACCAGGCGTGAAGTTCATTCACCGGGAATTTTTTGTTTTTCACAGCCTGCACAAAAGCTTGTATGGCGCCCAATATGCTGCCTGCTTCAGTCATGAAGTTATGCGCGAACTTCGGCACCTTGCCTTGGGTGACACCCAGCATGTCGTGCAACACCAAAATTTGTCCGGCGGTGTCCACACCCGCGCCAATACCCACGGTCGCGCAACTCGTCAATGCGCGCGTGATCTCGCCCGAGAGAACAGCAGGAACCATCTCCAGCACCAGCGCTTGTGCACCCGCGTTTTGCAGTGTGAGTGAATCATTCATCAATTGCTGGGCGGCAGATTCGGTGCGCCCTTGCACACGGTAGCCGCCTAGCGTGTTGACGCTTTGCGGGGTCAACCCCAAGTGACCGCAGACAGGAATGCCGCGTGTCACCAAAAATTCGACGGTCGGTGCCAGCCAAGCACCGCCTTCCAACTTGACCATGTGTGCCCCGGCTTGCATCAACACGCTGGCGCTGCGAAAGGCTTGTTCCGGCGTGGCGTAAGAGCCGAACGGCATGTCACCCAACAGGATCGGGCGGCCGTTTTGTTTTTGCAATCCGCGCGCCACGCATTCGGTGTGGTAGCGCATGGCTTCCAATGTCACCGGCAATGTGCTGTTGTGTCCTTGGCAAACCATGCCCAGTGAATCGCCAACCAAAATGATTTCCACACCAGCCAGATCGGCCACAGCCGCAAAGGTGGCATCGTAAGCGGTAATCATGGTGATTTTTTCGCCTTCAGCCAGCATTTTCATCAGGCTGTGCATGGTCATGGCAGGGCGATGACCGGTGGGCGGGGCAGAGGGTTGAACGCTCATGGCTGTGTTTCCTTCAGAGGTGAGATGTCAATGGGCTGGCGCGTATGCCAGTCGGACATAGATGGGTGCATAGGCTTCGGCTTGGGTGATGGCCACCAGCATTTCCTTGGCCAATTCAAGCAAGGCAATGAAAGTAACCAGCAGCACCGGCACGCCTTGTGAGGGGTCGAACAATTGCTCGAACTCTACAAAGCGTTGACCTTGCAATTTTTTCAACACCATGCTCATGTGCTCGCGCACCGAGAGTTCTTGGCGGCTGATTTTGTGGTGCTGAACCAGTTTGGCGCGGCGCACTATATCTGCCCAAGCCGCTTGCAAGTCGGGCACGGCCACATGTGGAAAACGTGGCTGCAAAGATTGCTCGATGTAGACCTGAGCGCGTAAAAAATCGCGGCCGTGTTGCGGAACGGCATTGAGACGTGCTGCCGCCAGCTTGAGTTGTTCGTATTCCAGCAAACGGCGCACCAGTTCGGCACGCGGGTCTTCGGGTTCTGCGCCTTCGGCCACCTTTTTCGGCGGCAGCAACATACGGGACTTGATTTCAATCAGCATGGCCGCCATCAGCAAATATTCAGCAGCCAACTCCAGATTGGTTTTGCGAATTTCTTCCACATAGCTCAGGTACTGGCGGGTCATCCCGGCCATGGGAATATCGAGGATGTTGAAGTTTTGTTTGCGGATCAAATACAGCAGCAAATCCAGCGGACCTTCAAACGCTTCTAAAAAGATTTGCAGCGCATCCGGCGGGATGTACAAATCTTGGGGCATGGCAAACAGCGGTTCGCCATACAAACGCGCCACCGCCACATGGTCTATGACCGAGGGCATGTGGGGCAAATCGGCATTCGGGCCACTGGGCCAGTTTGCCATGGTGGGCGTGTTCACTTGGGTGTGTTGGTTTGGTAGACGTAGGGCTTTTGCGCCACGCGAGCGTCTTTGAATTCAGCTTGGTCTTGGCGGTTCACCGTTTTGTCCCACAACAGTGCGCGTCCTTGGCGTTGTTCGGCCTCCAACGTGGGTTTGTCGGCTTTGAGTTGCCGCAAAAAATCGGTGGTTTCAGAGGTGTAGGCCGGGCGGCTGAACAGAGACATAAGCGTGAGTTTCCAGGTGAGAGCGAGATTCTACTCAGTAGCAACCCGAACAGCGGTTTGCCAGTCTGACACTGCATTGGGGGTTTTCAGTCGCGCTAACAAACCGGTTCGCTGCAAGATGTCCAAGGGTTGAGCGTTCAAGCCGCACAACATGATTTGCACGCCTTGTCGTTCGCAGGTTTGCTGCAAGCTTTGCAAGGCATCAGCGCCGCTGGAGTCGATGTAAATCAGACCACCGAGTTCCAGTACCAGCGTATTCTTGGGCAAGTCGCTGGCGATCAACGCCAGCAAATCCACCGCGCCGAAAAACAGCGCCCCGTCTATCGCCCAGACCCGGGTTTGCGCCGAGGTGTGCAGCAACTTGCGCTGCGTCAAATGGGAAATCCGGTAGATGAATGTCAGGCAGGCGGCAACCATACCTACCGCCATGCCCACCGATAAATCCACCATCACTGTCAGCACAAACACAGCGAGCAGCGTGAAGCGGTAAGGCCAGCGAAATTGCGACAAGCGCACCAACGCGCGCCAATCACCCATATTCCAGGCGATGAACAGCAAAATGGCGCTCAACACGCCCACAGGAATGTGCGAGACCAGCGGCGCGCCTAGCAACACAATCAACAGCAGTCCCATCGCGTGAACCATGCCGGCCACGGGGCTACTGGCACCGTTTTTCACATTGGTGACGGTGCGCGCCAAGGCACCGGTGGCGGGCATGCCGCCGACAAAAGGCATGACCATGTTCGCCATGCCCTGTGCCATCAATTCTTGGTTGGGGTCATGGTGCCCGCCGATCATGCTGTCGCTGGCGCGCGCACAGCAAAGAGGAAATCGCGCCAAGCAATGCCAACGTGAAACTCGGCACCAGCACTGCTTGCAATTGCGCCAGTGACATGGTTGGCCATCTCAAGTCGGGCAGACCAGCGGGAATGCCGCCGAAGCGGCTGCCTATGGTCGCCACCGGCCAGTCTGTGGTGTAAACAAACAACGTGGCTAAAAGCATGACCAACATAGGAGCGGGCATGAGTGAGAGTCGTTGCGCCATTTTTGTCGGCAACCAACGCTGCATCAGCCGTTGCCAGAACGCTAGCAACAGCAAACTGCATGTCGTCAACAACAAGGTAGATATATCGGTTTGGTTTAAATGCGTTGAGATGACGCTGAGGATGCCGAATACATCGGCCGGCATGGTTTGTATGGGCAGGCCGAGAAAGTCTTTGATTTGTAGCATTCCTATCAACACTGCAATGCCGTTGGTGAAACCGGTGATCACGGCCACCGGTATGAAGCGTATCAACACACCCAGCCGGAAAATGCCCATGAGCAGCAACCACAGACCCGACATCAAAGTGGCCAACATCAAGCCGTTGACGCCGTGTATGTGCACGATGCCGTACACCATGACGACAAAGCCGCCGGCCGCACCGCTGATTTGCACCCGGCTGCCGCCTAAAGCAGCGGTCAGAAAACCGGCGATGATGGCGGTGACCAACCCGGCTTCGGGCTTGAGCCCGCAGGCAATCGCAAACGCCATGGATATCGGCAGAGCCACCACGCTGACCGTCAAACCCGCGCCAAAGTCTTTGAAAAAACGCTGGCGGTTGTAGCCGCGCAATGCGTCTATCAGTTTGGGTCGGAAAGCCGAAAGCTGAAGCATGTTCCACTATACGCCCGCTGATGGCGGTAACTGCTTATGAAAATCAACAGAAATGCAGGTCTAGCGAATCAGTCTGTCCAGGCGGGCGGCCATTGCAGTTTCATACCGTGCTGTTTTTCAAAATCAGTGATGTCTTCAGGCCGGTCTAAGTCGGTGACAAAGTGCAGGTTCTCAGTTGGTAGCTTTAATGTTTGCGCTGCATGGCTTTGCCGCCATTCTTTGCAACCGAACTGGCTCTCGCCTGCCAAAATCTCCAGCCGTGCACGTGCGCTCAGCAATACCGGGTTGCCGGGTTGGCCATTCACAAACGGGAACAGCATGTCTTGGGTGGATGGAGCGAATGCGTGCAACAGCGTTTGTATATCTTGCGTGGTGA
>CAMDJS010000083.1 GCA_945900685.1 Bordetella parapertussis
GTCCAGCGTGCCGGTGTGACCGGCTTTTTCGGCGCGCAACAACCACTTGGCTTTTTGCAAAGCCTGGTTGCTGGAGAGTCCCAGCGGTTTATCGAGCAACAACACCCCATGCACGGGACGCCGTTGCACCCGTGTGCGTGGCGAGTTCATGGTCAATCGGTTTCTTTGGCGCGGGAGGCGACGGCACGGGCGATCAACGCGTTCATATCGGCTGCGCGCTCGGGTGTGCGGTCGTATTGGAAATGCAAAGTGGGTACGGTGTGAATGTGTAAGCGTTTGAACAAACCATTGCGCAAAAAACCGGCGGCTTGGTTCAAGCCTTCGGCGCAAGCTTCAGCATCCCCCACCAACACACTGAAAAACACTTTGGCGTGTGCATAGTCGGGCGTGACTTCTACCGATTGGATCGTCACCATGCCCAGACGCGGGTCTTTGAGTTCGCGGATCAATTCCGACAAATCACGCTGGATCTGGTCGGCGACGCGAAAACCGCGGTGGGCTGTGGACGATTTCTTGGCGGGCATGCAGGTTGTTTAAATCGTGCGGGCGATTTCCTTGATTTCAAAGAACTCGAGTTGGTCGCCCTCTTGGATATCGTTATAGCCTTTGAGGTTCAAGCCGCATTCGAAAGTTTCTTTGACTTCGCGAACGTCATCTTTGAAACGCTTCAAGCTTTCCAACTCGCCGGTGAAGACGACCACGTTGTCGCGCAACAAACGCAGACGCGCATTGCGACGTACAACGCCGTTGGTGACCATACAACCGGCGATCGCGCCGATCTTGCTGATGCGGAAGACTTGGCGAATCTCGGCAATGCCAATGACTTCTTCTTTTTTGTCCGGTGTCAACATGCCTGACATGGCCGCTTTGAGTTCGTCTACCGCGTCATAAATGATGTTGTAGTAACGGATCTCGACGCCGTTGTTCTCGGCGAGCTTACGCGCACCTGCGTCTGCTCGGGTGTTGAAACCGATGATGACCGCTTTGGATGCGATGGCCAGGTTGATGTCGGATTCGCTGATACCGCCGACGGCGCCATAGACCAATTGCACCCGGATTTCTTCGTTGGTGAGTTTGAGCAATGAAGCAGCCAAGGCTTCTTGCGAACCTTGCACATCGGCCTTGATGATGATGGGCAGGTTTTTGACTTCGCCGGAGCCCATGTCGGTGAACATGGTTTCCAGTTTGGCGGCTTGTTGCTTGGCCAGTTTGGTGTTGCGGAATTTACCGGCGCGGTAGGTGGCGATTTCGCGCGCACGGCGCTCGTCGGACAACACCATGAATTCGTCACCGGCTTGCGGCACTTCGGTCAGACCTTGGATTTCCACCGGAATGGAAGGACCCGCCGACTTGATGCTCTTGCCGTTTTCATCCAACATGGCGCGCACGCGCCCGAAGGTTTGACCGGCCAGCACCACATCGCCGGTTTTCAAGGTGCCGGACTGAACCAGAATGGTGGCGACAGGACCGCGGCCTTTGTCCAAGCTGGCTTCGATGACCAGGCCTTTGGCCATGGCATCGATAGGCGCTTTGAGTTCCAGCACTTCGGCTTGCAACAGCACTTGCTCGAGCAAGTCGTCCACGCCTTGACCAGTTTTGGCAGACACGGACACAAAAGGTGCATCACCACCGAATTCTTCGGGGATGACTTCTTCGGCCACGAGTTCGCTTTTCACGCGGTCGGTGTTAGCGTCGGGTTTGTCGATCTTGTTGATCGCAACCACAATAGGCACACCGGCAGCTTTGGCGTGTTTGATGGCTTCTTTGGTTTGCGGCATCACGCCGTCGTCAGCCGCCACCACCAAAATGACAATATCAGTGGCTTGGGCACCGCGAGCACGCATGGCGGTGAACGCCTCGTGACCGGGCGTGTCCAAAAATGAAATCATGCCGCGCGGTGTTTCCACGTGATAGGCGCCAATGTGTTGGGTGATGCCACCGGCTTCGCCGGAAGCCACTTTGGCGCGGCGAATGTAGTCGAGCAGCGATGTTTTGCCATGGTCAACGTGACCCATGACAGTCACCACCGGCGCGCGGGTGATCGACTCACCGTGGTGCGCGGAAGCTTCATCTTCAGTGAACGCTTCAGGGTCGTCCAGCGAAGCGATGACGGCTTTGTGGCCCATGTCCTCGACCACGATCATGGCGGTGTCTTGGTCCAGCGGTTGGTTGATGGTGACCATCTGTCCTAGCTTCATCAACTGCTTGATCACTTCAGACGCTTTCACGGCCATTTTGTGAGCGAGTTCGGCCACGGTAATGGTTTCAGGCACATGCACTTCAATGATGCGCGCTTCCACCGGTGCGGCTTGCACCGGGGTGTCATCGCGGTCACGCTCGCGCTTGCCGCGCGGACCACCGCGCCAACTGTTGCGACCAACGCCGCCGCTGGCGTCGCCACGGGTTTTGATTTCTTTCTTCTTAGCCTGTTCGTCTGCCCAACTAGAAGACAGCTTGGCGCTCTTGACTTCTTTTTGGCCTTCTTTGGTGGTGTTGGAACCGGCAGGTTTGGCACCAGGTGCGGTGCTGCCTGCTGCAGGTTTGTGCAACGTGCCCTTGATGGCCTTGGGGTCCGGGGTTGCAGGTTTTTCGGCAACCACAGGTTTTTTCGCGACCAACACCTTTTTCGGGGTGCTCATCATGGTTCGAATGGCTTCGGCCTCGGCCAGGGCAGTGCGGCGACGCGAATCCAAATCTTTGGCACGCGCTGCATCTTCCTCGGCGCTGGCTTTTGCAGCAGCTTCACGTTCTTGAGCAGCGGCTTGCGCCTTGGCGGCTTGTTCAGCGGCCTTGTCTGCATCTGCATCCACAGCGGGAGCGGCGGCAGTGGCTTGGGCTTCGCGTTCTTTGGCTTCTTGTGCTTCACGCAAGCGGCGTTTCTCAGCCAATTCTTCCTCTTGGCGACGGATGAATTCGGCTTGACGACGGGCTTCCTCTTCTCGTCTGGCCAATTCAGCCTGATCGAGAATGGGCGCGGCTGGCGCTTGGTCTGGCACTTGTTCTTCGGTTTCTGCGGCTTCAGATTCGTCACGCTTGACAAAGGTGCGCTTCTTGCGAACCTCAACCTGAATGGTGCGGGCTTTGCCGGTGGCATCTGCCTGCTTGATTTCAGACGTGGATTTCTTCACCAGCGTGATTTTTTTACGCTCTGGCGAGTCTGTGCCGTGGCTGGCTTTGAGAAAGCCCAGCAATTTTTGCTTGTCTGCGTCTGTCAGTACGTCGTCAACAGACGACTTAGACATGCCAGCTGAGATCAGCTGTTCAAGCAGTGTGGCGGGAGATTTTTTGAGTTCCTTGGCAAACTCGGCAACCGTTGTGATGGTCATCTGTGGTGTTCCTCTTCATGACCGTTACGCTTGACCCGCGAACCAATGTTCGCGCGCCTTCAGGATCAAAGTTTTTGCTTCATCTTCAGACTGACCGGTGATGTCTACCAGTTCGTCCACCGCCAAATCGGCCAAATCGTCACGGGTATTCACGCCACCCATGGCCAGCTTGACAATCAATTCGGCATCCAGGCCTTCCAGGTCTCTCAAGTCCTGAGAAATTTCCTCGACGCTTTCTTCCATGGCAATTTCCATGGTCAACAAAGCATCTTTGGCACGGGCCCGCAATTCGTTCACTGTGTCTTCGTCAAAGCTTTCAATTTCCAGCATTTCCTGCAAGGGCACGTAAGCCACTTCTTCTAAGCTGGTGAAACCTTCTTCAATCAGAATGTCCGCCACTTCCTGATCCACGTCGAGTTTGGCGACAAACAAGGCGCGCAAACCTTCGGTTTCATTGGCAGATTTTTGGGCGGATTCGGCCGCGTCCATGATGTTGATCTTCCAACCGGTCAGGTCAGATGCCAAACGCACGTTTTGGCCGCCGCGACCGATGGCCATGGCCAGGTTTTCGTCGTCCACCACCACATCCATGGCGTGTTTTTCTTCGTCAACCACGATAGAAGACACATTGGCAGGAGCCAGTGCGCCGATGACAAACTGTGCTGGGTCTTCGCTCCACAACACGATGTCAACCCGCTCACCGGCGAGTTCGTTGGTGACCGCATTCACACGTGTGCCGCGCACGCCGACACAGGTGCCGATCGGGTCCACGCGTTTGTCGTGAGAAATGACTGCGATCTTGGCGCGTGAGCCGGGGTCGCGGGCGCAAGATTTGATCTCGAGCAAGCCTTGTTCAATTTCAGGGACTTCCTGGCGGAACAACTCGATCATGAATTCGGGGGCGGAGCGCGACAAAATGATGGGCGCACCGCGCAGGGTGGTGTCGACTTCCATGATCATGGCGCGCACTCGGTCAGCATTGCGCAAATTTTCTTTGGGGATCATTTCGGTACGACGCAAACGGCCTTCAACGCGACCGCTCTCGACAATGATGTCGCCTTTGTCCATGCGCTTGACGCTGCCGACAAAGATTTTGTCGCCGCGCGCCAAAAAGTCTGACAACAGCATTTCACGTTCGGCGTCACGGATTTTTTGCAAAATGATTTGCTTGGCAGCCATCGCTCCGATGCGACCGATGGGCAATGAAGCAATGCTTTCTTCGATGTACTCGCCAACCTCAATGTCTGCCAGTCGCTCTTTGGCGTCCATCAGCATTTCTTCGGCATCTGGGTTTTGCAAACCGGACTCATCTGACACCACCATCCAACGGCGGAAGGTCTCGTATTCGCCGGAGTCACGGTCGATGGACACACGAATATCTGCGTCTTCCACCGGATTTTCTTTGTCAGCTTGCAATAATTTTTTAGTCGCTTGCGCCAGCGCGGACTCGACCGCGCCAAACACCAGATCACGCTCGACATTTTTTTCGCGGGAGATGGCATCTACCAGCATCAGCATTTCGCGATTCATGATTCTTCACTCCTGTTCTCAGCGGGCCTTCTGCCCTTGAAATTCACAATCGGCGCCAGCCGGGCGTCACGCAATTCGCTCAAGGTGAACTGCAACGCTTGCACTGGCAAGTTCTTATTGACCCGGGCCGGCCGCATACCCGGCTTGCTCGGCGGCTCTTCACACCAGGTGATTTGCCATGTCAAAGGTGTGTCTGTGGTTTCCAGCACACCCCGGAATTTCTTGCGGTTGGCGGCCACCAAGCCACCCGCCGCCGCCCCCATGGGCGCTTTCAGCGTCAAGTCGATTTGTTCACCGACGAAACGCAAAAAATCGTTTTCTGAACGCAAGGGCCGGTCTATGCCCGGGGAGGAAACCTCCAAACGGCTGTAGGCAGTGCCTTCGACTTCCAGCACAAACTGCATTTGCCGCGTGACTTTTTCACAATCCTCGACCTGCACGAACTGTTCGGGCTGACCGGCTTGCCAAGGCAAATCGATAGTGATGCGCAACAAGCCGCCGACTGAGCGTTCAACTTCTACCAACTGGTAACCCAGCCCGCTGACGGTTTGTTCAATGATGTCTTGCAATGCCACCGCTTTTCACCCGACCAAAAAAAACGGGCGGTTGGGATGTCCGCCCGTTATCGTTCATTTGCCTGCTATTGTAACCACGAATCAGCCGCTGGAGCCGGTGACTCCAAATGAAGATGCCAAAAGACTGCGTGTGTAATCGGATTTGGGAAAGCGAGTCAGTTGATCGATAGTACCGGACTCAACCACCACACCGTCTTTGAGCACCAGCACATGGTGGGCCATGGCCTGTATGACTTCAATGTCATGGGTGATCAGCAAATAACTCAAACCCAGATCGCGTTGCAGGCGTTGCAGCAAACCCAGCACCTGCTTTTGTATGGACACATCCAAGGCGCTGGTCGGTTCGTCCAGCACCAGCATGCGCGGCTGCACAATCAAAGCTCGGGCAATCGCCACACGCTGTCTTTGTCCGCCGGAGAACTCGTGCGGATAGCGCGCCAGCAGGCCGGGGAACTGATCCTCGTCCATGCCGACCTCGCGCAAAGCCGCCAATACCTTGAGCTGTCTGTCTACTGCATTCATATCAGGGGCGTGTACCAAAAGGCCCTCGCCCACGACTTCTTCCACCGTCATGCGCGGCGACAACGAGGAAAACGGGTCTTGGAACACCACTTGGATGGCGCGGCGCAAAGGCAGATCAGCCGCAGCCTTGGAGGTCCATTGCTGTTTATCAACCTGCAAGTCGCCTTGAAAAGGGATGAGACCCAAGGCAGCCAGTGCCAAAGATGACTTGCCTGAGCCGGATTCACCGATGATGCCCAGCGTCTGCCCGGATTTCAAATGGAAATCAGCGCCTTGCAAAGCCACAAATTCACCACGACCGAACCAGCCGCGCCAGCCGGAACGCGGCACCGCATAAGCCACCCTGAGCCCTTGGGCAAGCATGCACACCGATGCGTCATCCGTGGGCTCGAACACATTGCGCTCAGGCTGACTGTCCACCAACCGGCGGGTGTAGGCGTGTTGCGGGCGACTTAACACGGTGCTGACATCGCCATGCTCGACCAAATAGCCGTTTTCCATGACCAACACGCGGTTGGCGAAGCGTCGCACCATGTTCAGGTCGTGCGTGATCAGCAAAATCGCCATGCCGTGCTTTTTTTGCAGGCTGTCGAGCAAATCCATGATTTGTCCGCGCAAGGACACATCCAGCGCGGTGGTTGGCTCGTCTGCCAGCAGCAGTTTGGGCTCACCCGCCAAAGCCATGGCAATCATGGCGCGCTGGCGTTGCCCGCCGGAGAGTTGGTGTGGGTAGCTGTTGACGCGTCGCTCAGGCTCGGGAATGCCGGTGTCTGTCAACAATTCGATAGCGCGAGCCCAAGCCTGTTGGCGCGTCATGCCTTTTTTGAGTTGCAGCACCTCGGAAATTTGATCGCCGATGGTGAACAAGGGGTTCAAGGCGGTCATGGGTTCTTGAAACACCATGGCAATGTCGCTACCGCGCACGCCCAGCCATTCGTGCTCTTGCAGTTGCAGCAAATCGCGTCCTTCAAAACGGATTTCACCGCGCACCCAAGCGCCGCGAGCCAGTCCGAGCAGGCCGAGCGCCGTCACTGTTTTGCCAGAGCCAGATTCGCCTACGAGCGCCAATTTCTCACCGGCTTGAATTTCAAAAGTCACACCGTGCACGACTTCGCGCCCTTGGAACGACATATGCAGGTTGTGAACCCTGAGCATGGGCTTCATGGCGCGGTCTCCTGATGCAACTTGCGTGGATCCAGTGCGTCACGCAAAGCGTCGCCCATGAAAGTCAGGAGCAAAAGCGTCAACACCAGCACGCCGAAAGTGGAGATGGAAATCCACCACGCATCGATATTGGTTTTGCCCTGCGACAAGAGT
Organism: Bordetella parapertussis; assembly: GCA_945900685.1. Taxonomy (GTDB): domain Bacteria; phylum Pseudomonadota; class Gammaproteobacteria; order Burkholderiales; family Burkholderiaceae_C; genus Limnohabitans; species Limnohabitans parapertussis_C. The sequence goes on from CAMDJS010000083.1 coordinate 7,271, forward strand.
TCGCCCAGACTCGGTGTGCCGGGCGGCACACCCAAGCCTAAAAAGTCCAGACTTGTCAAGGCCAAGATGGCTGCACTCATGCGAAACGGCAAAAAAGTGACCACCGGTGTCATGCTGTTGGGCAACACGTGTCGCCAAATAATGGCCCAGTTGGACAAGCCTAAAGCGCGGGCAGCGCGCACATAGTCCAACTGACGGTTGCGCAAAAATTCGGCGCGCACATAGTCTGACAGACCCATCCAACCAAACAAGCTGAGCAAGATCAACAGCAGGCTGACGCTGGGCTCGAACACCGCTGAAAAGATGATGAGCAAATACAACTCCGGCATGGCGCCCCATATTTCGATGAAGCGCTGCATGGCCAGGTCTGTTTTGCCAACAAAAAATCCTTGAATCGCGCCGGTGACCACACCCAGGATGGTGCCGGTGAAGGTGAGCGCAAGTGCAAACAGCACCGACACCCGAAAACCGTATAGTAGACGCGCCAGCAAATCTCGTCCGCGGTCGTCTGTGCCCATCCAGTTGTCAGCCGAGGGCGGCGCCGGGTTGGGCTCTTTGGCAAAGTAATTCAAGGTGCCGTGATGGTAGGGATTGATCGGGTAAATCGCCCAGTTGCCAGGCTGTTTGAACTGCTGGCGTATGAAAGGATCGAAATAGTCGGTCGGAGTTTCAAAGTCGCCGCCGAAAACCGTTTCGGGCGGGTTTTTGACTATCGGGAAATACAGCTTTCCTTGGTAACTGGCAATCAATGGCTTGTCGTTGCTGACCAATTCAGCCGCCAAACTGACGACAACCAAAATTGCAAAAAGAATCAGACTGACGAAGCCCAAGCGGTTGCGCTTGAATCGTCGCCACGCCAACTGGGAAGGGGAAAGAGAAGCAGTCGCCATGCGGGTCAATCAAATTTCACGCGCGGGTCCACCCACACGTAACACAGGTCACTGATTAATTTGGTCACCAAACCAATCAGGGTGAATAAATACAAAGTGCCCAGCACCACCGGGTAGTCACGCCGCATCACGCTTTCATAGCTGAGCAAACCCAAACCATCCAAAGAAAACAAGGTCTCAATCAGCAAAGAGCCAGCGAAAAAAGCGCCTATGAAGGCCGCCGGAAAACCGGTCACTAACGGAATCAGCGCATTGCGCATCACATGCTTCCACAGCACCTTGCGCTCAGACAAACCTTTGGCGCGCGCGGTCAATACATATTGCTTACCGATTTCTTCCAAAAACGCGTTTTTGGTCAGCATGGTGGTGACGGCAAATGCGCCCAGCACACTGGCCGTGACGGGCATGGCAATGTGCCACAAATAGTCTGTGATTTTTGCGCCCCAGCTTAATGTTTCCCAATTGCTAGAGGTCAGTCCGCGCAAAGGAAACCATTGCAACTGACCGCCAAAGACCACCAGCAAAGCCACACCCAGCACAAAGCCGGGTATCGCGTAGCCAACCAACACCACCAGACTGGTCAAGGTGTCAAACCGTGTACCGGCGCGCACCGCTTTGGCAATGCCCAAAGGCACAGACACCAAATAGCTCAAGAAGAAAGTCCACAAACCCAAACTGATGGAAACAGGCAACTTCTCTTTCACCAATTGCCAAACATCTTTGGGATAGAAAAAACTTTTGCCCAAATCGAAGCGCGCAAATTGCCCCAGCATTTGCATGAACCGCTCAAGCGGCGGTTTATCAAAACCATAAAGCGCCTTGATTTCGGCAATACGCTCGGCATCCACGCCTTGTCTGCCACGGTAACCGGCGCCACTGACCGCAGCGCCCTCGCCGCCCGAGTCACGGCCTTGTAATTGCGCCACCATTTGCTCGACCGGGCCGCCGGG
>CAMDJS010000084.1 GCA_945900685.1 Bordetella parapertussis
ATGCGCAGGCTCGCGCCTTGCGCCAAACCCATGCCGCCGCCCATGACCACGCCGTCCATGAACACCATGCATGGCTTGGTGTAGCAATGAATCAAATGGTTCAGCGCATATTCTTCGGTGAAAAAATCTTCCAGTTGCGGGTCACCGGCTAACGCAGCTTGGTGAAAAAAACGTATGTCGCCGCCCGCGCAAAACGCACCGAACGCGCCCTCGCGCCCCATGCCGTGCATAGCAACGGCTTTCACCGAATCATCCGCTTGCCAAGCCAGCAACACCTGCGTGATGTCGCGAACCATGGGCAAAGACAAAGCGTTCAAAGCCTTGGCGCGATTCAGTGTGATCAAACCGATATGACCGCTGACCTGTGCCAGCACATCGCCGGTGTGCAATTCAACATGTGCTTTATTCATTGCGCTGCCTCCAACTTGCATATTCGTTACCTGCCAGCGCTGCCAGCACCAGACTGCCGCCCAGCATCACCGCAACGGCTGGTGCTTCACCCGCACCCCACCAGGCCCAGCTGATACCAAACAACACCTCCAGCAAGGCCAACATGGCCACCTCGTGCGGCTTTAACACTTGCGAACTCCACACGGCCAGGCTGCATGGCACGGCGAGTTGAAACACGCCCAACAAGGCCAGCCATTGAATGTCTTGCACGCTGGCCTGAAACGGCATGGCCATGGGCGCGGTGAACATACACGACAACACGGCGCCAATCAAAATGGCCGGCAACATGTTTGTTTGCGCTACGTCCGGCTGCCGGGTTTTCATGAGGTTCCATTGCACCGAACCGGCCACGGGCACGCACGCTGCCACCAACATGCCTTTCAGGTGTTGACCGCCATCTAGCTGTAACTGCGACACAAACATATACGCCATACCGACCGCTGCCAATGCAATTGCGCCCCAGGTCTGGCGGGACAAAGCCTGACCGCCTAGCAAGCGGTGCAGCAAAGCCGTCAGCAAGGGCCCGAGTGACAAAGTGATGAGCACATTGGCCACCGTCGTCAAGGTGAGTGCCAGCATGAAGGCGGTGAACATGACCGACCAGCACACGCCTGAGAGCCACAGCGTGCGCGAACGGAATTCGCTGCCGCGCCAAACGCTGCCGCGCGTGGCAAGCGTGAGGCCAATGAGCAGACTGAGTGCGTTGAAAAAGCTGCGCCAGAACGTGACTTCAAAGCCCTGCGCCTGTGTGATCTGTCGCGACACAATGCCCGCGATTGACCAAAGCAAGGTGGCCAGCACCATCAGGCCCAAGGCTTGTGCATGACTCAGCCTGATGTTCATGGCGGAAAAGCTCAGCCTTCGCGGCTGGCGCGCTTGCGCTCGTGCTCTTTCAAATGGCGCTTGCGCAGTCGCACACTCTTAGGCGTGATCTCGACCAACTCGTCGTCTTCGATGAACTGAACGCCGTATTCCAAGGTACATTGAATAGGCGGCGTGATTTTGATCGCGTCTTCTTTGCCAGAGACGCGGAAGTTGGTCAGCTGTTTGGTGCGCGTAGCGTTGACCACCAGGTCGTTGTCGCGGCTGTGTATGCCGACGATCATGCCTTCGTACACCGGGTCATTAGGCTTCACAAACATGCGGCCACGGTCGTCCAGCTTGCCCAAGGCGTAAGTGAAAATTTCGCCATCGTCCATGGAAATGAGAACGCCGTTTTTGCGTCCGCCGATCTCGCCTTTGTATGGCTCATAGCGGTCAAAAATATTGGAAATAAGACCTGAGCCGCGCGTCAAATTCAAAAACTCGGTGGTGAAACCAATCAAGCCACGCGCCGGGATGCGGTACTCCAAACGCACGCGTCCACGTCCGTCGGACTCCATGTTCACCAAATCACCTTTGCGCTCGCCCAAGGCTTGCATGACGCCGCCCTGGTGCTGGTCTTCGATGTCGGCGGTGACAAGCTCAATAGGCTCGCAGCGCTCGCCGTTGATCTCGCGAAACACCACGCGCGGTTTGGACACAGCCAGCTCGTAACCTTCGCGGCGCATGTTCTCCAACAAAATGGTCAAGTGCAATTCACCGCGACCCGAGACTTCGAAAATACCGTCTTCGTCGGTCTCTTTCACTTTCAAAGCCACGTTGGCTTGCAGTTCTTTTTGCAGGCGGTCCCAGATTTGGCGGCTGGTCACGTACTTGCCTTCGCGGCCTGCCAGCGGCGAGGTGTTGACGCAAAAGTTCATGGTCAACGTGGGTTCGTCCACTTTCAACATGGGCAGAGGCTTGGGGTTCAGCGGGTCGGTGATGGTCACACCAATGCCTATGTCGGTAATGCCGTTGATCAGCACAATGTCGCCAGGACCGGCTTCGGTGGCTTGAATGCGGTCTAGGCCTTGAAACTTCAACACCTGGTTGACCCGGCCTTTGACCGGCGCGCCTTCTTCACCCGACACCACCACCACGTCCATACCGGGTTTGATGGTGCCTGCACTGATGCGGCCCACGCCAATGCGGCCCACGAAGGTGGAAAAATCGAGGGCGGAAATTTGCAATTGCAAAGGCGCAGCGGGGTCCCCGCTTTGCGGTGGCACGTGTTTCAACACGGTTTCAAAAAGCGCTGACATATCCGGGCCCCATTGCTCGCCCTGCTCGCCTTCAACCAATGAAGACCAGCCGTTGATGCCGGAGGCGTAAACCACGGGGAAATCGAGTTGTTCATCGGTCGCGCCGAGTTTGTCAAACAGCTCAAACGCCTGGTTGATGACGACGCTGGGGCGTGAGCCGGGCTTGTCCACTTTGTTCACCACGACGATGGGCTTTAAGCCCAGCGCCAATGCTTTTTTGGTGACGAAGCGGGTTTGCGGCATAGGGCCTTCTTGCGCGTCGATGAGCAACACCACGCCGTCGACCATGGACAAAGCGCGTTCGACTTCGCCGCCGAAGTCCGCGTGTCCGGGTGTGTCCACGATGTTGATGTGTGTGCCTTTCCAGCTGACCGCACAGTTTTTCGCCAGAATGGTGATGCCGCGTTCGCGCTCAATCGCGTTGTTGTCCATGACAGTGTCGACCACTTTTTCGTGTTCGGCAAAGGTGCCGGACTGGCGCAGCAACTGGTCGACCATGGTGGTTTTGCCGTGGTCAACGTGGGCAATGATGGCGATGTTTCGGATTTGTAAAGTCATGCGGCACTCTCGAGTAAGGATTGGATTTCTTGGGGATTGAGTAAACGTTCGGGTATGAGTTCGCCGGCACGCACGTGTGCGGTGCCTAGCAATGCATGTGGGTCGCTGCCGTACACGGCCACTTGCGCGTGATCGGGCCATTCGCCACGGCGGCGCAAACCGCTCAAAAAACGCCCTGCATCATCGCTTTGCAATGTGATGGCTTGATGACTGTCAAGCAAAGCGTCCACCGGCAGCAAAGCCGCGTGGCGTTTGTCTTCGGGCCATGCTTCCAAGTCTGTCAGCGAGACGCAGTCTTTGGCCGCGAACACACCGCTTTGCACCCGGCGCAATGCAGACAAAAAAGCACCGCAACCGAGTGCAACACCTATGTCTTCGCCCAGCGTGCGTATGTAAGTGCCCTTGCTGCAACGCGCACGCAAAGCCAAGCTGCGAACGCCATCGACGGTTGGTAATTCGCTCAACTGCAATTCGTAAACAGTAACGCGCCGTGGTGTGCGCTCCACGTCCACGCCAGCGCGGGCGTATTCGTACAAAGCCTTGCCGTCTTTTTTCAAAGCGCTATGCATGGGCGGCAACTGCATCAGTTCACCAGTGAACAGTGCTTGCACCTGTTGTAATTTTTCAGGCGTGAAATCAACACCAGCTTCTGAAATGACTTCACCTTCTGCATCAGCGGTGGTTGTGCGCTGACCAAGCCGCAACACAGCTTCGTAGGTTTTGTCGGCGTCCAAATGCAACTGGCTAAATTTAGTAGCTGCCCCAAAACACAAAGGCAACACGCCTGTGGCCAATGGGTCCAAGGTGCCGGTGTGACCGGCTTTTTCGGCGCGCAACAACCACTTGGCTTTTTGCAAAGCCTGGTTGCTGGACAGCCCCAGCGGTTTATCGAGCAACAACACCCCATGCACGGGACGCCGTTGCACCCGTGTGCGTGGCGAGTTCATGGTCAATCGGTTTCTTTGGCGCGGGAAGCGACGGCACGGGCGATCAGCGCGTTCATATCGGCTGCGCGCTCGGGTGTGCGGTCGTACTGGAAGTGCAATGTGGACACGGTGTGTATGTGTAAACGTTTGAACAAACCATTGCGCAAAAAACCGGCGGCTTGGTTAAGCCCTTCGGCGCAGGCTTCAGCGTCACCCACCAACACACTGAAAAACACTTTGGCATGCGCGTAGTCGGGCGTGACTTCTACCGACTGGATCGTCACCATCCCCAAACGCGGGTCTTTGAGCTCGCGGATCAACTCCGACAAATCGCGCTGGATCTGGTCGGCGACGCGAAAACCGCGATGGGGGGTGGACGATTTCTTGGCTGGCATGCAGGTGATTTAAATCGTTCGGGCGATTTCCTTGATTTCAAAGAACTCAAGTTGGTCGCCTTCTTGGATATCGTTATAGCCTTTGAGGTTCAAGCCACATTCGAAGGTTTCTTTGACTTCGCGAACGTCGTCTTTGAAACGTTTCAAACTCTCGAGCTCGCCGGTGAAGACGACAACGTTGTCGCGCAACAAACGCAAACGCGCATTGCGACGCACAACACCGTTGGTGACCATGCAACCGGCAATCGCGCCAATTTTGCTGATGCGGAAGACTTGGCGAATCTCGGCAATGCCGATGACTTCTTCTTTTTTGTCAGGGGTCAGCATGCCGGACATGGCGGCTTTGAGTTCGTCTACCGCGTCATAAATGATGTTGTAGTAACGGATCTCGACGCCGTTGTTCTCGGCGAGCTTGCGCGCACCTGCGTCAGCACGGGTGTTGAATCCGATGATGACCGCTTTGGAGGCGATGGCCAAGTTGATGTCGGATTCGCTGATGCCGCCGACGGCACCGTAGACCAATTGCACCCGGATTTCTTCGTTGGTGAGTTTGAGCAACGAAGCCGCCAGGGCTTCTTGCGAACCCTGCACATCGGCCTTGATGATGATGGGCAGGTTTTTGACTTCTCCAGAGCCCATGTCGGTGAACATGTTTTCCAGTTTGGCGGCTTGTTGCTTGGCCAGTTTGGTGTTGCGGAATTTACCGGCGCGGTAGGTGGCGATTTCGCGCGCACGGCGCTCGTCGGACAAGACCATGAATTCGTCACCAGCTTGCGGCACTTCGGTCAGACCTTGGATTTCGACCGGAATGGAAGGACCCGCCGACTTGATGCTCTTGCCGTTTTCATCCAACATGGCACGCACACGCCCGTAGGTTTGACCGGCTAACACCACATCACCTGTTTTCAAGGTGCCGGACTGAACCAGAATGGTGGCGACAGGACCGCGGCCTTTGTCCAAGCTGGCTTCGATGACCAGACCTTTGGCCATGGCGTCGATAGGCGCTCTGAGCTCCAACACTTCGGCTTGTAACAACACTTGTTCGAGCAAGTCGTCCACACCTTGGCCAGTTTTGGCAGACACGGATACAAACGGTGCGTCACCACCGAATTCTTCGGGGATGACTTCTTCGGCCACGAGTTCGCTTTTCACGCGGTCGGTGTTGGCGTCAGGTTTATCGATCTTGTTGATCGCAACCACGATAGGCACACCGGCAGCTTTGGCGTGTTTGATCGCTTCTTTGGTTTGCGGCATGACACCGTCGTCGGCCGCTACCACCAAAATGACAATGTCAGTGGCTTGTGCACCTCGTGCACGCATGGCGGTGAACGCCTCGTGACCGGGCGTGTCTAAGAATGAAATCATGCCGCGCGGTGTTTCCACGTGGTAGGCGCCAATGTGTTGGGTGATACCACCGGCTTCGCCGGAAGCCACTTTGGCGCGACGGATGTAATCAAGCAGCGATGTTTTGCCATGGTCAACGTGACCCATAACAGTCACCACCGGCGCGCGCGTGACTGACTCGCCATGGTGTGCAGAAGCTTCGTCTTCAGTAAACGCTTCAGGATCATCCAGTGAAGCAATGACGGCTTTGTGGCCCATCTCTTCGACCACGATCATGGCGGTGTCTTGGTCCAGCGGCTGGTTGATGGTGACCATCTGTCCCAGCTTCATCAATTGCTTGATCACCTCAGAGGCCTTGACTGCCATCTTGTGCGCAAGTTCGGCCACGGTGATGGTTTCCGGCACGTGCACTTCGATGATGCGAGCTTCCACCGGTGCGGTTTGCACAGGGGTGTCGTCACGGTCACGTTCGCGTTTGCCGCGCGGACCGCCGCGCCAACTGTTGCGACCGACGCCACCGCTGGCGTCGCCACGGGTTTTGATTTCTTTCTTCTTGGCCTGTTCGTCCGCCCAACTGGAAGAAAGCTTGGCGCTCTTGACTTCTTTCTGGCCTTCTTTGGTGGTGTTAGAGCCGGCCGGTTTTGCCCCGGGCGCGGTACTGCCTGAAGCAGGTTTGTGCAAAGTGCCTTTGATCGCTTTGGGATCTGGCGTTTCGGTTTTTTCAACCGCAGGTTTTTTCGCAACAAGCACCTTTTTAGGCGCATTCATCATCGAGCGAATGGCTTCGGCTTCCGCCAATGCGGTACGACGACGTGAATCCAAGTCTTTGGCACGCGCAGCATCTTCCTCTGCGCTGGCTTTGGCGGCCGCCTCACGCTCTTCAGCAAGCGCTTTGGCTTTGGCGGCTTTGGCGTCACCATTGTCATCGTCTTTGGCGGTGGCAGGTTCTTCAGCCACAGCTGAAGCTTCACGTTCTTTGGCTTCCTGCGCTTCACGCAGACGGCGCTTTTCAGCCAACTCTTCTTCTTGTCGACGAATGAATTCAGCTTGGCGGCGAGCTTCCTCTTCGCGCCTGGCCAATTCGGCCTGGTCGAGAATCGGTGCAGCAGGCGTCTGGACTGCCACCGGTTCTTCGGTGTCGTTGGCGTCTGCATCGTCACGCTTGACGAAGGTGCGTTTTTTGCGAACTTCCACTTGAATCGTTCGGGCTTTGCCAGTGGCATCGGCCTGCTTGATTTCCGATGTAGATTTTTTAACCAGCGTGATTTTTTTACGCTCAGGCGAGTCAGTGCCATGGCTGGCTTTTAAATAGCCCAGCAATTTCTGCTTGTCTGCATCGGTCAGCGGATCAGCAGATGAAGACTTGGCGACACCCGCTGATTTCAACTGTTCAAGCAGCGTATCTGGAGATTTTTTGAGTTCCTTGGCAAACTCGGCAACCGTTGTGATGGTCATCTGTGGTGTTCCTCTTCATGACCGTTACGCTTGACCCGCGAACCAGTGTTCGCGCGCCTTCAGGATCAAAGTTTTTGCTTCCTCTTCAGACTGACCGGTGATTTCCACCAGTTCGTCCACCGCTAAATCGGCCAACTCGTCACGGGTATGCACACCACCCATGGCCAGTTTGGCAATCAACTCCGCATCCAAGCCTTCGAGGTCTCGTAAATCTTGAGAGACTTCTTCGACGCTTTCTTCCATGACAATTTCCATGGTCAGCAAAGCATCTTTGGCGCGGGCACGCAATTCGTTGACTGTGTCTTCGTCAAAGCTTTCAATTTCCAACATTTCCTGCAAAGGCACATACGCCACCTCTTCTAGGCTGGTGAAACCTTCAGCGATTAATATGTCTGCCACTTCTTGGTCCACATCGAGTTTGGCCACAAATAAGGCGCGCAAACTCTCTGTCTCGTTGGCAGATTTTTGTGCGGATTCGGCGGCATCCATGATGTTGATCTTCCAACCGGTCAAATCTGATGCCAGTCGAACATTTTGGCCGCCACGCCCGATGGCCTGAGCCAAATTTTCGTCGTCAACCACCACATCCATGGCGTGTTTTTCTTCGTCTACGACGATAGATGACACATTGGCAGGCGCCAATGCGCCAATGACGAACTGGGCTGGGTCCTCGCTCCACAACACGATGTCGACCCGTTCGCCGGCGAGTTCATTGGTGACCGCATTCACCCGTGTACCGCGCACTCCGACGCAAGTACCAATGGGATCAACGCGCTTGTCATGCGAGACGACGGCGATTTTGGCGCGTGACCCGGGGTCGCGGGCGCAAGATTTGATCTCGAGCAGGCCTTGCTCAATTTCAGGCACTTCCTGGCGAAACAACTCAATCATGAACTCAGGGGCGGAGCGCGACAATATGATGGGCGCACCGCGCAAAGTGGTGTCGACTTCCATGATCATGGCGCGCAATCGGTCGGCATTGCGCAAGTTTTCCTTGGGGATCATTTCGCTGCGACGCAAACGGCCTTCGACGCGACCGCTCTCCACAATGATGTCGCCTTTGTCCATGCGCTTGACGCTGCCGACAAAGATTTTGTCACCGCGCGCCAAAAAGTCTGACAACAACATGTCGCGTTCTGCATCGCGGATTTTTTGCAAGATCACTTGCTTGGCGGCCATGGCACCAATGCGACCGATGGGCAAAGACTCAACGCTTTCTTCGATGTACTCGCCCTCCTCCACATCGGACAAACGCTCTTTGGCGTCCATCAACATTTCTTCAGCATCGGGGTTTTGTAATCCCGCTTCGTCTGGCACCACCAACCAACGCCGGAAGGTTTCGTATTCACCGCTGTCGCGGTCCATGGCTACGCGTATGTCAACGTCACCCTGATAAAGCTTTTTGGTGGCTTGCGCCAAAGCAGATTCAACCGCCCCAAAAACCAAGTCACGCTCGACGTTTTTTTCGCGGGAGATGGCATCCACCAGCATCAGCATTTCGCGGTTCATGATTCATTACTCCTGTTCTCAGCGGGCCTTCTGCCCTTGAAATTCACAATAGGCGCCAGTCGGGCGTCACGCAATTCGCTCAAAGTGAACTGCAACGCTTGCACCGGCAAGTCTTTTTTAACCCTTGCAGGCCGCATTCCCGGCTTGCTAGTCGGCTCATCACGCCAGGTGATTTGCCATGTCTGGGGGGTGTCCGTGGCTTCCAACACGCCCCTGAATTTTTTCCG
>CAMDJS010000085.1 GCA_945900685.1 Bordetella parapertussis
ACCTTCAGGCCGCGTCTTAAAGCGTTTGTGCACCCAATAGTATTGGGCGACTGACTTCATCACTTGTTGCTCAATGTCGTGGTTCATCCACCGGACATCGGCTTGTACATCGTGGCTTGGAAAAGAGGGCCAAACAGGACCCAGTTCTAAGGCATAACCTTGCGGCGTCAAACGGGTGACCAAGGTACACACCCGGGCACCTGCCAGTTTGGCAATGCGCGGCAAGGTGTTGGTAGTGGCTGCTTTGACGCCGAAAAAATCCGCCCAAACGGCACCTTGTATGCCGAAGTCCATGTCGGGTGAATAGTGCAAACGCACACCTTGGCGCAATATTTTCAGCAAGGGCTGAGCCCCGTCATTGCGCTGCACCGACTGCACATGGCCGGAGCGGTTGCGACCCTTCATCACCCAATCTTCCACATAAGCATTGCGCAAGGGCACATACACACAGGCCATGGGAATGCGCTTGAGCACGGTCATGGCCGCGCCACCGGCATCCAAGCCCACGAAATGCGGTGCCAGCACAATCAAAGGCGATGTGTCTTCAAAAATTGAAAAGTCACCCGTGAATTGAATACGCTTCTCGAGCTCGGATTCTGTTGCATGCCACAACCAGGCCCGGTCCCAGAGCGACTGTCCTAACAAAATGAAATGTGTTTTGGCAAGCTCTTGTCGCTCAGGCTCACTGAATTGAGGGAAACACAGTTTGAGGTTGGTCAACACCACATGGCGTCTGCGTGCCGAGACGGTATAAAAAAGCCAGCCCGTGACCCGTCCTAACAACCGCAGCCATGACAAAGGCAAACGACCGATCTGGCCCATGAAGATGGCCAATGGATTCACGCCAACTCCTCGTGGCGCGGGCGTTTGAACCTGGCATAGCCCCACAGGTATTGTTCGGGACATTGCCTGATCAAACCTTCCATGGCTTGGTTGATTTGCAAAACTGCAGTTTCTAAATCCTCAGACAGTTCCTCGCGCATAGGTTCCACATGGATGCAATAACCTTGGCCTGCGGGCATTCGCTCGCCCCAAGCCAATACTATTTGGGCACCGGTTTGCATGGCCAATTTCGCGCCCAAGGTCATGGTGTATGCGGGTCGTCCCCACATGCTGGACCACATTCCCATGCCATCCGGCGGCACCTGGTCCGGCAGCAAGCCCACCGAATGGCCGCGCCGCAAAGCTTTGAGCAATTGACGCACGCCGTCCATGCTTGCAGGTACGGCTTTGAGATGAGGTTTTTCGCGCGCATGCACCAACAATTGCCTGAGCCAAGCTTGTCTGGCTGGCCGGTACAGAACCGTCATTGCGCCGTGTGCTTCGCCGAAGCGCTGCGAAAAACTGGGTGCGGTGATTTCAAAACAACCTAGGTGAGGCGTCATGAACAACACACCTTTGCCGCGTTCAAAGGCTTGTGTGATGTGCACTGCGCCTTTCCATTGCACAGGCATGGGTGCACCAAACCACACGCGAAAGGATTCGAGCGCTTGACAACCGGCGGCACCTACCGCCGCCCTCACCTGCGCAAAGCTGTAACCGGCTTGAGAGGCTTGCTCACGAAATTGTGTTCGATAACGCGGCGATAAGGCCCAGGTCACCCATCCGAGCAGCCAGCCGATTCGCTGCATCCAGGGCAGGGACAAATTCGACAGCCAACGGATCAAAAAAGTCATAGCAATTAATTTGAATAGAATAGCTATTGTCGCTGAGTTAATGAAGCAACTTGCAGGGCGACACACTCGAGAGAGTCGGCTGTTCATCAGTCATCTGCTAAAGCGTTCGCCAGGCTCTTTTGGTATGGCAACGCCTCAACCACCAACTGGAGTTTTACATGGCGAACGATTATCTTTTCACATCCGAATCCGTCTCTGAAGGCCACCCCGATAAAGTGGCCGATCAGATTTCTGACGCTATTTTGGATGCCATCTTCAAACAAGACCCACGCAGCCGCGTGGCGGCTGAAACACTGACCAACACCGGTCTGGTGGTGTTGGCTGGCGAGATCACCACCAATGCGCATGTCGACTACATACAGGTCGCGCGCGACACGATTCAACGTATCGGCTATGACAACACCGAGTACGGCATTGACTACAAAGGTTGCGCCGTCATGGTTTGCTATGACAAACAGTCCAACGACATCGCGCAAGGTGTGAACCACGCATCCGATGACCACTTGAACACCGGTGCCGGTGACCAGGGTCTGATGTTCGGTTATGCGGTCAAGGAAACCCCAGACCTGATGCCTGCACCTATTTACTATGCGCACCGTCTGGTCGAGCGCCAAGCGCAACTGCGCCGCGATGGCCGCATGCCGTTTTTGCGCCCAGACGCGAAGAGCCAAGTGACCATGCGTTATGTGGACGGCAAACCGCACAGCATTGACACCGTGGTGCTGTCTTCCCAGCACAGCCCGGACCAAAGCGAGACACCGACCAAGATGAAAGCCTCTTTCATTGAAGCTGTGATCGAAGAAATCATCAAGCCTGTGCTGCCCAAAGAATGGCTGAAAGACACGCGTTACCTGATCAACCCGACTGGCCGTTTTGTGGTCGGTGGCCCGCAAGGCGATTGCGGTTTGACCGGACGCAAAATCATTGTCGACACCTACGGCGGCGCCTGCCCGCACGGCGGCGGTGCATTCAGCGGCAAAGACCCGAGCAAGGTGGACCGCTCAGCGGCTTATGCAGCGCGTTATGTTGCGAAAAATGTGGTGGCTGCCGGACTGGCCACCCAGTGCCAAGTGCAAGTGGCGTATGCCATTGGTGTGGCCAAGCCCATGAACGTGACGGTGAATACCCAAGGCACCGGCGTGATCAGCGACGAGAAAATCGCCGCTTTGGTGAACGAGCATTTCGATCTGCGCCCCAAAGGCATTATTTTGATGCTGGATTTGCTGCGTCCTATCTATGAAAAGACAGCAGCCTACGGTCACTTTGGACGCGACGAACCCGAGTTCACTTGGGAAAAAACCGATAAGGCAGCAGCACTCCGTGCTGCTGCTGGGCTGTAAGCCCACCTTGCGTTAGCAAGGCATCGGTTTTTGGGCGGAGTTCATATTGGCGTAGCCAATGTGAACGCAGACCAAAAAACGGACAAAGCCCGAGCGCTGCGTGCAGCGGCCGGGCTGCAAGCACGGCACCCGCGTCCTATCACTCCAATCCGTAACGCCTACATAGCGCATCACGTTGTGTAGGCTCAAAATTGATGCGCTGCACATCGCCATCAACCGCCTTGAGAAGCCTCGGGTTCATCACAGCAAACCACAACGGCGGTAAGTAAGCCACCAAAAACATACCCGCGTAGCCGCTAGGCAGTTGCGGTGCATCATCAAAATGACGCAGTGCTTGGTAACGTCTTGCGGCATGTGCATGGTGGTCCGCATGTCGTTGCAAATGAAACAGCATCCAATTGGAAAGCACATGGTTGCTGTTCCATGAATGGCGCGGTTGACAACGTTCAAATGAACCGTTCTCCAACTCAAGCCTCTTCAATCCGTAATGTTCTACATAGTTGGCTGACGTCAATTGAAAATTGGTCCACGCAGCCACCAGCACCAAAAACGCGAGTATTTGCGGTCCCAGCCACACACACAGACCGATCCACAAACCCAAACCGATAGCCAAACCTTGCAATATCTGGTTATGCCAAGAATAGGTGTGCAAATTCAAATGCTGCAAACGCTGTTGCTCATACGACCAAGCGCGCAACCAACCGCCGGGCATTTCGCGCCACACAAAGCGCCAAATCGATTCCCCCATGCGTGAGGATGCCGTGTCATGCGGTGTAGCCACCTCCACATGGTGACCCCGGTTATGTTCAATACAAAAATGGCCGTACAAACTCGGCGCCAACACCCACAAAGCCAACAAGCGCTCGAGGCGGTTGTGCTTGTGACCCATCTCATGCGCTAGGTTGATGCCAAAGCCGCCGACGGCACCGGCAGCCAACACCATGGCCAGCCAACCATGCCAAGGCAAATCATGGCGGGCTACAAACCAAGCAGAAAAAATGAACGCGGCCCACAAGACCGGCACCAACGCATAAGTGATGTACCTGTAGTAGCGGTCGTTTTCCAATTGCGGCACGGCTGATTCGGGCGGGTTGCTGCGTGAAGGCGGAATTAACGCATCCGCCAAAGGCACCGCCACGTACAAAAACAGCAAAGGCCACCAAAGCGCAGTGACCTCTGAGGTCCACAACATCAAGAGGGGGCCGGCGGCCACCAACGCAGGCGAAAGCAAAGAAATCATCCAAACCCAGCGCCAAGGATCACGGTAGACGTCAGGCTCTGGCGTGTGGGTTTGGGCTATCGGCATAAGGTTTAGTGATTAATTCAATCCAGCAATGTAGTGTCCTAGATTTTCAATGTCCTGATCGCTCAAGGTACTGGCCACACTGGTCATGTTGCCAGCATCATTGGTGCGGTTTTTGGCTTTGAAATCCTTGAGGGATTTAATCACGTAATCGTAATTTTGACCAGCCACTTTGGGAATCTCATTTTGGCCTTTGAACTCACCCAAATGGCACATGGCGCATAAAGTTTCATTGGCTTTGGCAAGCCCTTTTTGAGCCTTTTCGGGGTCAGCCTTGAAGTTTTTGCTGGTGAGTTTTTGCTTGGAGAAGTAATCAGCCAGTTCGCGCATATCGTCGCGGCTTAAGCCGGCGGTCATGGGCGTCATCATGGCGTTGTCACGACGGCCTTCTTGGAAATCGCGCAACTGCAAATAGATGTAGCGTGAGTTCTGACCGGCCAGACTTGGTGTGTTGGGCATGACGGAGTTGCCGTTCACGCCATGACAGCCGAAACAAGCAGCCGCTTTGGCGGGTACTTCAGCGAAACCGGTCAATGACAAAAGAGGCAACAAAAAAGCCAATGTGACTGAAGAAAAAAAGGAGTTGGTTTTCATACAAATTTCAAAGTCCTGATATCAAAAAAAGGCCTGGGTGCACTTGCATGCACACAGGCCTCAGCTAAGGTTCAGTCAGTTCAGGGGAGTGCGAACACAACCACTGAATTGCCGCGCTTGGCATCGATCTGGTTGTTACCGCCAGCTGCCACGGCAATGTACTGCTTGCCACCGATGGTGTAAGACACAGCAGGTGCATTGACCCCAGCACCGGTTTGGTATTCCCACAGTTTCTTGCCGTTTTTGGCATCGAAAGCGCGGAACAAACCATTGGCTTCGCCGTTGAACACCAGGCCGCCAGCAGTTGCCAACACGCCACCGATCAAAGGCTCGTCTGTGTCAAATTTCCATGCCACTTTGCCGGTGTCGATATTCACAGCAGACAAACGACCGCTTTGCTTTTCGCTAGGAATGGTTTTGAATGCACCACCCAACCACAGCTTGCCACCGGGATACTTGGAAGCTTCCACGTGGTAAGTCATAGGCTGCAGCAAATTGGCGGCGAATGCCAAGCGCGCTTCAGGGTGAATAGCCATCGGGCTCCATTCCACACCACCGTTGGCACCCAACATCATCTTGGCACCTTCTTTGGTGGGCAATGTCCACAGGCCTTCTTGAGGAACCATGGCTTCAGAGAAGCGGATCAGTGCCCCGGTGTTGCGGTCATGCACATAGACGTGGCCGGTTTTGCCCGCATGGATGGCCACTTTGGTCATCTTGCCGTCTTTGCCAGCTGCTTCAGTCAAGATCACAGGAGACACTGAATCCAAGTCCCACACGTCGTGAGCAACATACTGGTAGTGCCACTTGTACTTGCCGGAGTTCAGGTCCACAGCAACGATAGAGTCTGTGTACAGGTTGTCACCGGGACGCTCTACGCCATACAAGTCAGGGCTGGGGTTACCCACCACGAAGAACACTGTGTTGGTTTCGGTGTCAACAGCAGGAGCCATCCACACGCCGCCGCCCAGGGTTTTGTAGAAGTCGCCGCCTTGCTTGGCCAACTGAGCTTTTTCAGCAGGGATGTCACGCTTCATGTTGCGGCCGGTTGCGTCATTGGCAGCCCACACACCTTCATGGCCTTTTTCAGGAATGGTGTGGAAAGTCCACTGCAATTTGCCGTCTTTGGCGTCAAAAGATTTGACGAAACCGCGAATGCCGTATTCGCCACCGTTGGTACCGATCAAAATGCGACCATTGACAGCCACAGGCGCCATGGTTTCTGAGTAGCCCAATTCTGGGTCAGCGATTTGTGTTTCCCACGTCAGCTTGCCTGTTTTGGCATCGAGTGCGACCAATTTAGCGTCCAAGGTACCCATGAACACATGGCCGCCCATGATGGCGACACCACGGTTATTAGGACCGCAGCAGTAAGTGGTGACTGGACCCATCTTGTGCTTGTAGTGCCACTTTTGCTTGCCAGAGACAGGGTCAATCGCGTACACGTGGTTGTAAGACGTGGTGATGTACATCGTGCCATCCACAACGATCGGGGCAGTTTGCATAGACTCCAAGACTTCGGTCTGGAAGGTGAATGCTGGACGCAGTTTGCTGACGTTGCTGGTGTCAATTTGTTTGGCAGGGTAGTAACGGCTGTTGGCGTAATTTGCATTGGTATGCAAGAAGTTGTTGCCGTCCTTGTCAGCAGCAGTCAACTGTGACTGACTGACATCTGCCTGGGCGAACCCGGCTGACAAAACACCAACTGCGATGCAGGCGATGGTTTGGGAAATTTTCTTTCCGTATGTGTGCATGTGTGCTCCTTCAGCCTTTCGGCCATGTTTGATAAACCAGATAGGTTTGAGGATTTAAATTGAAATTTAAACCGCATTTCCTGTCCCGAAGTCTGGGTTTTAAATCTTGCGCTAACCTTATGCTGTGAAAACAAAAATCGGCGTCAAGGAAAAATTCCCATATACCCATCTTAACCACGCACTGTTGAATTGCACTAGGTTGCAATACCTTAAACGGGAAAACCCTTAAGACCTTGACAGCCTATGCCATGCAATTCAAACACCCAAGGACTTTGATAAAAATGATTAAATACACCAAACTGCTTACTATGGGACTCGCTTTGCTGTTGGGCTTGTGCCCTGCCGCCTTTGCCCAAAACGACTCCACCTTCACCCTCAATGCCCAATTGTTGGTCGCTGCTCGCCAAAGTGATGTCGAAGGTGTGAAGAAAAGCCTCGCGCGCGGGGCGCTACCCAATTCACGTAACCGGCAAGGCAAAACCTCGCTGTTCATGTCGATTGAAAAAGACCACATGGAGATTTTCAAAATGATGTTGGACGGCGGTGCCGATGTGAACCTGGCTTCACTCGAAAAAGTCACCCCACTGATTGCCGCTTCCTACGCTGGTAACCACAGGATGGTGGCTTTGTTGATTGAAAAAGGGGCCAAGCTAGAAGAAGAAGACAGGTTGCATAAATCGGCACTGGTGTATGCCGCTGGCATGGGGCATAGCAAGGTGGTGGAGCAACTGGTCAATGCAGGTGCTTTGATAGATGCTGCCTACATTGATGGATTGACGCCGCTCATGTGGGCGGCCGGTCAAGGTCACGCAGACACTGCGCGTTTTTTAGTGACCAAAGGCGCGAACAAAGGCCTGAAAGACGAGCGTGGATTAACCGCTTTGGAGATGGCCAAAGAAGCCGGTCATGCACAGATTGCGGCGATGTTGGAGTAATCAAACAATGCCCTGAGCCCAGGCCTTATTTCGTTTGCCAAGCGGGTTTTCTGTGTCAAGTGGGGAGTTAACTCAACTTCATTGGTTGGGTTCGTTGAAGCAGCTTTTCTCAACCTCGTCATACATGGCCGCGCGCTGCGTGTCGCTGTGATAGATGTGCCAAATTTGATCCGCAATCGCGCGTGTCAAATGCTTGAACTCTGGGTTGCAATGGTGTTTGAGTTGGTCTTGAAAAGTGGCTTGTCCGCGTTGCCATCTGTTCTCTCGCAAAATGAATGCATAGTGCACCAGTTCATGGCCTACCCCCCAGGTCACCATTTCCTTGCTGTACTGCTCGATAGTGCGCGGGGCGATACTGATTTGCATTGCATACTCAGGAAATTGCTCGGTCGGGTATTGAAAACCCATGCGAGCAAAAGGCGGCACATGCCAGTCCAAAACCAATTTAGGTGGCGGCAAATCCGCAGGTGCGTGTGTGCTTGTTTTCACAAAATCCCATAAACGGCCAATGACGTCGTAATCGATTTCAGGTGGCGTGTATTCGATTTGTTTGAAATCATTGGCGGCCATGACTGAACTGCACAGCCACACGCTTGAAAATGCGAAAAGAACCTTGTTGAACCGCATGCCTGATTCCTTAGTAGACAAACAAGTTTGGCATCTGGGGACCAAAGCCGGACTGGCCATGAGACATGCCCCTAACCGGAACGGGGTAGTGCGGTAATCACAATGTATTGCGTCTGGCCAAAGCAGGAAACAGTTTGAGCCAAGCCGCAGCGATCAAAACAGTGCCTATGCCGCCGGCCACCACAGACACGACAGGACCCCACAAGGCCGCCGTCAGCCCGGATTCAAATTCGCCCAATTCATTGGATGCGCCGATGAACACGCCATTGACCGCAGCCACTCGACCACGCATCTCATCCGGCGTTTCCATTTGCATGAGCGTCAAGCGAGTGACGACACTGATGTTATCTGCCGCCCCGCTCACCGCCAGCGCCACCATCGACAAGACAAAACTGTCTGACAGGCCAAACACTATCAAAGACAAGCCAAACACCGCCACGGCAGCCAACAACTTGTAGCCTACGTTGCGCTGGATCGGCCAACGGGTGATCACGACAGACATGCACAACGCGCCCGCCGCAGG
>CAMDJS010000086.1 GCA_945900685.1 Bordetella parapertussis
GCGGCGGTGTATCTGTCCACGCGCGGGCTGTATTGGCGCGGATCCAAACCGTCAGCGCCTGCAATCACTTCGAGCAACAAAGCGTTGTCCGCCACATTGGCTGTCATGGGTCCTGCATGGTCGATGGTGGCTTCAATCGGCATGATGCCTGTGTAGGGCACCAAGCCATGCGTAGGTTTCATGCCGTAAATGCCGCACCATGAAGCAGGCATGCGGATAGAGCCGCCTTGGTCACCGCCAATGGCCAAATCGAGTTCACCTGCACCCACCAAAGCAGCCGAGCCGGATGACGAGCCGCCGGCGGAGTAGCCGTAACGGTAAGGGTTGTGAACCGGGCCTGCGGCATTGGTGTGGCTGCCGCCAGACAAACAGAAATACTCGCAATGCGCTTTGCCTGCGATGGTGCCACCGGCATCCAAAATGCGCGTGACCAAAGTAGCGTCCACATCGGGCACATAGCCTTCCAACGAAGAAGCACCGTTCATCATGGGCACGCCAGCGAGACACACGTTGTCTTTGAGCACCACACGTTTGCCGCTTAAGGGGCCGTGGGCAGCGCCACGCACTTCGCTCTTGACGGCCCAAGCGTTCAGCGGGTTGTCTGCCGCACTCGGTTTGATGCCGGGGGTGCGCGGGTAGCGAACCGGCGGCAGGTTGTCAGGCAGCTGCGTCAATCGGTCGTAAGACTGGAAAGTGCCTTCCATGATTTCAAGGTATTCAGCCACTTCGCGGGATGACATGTTCATATGCAGCGATTCGACAATGGCGTGCATTTGATCGACAGTTGGACGTTTGACAGTAGACATGATTCCCCCGGGGCCGGTGGCCTTAGATTCGATGGCGGTTGAATGCGACCGCTTGTTGGTAGAAGAAGATTTGACCGATGGACGACTGTGCTCACTTGCATGTTCCGAATGGGCATGGACGCTTGCAGGTGCAGACGGTGTGTGCTTTGATGAATGTGATGCAGGCGCTGGGTTGTGCGCGCTTGCAGGTTTGGCTGCTTGCGTGTGCGGGCTGTGTGTCATGCGCGCCGAGCCCATGCCCAGCAGTTCACTCAAACCGCCGCCGCTCAATTGGCTGGCATGCAATTCTTTAAGTATGGTGCCGCGCTCAAACACCACGACGCGGTGTGCAACATCTAGCACCAAGTCCAGATTTTGTTCAACAATGATCAAGGCCAAACCGAATTCATCCCGCAGGCGAGCCAGCGTGGCGCCAATCTCTTGCACGATGGACGGTTGAATGCCTTCACTGGGCTCGTCCAGCAACAACAACCAAGGCTTGGGAACCAGTGCGCGTGCCAAGGCCAAAATTTGTTGCTCGCCGCCTGACAAAGAACCACCTTTGCGGTCTAGCAGCACACGCAAACGCGGGAACTGATCGACCACTCGCTCCACCGCTTGCTCTTCGGTCTCACCGATGTCTTCGCGCCAAGCCATGCGCAGGTTTTCAAGTGCGGTCAGTCCCGGCAAAATGCCACGGCCTTGCGGCACATAACCAATGCCCATTTGCGAACGCTGGTGCGCGGCAGAACCGGTGGCGTCTGTGCCGTCGAGTTCAATGCGCCCGCCGGTAGAGGGCATAAGTCCCATGATGACTTTGAGCAGCGTGGTTTTGCCCATGCCGTTGTGGCCGACGATGCCGACCGCCTCGCCTTCGTGGATTTGCAAATTGACGCCGTGAAGCACAGGCACGCGGCCATAACCGGCGCGCAAGTCAGCGACTTGCAACACCACGTCGGCGCGGTCAAATGGGTCGGTGTGGGAGTGATGTGACTCAGCCATGCTTATTTCGCCCGGTTGCCAATGTAAACCTCACGCACTTTGGCGTTATTCATCACCGCGTCTGTGGCACCCTCCATCAGCACTGCACCTTGGTGCAACACCGTGACCGAGCCGCCGAGCATGCGGACAAAATTCATATCGTGGTCAACCACCACCACGGCGGCTTGCTGGTTGATGCCGTGAATCAATTCAACCAGACGATCGGCTTCGGCACCGGTGATGCCAGCAGCAGGTTCGTCGAGCAACACCAGTTTGGGACGTTGGCACAAGACCAAACCGATCTCGACAATTTGACGCTGACCGTGCGCGAGTTCGCCCACCATGCGACGCACGTGCGTTTGCAAACCCAGCTCTTCAATCACACGGTCTACTTCAGAGGAAGCACCGTTTTTGCCATGGATACGGCGTGCCGACAGCCACAAGTTTTCCCACACTGTCAAACCATTCATAACCGAAGGCACCTGGGTTTTGATGCCCACCCCGAGTTGCACAATTTCGTGCGGTCTCCAACCGGTGACATCGTGACCTCGAATGAACACACGGCCGTTGCTGTGGTTGATCTGGTGCAAACCGGTCATGCATTTGAACAAGGTGCTTTTGCCTGCGCCGTTGGGGCCGATGAGGCAACGCAGTTCGCGTTCGCGCAAATTGAAATTCACGTTGTTGACAGCCAATACGCCGCCAAAACGCATGGACAAATCGCGGGTCTCGACAATCATTTCACTCATGATTGGCCTCCGCTTTTGTCATGTCCGGCTGAGGCACGTGGCTGGCGACGCTCGCCTGCACGGCGGCGCATGCTGTTGTTGCGCGCACGGCTGACACTGCGGTCACCTTGCTTTTTACTCCAACCCATGACCGTGGGCAACAAACCCCGTGGCAACAACAAGACCACCAACACCAAAATAGCACCAATGACCAAGGAGTTGTCGACGAAAGTTTGACCGCCGAGCAGCAGCTTCATGGTGCCTAACAACACCGCGCCAATGACCGGCCCCATCAAGGTGCCGAGGCCGCCTGCAATCACCCAAATGATGACCTCCACCGATTGACCCAAACCAAACAGTGCCGGTGTGACGATCTCCGCCCAACTTGCAAACAAACAACCTGCCATGCCTGCCATGGCAGCAGACAAAGCAAAAATGCCGGTCTTGTAGGCAGGTGCGTTGTAGCCCAACAATTCAATGCGTGATTCGTTTTCGCGGATGCCAAGCAAAACGCGTCCGAAAGCGCTTGACAACACCCAACGCGAAATCAAGTAGCAAAACACCAGACAACACAAAACCACGTAATACAAGGCGGTGCCGATGATGGGCGCGCTCGGGTCGCCCGGCACATTCAAAACAGGAAAAGCCGGAATGCCGTTGAAGCCACCGAGTCGGGCGTTCCCGATGCTGTAGGCGTCGCCTGCGGTCGCGCCCATGAACTTGGCCATGATCAGCGAAAACACCAAAGTGATGACGCCCATGTAGACATCGCTGATGCGACCGTAAAACATCATGGCGCCTATGAGTGCCGCCACAAATGCAGGGACCAAGATGGCTAGCATCCACGCCGCCGTGCTTTCACCTAGGTTCATCGAAGTGATGGCATAGGTGTAAGCACCCAATCCGAAATACGCGGCGTGACCAAAACTCAGGATGCCCGCATAGCCCCACATCAAACCCAAAGACAAAGCAAACAATGCCCAGATGCCTAAGAGTGTGGGTGTGTTGGTGTCAAACACCGCAGGCAGCAGCAGCAGCAGGATCGTGATGCCGATGATCCAACCCCAATGGGTGCGACCTGCGCTGGAGAATTTGGCGGCGTCTCCAATCATGGTGCGTTACGGAAAAAGCGACCGGTGATACCTTGCGGCATGAGGCGCAGCAACACCACGGCAAATGCCAGCATGACTATCTCTCCAATGACGGGGGTGGAACCGAATGACACCACCTGATTGATGGTGCCGAAAATCACTGAGCTTGAAAGTGTGCCGGTGATGACCGCAGCACCGCCGGTAATGACCGTGATGAAAGCCTTGGCGATGTATGCACCACCGGATGACGGCAACAAGCCTGTCAACGGCGCCAACACACCACCGGCCAGACCGGATAAAGCCGCGCCGACCGTGAAAGTCCACATATACACACGCTTGGGGTCGTAACCCAAAGATGAGGCCACATCGGCACTTTGCATGGCACCGCGCGCCACCAAACCGAAACGGGTGAAACGCATCACCAGCCACATACACAAAATCAACAACGTGGCGATACCGATGATGAACAGGTTGTAGCCGCCCATTTGGAATTCGCCGAGTTCATAGCCTGGAATGGGAGCCGGCACACTGACTGCCGTGTTGCCAAAAATGAAGGTCACGAGACCCACCATCAGCAGAGACAAACCCCAAGTAGCCAGCATGGTGTCGATCATGCGGCCGTACAACTGACGCACCACCAATCGTTCCACCAGCAAGCCCAAAATACCGACGACCAGCGGTGAAATCACCAGCATGGCGAAATAAATATTGATGTCTGCTTTGGCACAAGCAATGGTGGTGTAGCCGCCAATCATGACGAACTCACCGTGCGCCAGATTGATCACCCGCATCATGCCAAACACCACGGCCAGTCCGGCGCTGGTCAGCACCAAAAAGGCAATCATGTAAATGATTTCTAGAAGAACAACCGCTGCGTAATCCATGCTTACTCTCTGAAACTTGAGCATCCCGGCTCACATGAACCGGGATGCGATCCGACAAGGTTTAAATCTTCACTTCGTACTGTTTGTTGTCTTTCGGATTTTTCTGCAAGTCACAGAATTGGAGCGTGTCTGAAGGAGGACGCGCTTTGAACTGCTGCTTGATAGTGAGTTTTTGGTTTTTCACTTCCATCACGTTGATGTCCAAAATGGCGTGGTGGGTTTTCGGGTCGAGGGTGACCGTGCCGCCAGGACCTTGAATGCTGACACCGGATTCGATGGCTGCCAACATTTTTTCGCGGTCCAGTGAACCCGCTTTCTTGACGCAAGCTGCCCACAACATGATGCCTTGGTACTGAGACACTGCGATTTCGTGAACCAGTTTGGTGTCGCCGAAACGCTTGGCCCATTTCGCCAAAAAGTCTTTGTTGGCGGGGTTGGCATTTTCCTGGCTGTAGTTACCAGCGATCAAGATGCCGTCGCCTTCTGCCGCAGACAAAGCCAGATGCTCGTTGCCCACACCGAAGGTGGTGGAGCACAAAGGAATCTTTTTGTTCATGCCAGATGCTGCCCACTGGCGGAAGAAAGACATGTGCGCGCCACCGACCAAAGCGGCCACGACAAACTTGGGCTTCTCTTGCTGGATCTTGGCAATGGTTGAACCGAAGTCAGACACATCCAAGGGGAAGAAGTTGGTTTGCACCACTTTGCCGCCACCTTTTTTGATGTAGTGTGTCAACCACTTGGCCGTGATCTGACCGTAGTTGTAGTCCGCAGCGAGCACATAGGCGGTGTTGCCCCATTGCTTCAGTGCCACTTCCACAATCGGCTCGACCGCTTGTGCAGGTGTGGTGCCGGTGCAAACGATGTTGCGGTCACATACGCCGCCTTCGTACAACACGTTGTAAAAGTAGAGTGAATTGGCGCGGTGAAATGTCTGGCGAATGGCTTCTCGTGAAGCTGAAGTGATGCCGCCGTGGGTGACATCGACTTTGTCGTCGCGGGTCAGTTGTTGTGCGTACTTGGTATAGAGCGCAATGTCAGACTGTGAGTCATATTGCACGACTTGGATTTTGCGACCAAGCAAGCCACCGCCAGCGTTGATTTCTTCAGCAGCCAATGTGGTGGCCATCACCATGGGCTTGCCATAGGCGTCTAGGTTGCCGGAGTTGTCAAGAATGGAACCGAGTTTGATGGGCGCACCCTGTGCCAAAACCATCTCAAAGGGAATCGTGGTGCCCAGTGCGGTCAGACCGGCTGAACCAGTTCCTGCCAAAAATTGGCGACGTGAAAAGCTCATGGTGTTACTCCTGAAAATTGAGCAATCTGCTCGTGGGTTGGGGAAGTGAAAAGAGGGAGAAATATGACAAGTTAAATTACTTGTCAGCACTTGGAGCGGGTTTGCCGCTGGCTGCGTTGATAGAGCCGGACAGGTCAACGCCTATCTGGTCACCAATGCTTTTGAGAGCAGGCAATTGCAAAGCCATACCCAAAATGCTGTCCATGACTTGCGTGACTGGCGGCTTGCCTGCCCCGCCGCCATCTGAAGACCCTGAGGCACCATCGGCGCCTGCACCATTGGTGGCTCCAAAACCGCTGACATGGTTGATACGGATACTGTCGATTTTTTCGATAGGCTTCATCATGTGAGACATGATTTCGGGCAAGCGGTCGAGACGGTATTGCTCAAGCTTCATGTGCAGCACAGGCGTGCTGAGTGCGTTTTCTGCATCGATCAAAGCACGTGAGCCTTCGGACTCGGCGAGCATGCGGGCTTTTTCAGCAGCGGCACGCGTGTGCGTGGCTTCGGCTTCAGCCTTGGCACGCTTGAGCAACACAATAACTTCGGTGGCTGCGTTGGCTTCCGCGACTTCGCCCGCCTCTTTCACTCGCTTGACAGCCATTTCAAGTGAGCGATCTGCCACCGCACGTTCGCGGTCGGTTTGTACTTTTTCTTGCGCCAAAATCACTTCGGTACGAGCCAATTCGGCAGCCGCTTGAGCATGCGCTTCTTCGGCTTGCTTGACTGACAAAGTGATGGAACTGTCCAATTTGCGGACTTCAGAGTTGAGTTGCGCTTCAATTTCAGATTTGCGCAGTTCACGCTGTTTTTCGATCTCGCGCATGCGGGTTTCTTGCTCGCGGGAGATGCGTGCGGCCTCAGAAGCAGCCTGTGATTCCTCGCGGGAACGCGCGGTTTGCGACTCACTGAGTGCCTTGATTTTTTCTATCTCAAGGCGTTGATTGATTTGCGCTTCTTCTTCCTGTTGGTTCAGTAACAAACGCTGCTTGGTGGCATCCAACTGGGTTTGACGCACAGAGATGTCAGCCTCAGATTCAATTTGCACACGCTTTTTGCGGTTGACTGCAATGATTTCGGCCAAGCGACGCATACCAACAGAGTTGAATGCGTTGTTTTCGTCAAGCGCTGAAAAAGAAGTTTGGTCTAAACGAGTCAAAGACACCGAATCAAGCACCACACCGTTTTCGGCCAAATTGCCTTTGAGCAAAGCAGAAATGTCAGACACGAATTGCGAGCGCTTCTCGTGGATTTGGTCCATGGTGCGGCTGGCAGCAATCGCTTGCACCGCGTCAATGAAACGGCCTTCAAGCAAGTTGCGCATGCCTTCAGGGTTGAAGGCTTTGGAGCCTAATGACTGGGCCGCTGTGGCCACACCTTCAATGGTGGGTTGCACACGCACGTAAAACTCTAGCTCTGCATCCACCCGCATGCGGTCTTCTGTGATGAGAGATTTTTCAGCGACCCGACGCACTTCGACGCGGATGGTGCGCAGGTTGATTTCATCGATCTTGTGTAAAAACGGCAGAGATAAACATCCGCCAGAGATGAGGGTTTTTTGTCCACCGAAACCGGTGCGAATAATGGCAACGTCACGACTTGACTTGCGATAGAAGAGATTGAGAAAAGTTACCAAGGCCGCTATGACGACCACCAGAACCACCAAACCAAACAGCCAAGCGAGAACTATCATGCAACTTCCTAAAGAGTGACGTGTCCGAAAACTTAAATCATTCTAGGATCAAGTTTTTTGTCGCAGTCTAAGTAGTTCCCCTGTAACCCAATCGCTTTGTTTTCATAGCCCAGATCGTCAACATGGTTATAGGCCTCAATGAAAGCACCTCTCCCTTCATTGTTGCTTGGACATCCCCAACAATCATGTGGACATTGAATGAATCACAACCCCAACAACCTCACCGCATTGCCCTTCAAAATCCCGGGCATCACCTCAGGCTTGAAGCCCGCTACTTCAAAGTCTTTCATCCAACGCTCAGGGGTAATCAGCGGGTAATCGCTGCCGAACAACACGCGGTCTTTGAGCAAAGTGTTCGAGTATTGAATCAAGCTTTTGGGGAAGTATTTCGGGCTCCAACCTGACAGGTCTAACCAGACGTTCGGTTTGTGCATGGCCACGCTCAAGGCTTCATCTTGCCAAGGAAAGCTGGGGTGGGCCATGACAATTTGCATGTCTCCCCAATCGGCGGCCACGTCGTCCAAGTGCATGGGGTTGCTGTAGGCCAAACGCAGGCCGCCACCGCAACGCATGCCGCTGCCGATACCGCTGTGACCCGTGTGAAAAATCGCGGGCAGTTTGTGTGCGTTGATCACTTCATAAATCGGCCAGGCCATTTTGTCGTAGGGGTGGCAGCCTTGCACAGTCGGATGAAATTTGAAGCCGCGCACGCCCTCCTCTTTGATCAAACGTTCGGCTTCGCGCGCACCCATCTTGCCTTTGTGAGGGTCGATGCTGGCGAACGCAATCATCATGTCGCTGTTATCGCGCGCGGCTTTGGCGATTTCTTCGTTCGGTATACGGCGTCGCCCCATGTGTGATTCAGCGTCCACGGTGAACATGACCAAACCGATTTTTCGCTCGCGGTAGTACGCCACCGTTTCTTCGATGGTGGGACGGCGGTCGGAGCCGAAGTATTTGTCAGCGGCGCGGTCATACTCTTCGCCGTAGTTGTCAAACGGGTTCCAGCAACTGACTTCAGCGTGAGTGTGAATGTCGACGGCGATCAGGTCTTGGTGTTTCATGGTCGTTTAAGATAGTTTGATTGACTATAACCAGCTGAGATTGAGCATTTTTCAGCTGGCTATCAAAAGCTTGGCGCAAGGCCTCCACAGCCCGACAGTTTTCATCGAATTCACTTGACCATTCAAACATGACCCGCCTCAATCCAGACCTCCATTTTGAAATGCACGACGACGTTGCCGTGGTTCGCCTCTCACGCCCGGCCAAACGCAATGC
>CAMDJS010000087.1 GCA_945900685.1 Bordetella parapertussis
CTGGTAATAGTCACGGATATTGAGCAATGCGTAAGACGGTTTGCCACGATCGGTGATGATGACCGGACTGCGCTCGGCGGCACGTTTGGCTGCGCTGACGTCCCGGGTGAATTCGCGGCTGGAATAGGTGTTCAGGCTCATGGTGAGTCTCCTGAAGTAGCAATGCTTGTATGTTATGACATTTTATAATCTTGCGCAAGCTATGTCCCTTGGGTACTCATATGCGGCTACAAAATGTGCCTGCCAAGTCAACCCGCCTAAAATCGATACTTCGCATCGTCACTGCCCGATAACCACGGGCCCCGCACATGATCCGCTTATCCGAACTCAAGCTGCCTTTGTCGGCCCTGCCGCTGCAACTGCCGCGCGCCGCCGACGCCCCCGCCGAAACCGAAGCCGACCGGCATCTGCCGCCGCACCCTGATGCTGTGTTGTGCGAACTGGTTGCCCAAGCACTAGACATCCCTAAAGAAGACATCGCCACATTGAATGTGTTCAAACGCAGTTTCGATGCGCGCAAACAAAACCTGTTGGTGGTCTACATCGTTGACATCTCACTGCATAAGGCAGCGCAAGAAACGCAACTGCTGCAACAGCACGTCGCGAATCCGCAGATACAAGCCACGCCCGACATGGTGTGGCGCGCACCTGTGCAAGCGCCTGCGAATTGGAGCCCTCTAGACGGCCAGCGCCCGGTGGTGGTTGGCTTCGGTCCTTGCGGCATGTTTGCTGCATTGGTGCTCGCGCAAATGGGCTTGAAGCCCATCGTCATTGAGCGCGGGCCGCCGGTGCGCCAGCGCACGAAGGACACTTGGGGCTTGTGGCGCAAGTCGGTGCTGAAACCCGAGAGCAATGTGCAATTCGGCGAAGGCGGCGCGGGCACGTTTTCCGACGGCAAGCTCTACAGCCAAATCAAAGACCCGCGCCATCTGGGTCGCAAGGTGATGCAAGAGTTTGTGAACTTCGGCGCGCCCGAAGAAATTTTGTGGGCGGCGCATCCGCACATAGGCACGTTCAAATTGGTCAAGGTGGTTGAAGGTTTGCGCGAGCACATCATCCGGCTCGGCGGTGAAGTGCGGTTCAACCAACGCGTGGTTGATATTTCGCATGAACAGCAAGGCGCACAAAAGCAAATGCAAGCGCTGCACATACTGCAACAAGACAGCGGCGAGCGTTACACATTGAACGCACACCATGTGGTGATGGCTCTGGGCCACAGCGCGCGCGACAGCTTCACCATGTTGCACAGGCATGGTGTCGCGATGACTGCCAAAGCGTTTTCTATCGGTGTGCGCATTGAGCATCCGCAAAGTGTGATTGACAAAGCACGTTGGGGGATGCACGCCGGTCACCCGATGCTGGGCGCGGCTGATTACAAGCTGGTGCACCACGCAGCCAACGGTCGCGCGGTCTACAGCTTTTGCATGTGCCCGGGCGGCACGGTGGTCGCGGCCACCAGCGAAGCCGCACGCGTGGTCACCAACGGCATGAGCCAATATTCGCGCAATGAGCGCAACGCAAACGCAGGCATTGTTGTCGGCATTGACCCCGGCGATTACCCGACAGATGCAGCGTCTTTTGAAGACACACTCGGACAAGAACTCGGCAACGCTGTGCGCTTGGACACTTTGGATACCGCAGATGGTTTTCATCCGTTGGCGGGCATGGTGCTGCAACGTCAACTTGAGTCTGCTGCCTTTGTCGCCGGTGGCAGCAATTACCAAGCCCCGGCGCAACTGGTGGGCGATTTGCTCGCAGGCAAAGCGTCTGCGGCTTTGGGCGATGTCGAGCCTTCTTACCAACCCGGCGTACACATGACGAGTTTTCACAACGTGCTGCCTGCTTACGCAACGGACGCCATGCGCGAAGCATTGCCCGTGTTTGGGAAAAAAATCAAAGGCTTTGACCGCGCAGATGCAGTGCTCACTGGCGTGGAAACACGCACTTCATCGCCCTTGCGGATTGAACGCGACGTCGGTTTGCAAAGCCCAACCATGCGCGGCCTGTACCCCGGCGGCGAAGGTGCGGGTTATGCGGGCGGCATTTTGTCCGCTGCTGTTGATGGCATCAAGCTGGGTGAAGCGCTCGCCACACAACTGTTGCAAAATCACTCACACTGAACAAGGAACATACGCATGAAAGCCCACACTATTTTGGAAACCATCGGCCACACGCCGCATATACGCATCAACCGTTTGTTCGGTGCGAATCACAACGTGTGGATCAAGTCAGAGCGCAGCAACCCAGGTGGTTCCATCAAAGACCGGATCGCTTTGTCCATGGTGGAAGATGCCGAGAAATCTGGCGTACTCAAACCCGGTGGCACCATCATCGAACCCACTTCAGGTAACACCGGTGTCGGGCTGGCCATGGTGGCTGCGGTCAAAGGCTACAAGCTGGTGCTGGTCATGCCCGACAGCATGTCGATTGAGCGCCGTCGTTTGATGCTGGCCTATGGCGCGACATTCGATTTGACACCGCGTGAAAAAGGCATGAAAGGCGCGATTTCCCGCGCGCAAGAATTGGTGGATGCCACCCCCGGCGCGTGGATGCCTCAGCAGTTTGAAAACGCGGCCAATATCGCGGTGCATGTGCGCACCACCGCATTGGAAATTCTGGCGGACTTCCCAGAAGGTTTGGACGCGATCATCACGGGCGTCGGCACCGGTGGTCACCTCACAGGTTGCGCGCAAGTCTTGAAAGAAAAATGGCCGCAGTTGCAAGTGTTTGCGGTGGAACCCAAAGCCTCGCCCGTCATCTCCGGTGGTGCACCCTCACCGCATCCAATCCAAGGCATTGGCGCTGGTTTTGTGCCTAAAAACCTGCACACCGATTTGCTCACCGGCGTGATTCAAGTCGATGCCGAAGACGCACGCGAATACGGTCGGCGTGCAGCCCGCGAAGAAGGCATGCTGGTGGGTATTTCCAGCGGTGCCACATTGGCTGCGATTGCACAAAAGCTGCCTGAGTTGCCCGCAGGCGCGAAGGTGCTGGGCTTTAACTACGACACCGGCGAGCGCTATTTGTCGGTTGAAGGTTATTTGCCCGCTTGATATTGTTTGTCTGATCGTTTGACTTTGCACGCCGCCTCTGCTGTTACACCCGCACAGGTGCGCGTGCTCAGCGTCATCCCGCCGATGACGCAACTCAACACGCCCTACCCGTCCACCGCTTACCTGACGGGTTTTTTGCGCAGCCGTGGCGTTGAGTCTCAGCAAATTGATTTGGCGCTGGCTTTGGTGTTGCAATTGTTAACGCCTGCGGTGTTGGCGCAAGTGCAGGACACGGCCTTAACCATGCCCGAAACCGAACGCAGCGCCAGCGTGAATGCATTTCTCGACCATTTTCCGCGTTACCAACAAAGCATTTCACCAACGATTGCTTTTTTGCAAGGCCGCGACGCGACGTTGTGCCACCGCATCGCCGGACGTGGTTTTCTGCCTGAAGGACCGCGCTTTGCGTCTCTTGATGCGTTTGACGACGAGAGTGGGGACGCACTCGGTTGGGCTTTCGGCGCCTTGGGTCAGCAAGACCGGGCGCGGCATTTGGCCACGCTGTACCTGAACGACATCGCCGATGTGTTGCGCGATGCGGTGGATCCGCGTTTTGAGTTTGTGCGTTACGGTGAATCCTTGGCTGGCAGCCAAGCGAGTTTTGATGCGCTTGCTGATGCCTTGGCTGCGCCGCCGAATTTGATTGACTCGCTGTTGCAGCAACTGACACTGCAAGCCATGCAACAACATCAACCCACACTGGTGTTGTTGTCTGTGCCTTTTCCAGGCGCGGTGTATGCAGCGCTGCGTATTGCACAAACCATCAAGCAACATCACCCTGAGGTGACGATTTGTTTGGGCGGCGGTTATGTGAATACCGAATTACGTTCTCTAACCGAGCAGCGCGTGTTCGACTTTGTCGATGTGGTGACGCTGGACGCAGGTGAACGCCCGGTGCTGTCGTTGATAGAACACCTGCAAGCCCAGCGTTCACAACAACGCTTGGTGAGAAGTTTTGTGCGCGTGGATGGCGCGGTGAAATACATCAACTGGGCAGAACCCGATGTGGCGTTTGACGATGTGGGCACCCCCACTTGGGACGGCTTGCCGCTGCACGATTATTTGTCGTTGCTGGACATGCTCAACCCCATGCACCGGCTGTGGAGCGACGGACGCTGGAATAAATTGACTGTCGCGCATGGGTGCTATTGGAAGAAATGCAGTTTTTGCGATGTGTCACTCGACTACATCTCGCGCTATGACGCGGCCACGGCAACCACGCTGGTCGATCGCATAGAACGCATCATTGAAGAAACCGGCCAAACCGGTTTTCATTTTGTGGATGAAGCTGCGCCGCCCAAAGCGCTGAAAGCCATGGCCGAAGAAATACTGCGCCGTCAATTGCAACTCACTTGGTGGGGCAATATACGTTTCGAAAAAACCTTCACGCCTGACTTGTGCGAACTGCTGGCCGAGAGCGGATGCATTGCCATGTCGGGCGGCTTGGAAGTCGCCTCCGATCGATTGCTGACGCTGATGCAAAAAGGCGTGACCGTGGCACAGGTGGCGCGCGTCACACAAGGCTTCGCCCGCGCAGGTGTTTTGGTGCACGCTTACCTGATGTACGGCTTTCCCACCCAAACCGTGCAAGACACGGTGGACTCGCTGGAGTATGTGCGCCAGTTGTTTGAAAACGGTTGCATACACAGTGGGTTTTTTCACCGCTTTGCTTGCACCGTGCACTCGCCGGTGGGCATGAACCCGTCTGCTTATGGTGTGAGTTTGTTGCCATTACCAGCGGGTGGTTTCGCTCAAAACGATGTGGGATTCACAGACCCCACCGGCACTGACCACGATTTGCTCGGACGCGGTTTGAAAAAAGCGATTTACAACTACATGCACGGCGTGGGCTTGGAAGAGGATGTGCGAAGTTGGTTTGATCTGCCCAAGTGTCCGAAACCACAGGTGAAAAAAAACGCGATCGCCCTGGCACTGGGCTGATCGCGTTTCACTGATGGGTTTTATTTAAGCCGCGTTTTGTAAAGCCGCAATACGCTCCTCCAAAGGCGGGTGAGACGAGAACATCTTGCCTAAGCCGCCGCTGATGCCCATGGCTTGCAAACTAGGCGGCAGACCTTCAGACTGCATGTGCTGCAAGCGTTGCAATGCATTGACCATGGGTTGCTTGCGGCCCATCAAAGCAGCCGCACCTGCATCCGCACGGAATTCACGCTGACGGCTGAACCAGGCCACAACGATGCTGGCAGCAATGCCCAGCACAATGTCGAGCACGATGCTGGTGACGTAATAGGCGATGCCGGGGCCGGTGTTTTCCTCGTCGTTTTTACGCAAGAAACTGTCCACCGCATAACCAATGACGCGACTGAGAAACACCACAAACGTATTGAGTACACCCTGTACCAATGTCAGCGTGACCATGTCGCCGTTTTGTATGTGCGCGACTTCGTGTGCCAACACCGCTTCCACTTCATCGCGGGTCATGCCTTGCAGCAAACCGGTGGACACTGCCACCAAGGCGGAATTGCGGAATGCACCAGTGGCAAACGCATTCGGCTCACCTTGGTAAATAGCGACCTCTGGCATTTCCAAGCCTGCGCGTTGCGACAGTTGTTTCACGGTATCGACCAGCCAAGCTTCATCTGCGCTTTGCGGCTGAGTGATGACTTGCGCCCCCGTGGTCCACTTGGCCATAGGCTTGCTGATCAACAAAGAAATGAAAGCACCGCCAAAGCCCATGATGGCGGCAAAGCCGAGCAAAGCGGTGAGGTTGAGGCCATTGGCCGTCAGAAAACGGTTCACGCCAAGCAAGCTGGCCACAATGCCCAGCACCAGCATGACTGCAAGGTTGGTCACTATCAATAACATTATGCGTTTCATGGTGTCCTTTAAAACCGGCTCACACAGTCGAGCCAGATAGAGTGAATGTAAGGGTGTTCCCTTGTTTTTCAATCTCTGAATACTTTTTTGTCCTCAAAAAATGCAGGGGCTTGGTTACCCGCCCACCAACCGGGAATCCCTGACAAGGGCAGGGGCACAAAGGGTTTGGTTTTCAATCGTTCAACCGTTAATTGTTGACACAACCAAGCGTCAACTTCATCATTGGTTTGCAAATCAGGCATGGGAACACACAACACGTGGGCGGTGATGCCTTTGTACGGCTTTGACAGTTTTTCAAGCAGCGCATGACCGAACAAAACCAGTTGCGTGTGTTGCCAACTGTCGCGTTGGTTGACGAACAGTTCAAGCCATTGCTTGTGTTGCAAAGCTTCCCATATGACAGGTGGTGCAAAAAACAATGCAGCATTTTCATCGAACAGCGTGAGTGCGTCGCGCAATGCACCTCGCTGTGCGCTCACACCATCTTGCGCAATTGCCAGCGCTTGCAAACGGTTTAACTGCGCTTTGCTTTTGGGAAAACGCAACCAGCACAAGCCATTGAAAAAGTCATGTGTGTTGTTGCGCGTCGGTATGTGTCGATGCTGAAAAATGAATGACTCGTAGGCCATGTCTGCGGGCAAGTCTTGTTGCGGTACAAAACTGAATGAAGTTTCAACAGATGCGTTGACCGTTGCAATAGTCAGATTGAGTGAATTTGGTGTTTCCACATCGCTTGACAAACACTGGTTCAAAGCACGGTGCAATTCATCGGGATGCAGTTGCCAATGCTTTTCAACTTTTTCACCGTGATGCGCCCACTGTTTGAACCACGGTTGTTGCCAGTCTATGTCCAACACCGAATCAGCGTGTAACCATTTGCCAAGCCAATGTTTCACCGCCGCACAAGGGCTTGATGCTGGCCTGACCTAGGGGAAATTCTTCGGGCAAAGTCCAAGTCTCGCGCTTTAAGGTGACCGTGCCTGTGTTGCGCGGCAGACTGTAAAAGTCTGGGCCGTGAAAACTGGCAAAGCCTTCTAACTTGTCTAAGGCATTGATGCTGTCGAAGGCTTGCGCATACAACTCCAGTGCCGACAAAGCGGTGTAGCAACCGGCACAACCGCTGGCGTGCTCTTTCAAGTGCGTGGCATGCGGCGCGCTGTCGGTCCCTAAAAAGAAGCGATCACTTCCCGAGCCTGCTGCTTTCAGCAAAGCTTGTCTGTGCAGTTCCCGCTTTAACACCGGCAAACAGTAATAGTGCGGCCGCACGCCACCCAAAAACAAAGCATTGCGGTTGAACAGCAAATGGTGTGCGGTGATGGTGGCAGCGGTGTGCCGACCGGCTTGCGCGACATACTGTGCAGCCTCAAGCGTGGTGATGTGCTCGAAAACAATTTTCAATTCGGGAAAATCTTTTCTGAGCGGCACCAGATGTTTGTCAATGAACACCGCTTCACGGTCGAACAAA
The DNA here is from genome assembly GCA_945900685.1 of Bordetella parapertussis. Classification (GTDB taxonomy): domain Bacteria; phylum Pseudomonadota; class Gammaproteobacteria; order Burkholderiales; family Burkholderiaceae_C; genus Limnohabitans; species Limnohabitans parapertussis_C. The sequence continues at coordinate 7,357 of CAMDJS010000087.1, forward strand.
TCAATCTGCGGGTCTGTCACTTCGCCGTGCACCAGCAAAGGCATGCCAACACGCTGCATGGCTTCCAGCGCAGCACGCGTATGGCGCAAATCGGTGACACCGGCGTTGCTGTTGGTGGTCGCTCCTGCGGGGTACAGCTTGACGGCCACCACACCGGCTTCATGTGCCCGGTTGATTTCATCTGCCGGGGTTTGGTCGGTCAGGTACAAGGTCATCAAAGGCTGAAAGTCACTGCCTTCGGGAAGTGCTGCGAGTATGCGTTCGCGGTAAGCCAAAGCTTGCGCTGTGGTGGTCACAGGCGGTTTGAGGTTGGGCATGACGATGGCGCGGGCGAATTGCGCGGCAGTGTGTGGCACCACGGCAGCGAGTGCATCACCGTCACGCAGGTGCACATGCCAGTCGTCAGGGCGGGTCAGTGTCAAGTTTTCAGACATATCAACTTTCAATCAAGCTGCTATTGTCATTGATGTATGTGGCGATTGATTTCCCATGCGTTTTTCACCGACGACACCATCACTGCGCACTAATCTAATTTGTAGCTGAAACCCAGAACGCCCACAAAATTCGTTCCGTTATTAGGAAGCTTGATGTCAATGTTGCTGATATGTCGGTAGGAATAAGACAGGCGCATGCGTTTTTTGGCGTCTGAAATGCCTATGCCCATTTCATCTGAAAATTGAAACAAAGTGGATTTTTTTTGGTCGCCAATTTTTGATCTGGACAACAAGTCGGGTCCCAGACCAAAACTGGCATCCAAATACACAGACCCGACTGCTTTTGAAAATTGACCTATGGGCATGAAACCAATTTCATAAAGCGAATTACCGTTGCTGCCTGAATTGGTATTCCAATAAGACACAAAAGCTGTTGGCAACACTGAAAACTCAATGTCCCAAGGCAGCAAGTTGCTGGTGTCCATGTCGCACCTCATGAAGCTGGAACGCAAGGTGTTGCTGTAGAGTTTTTTGTCCTTGCCGTACTGGTAACCAAAGTCCCATTGGGTGTCACAGGCTTTGAGAAGGTCTCGGTAAGCAATAGCAAATGTGTTGGTGGCCAAGCCTGCTGCAATGACCAGATTTTTGCGGTCCGTGTTGTCCATGGCGTTGACGTTGAAGGTCAATATAAAAACCAAGAATGAGGCGATGAGGTAATGTATTGTTTTCATGATTATTAATTTAAGGATAGGCGGATTCAAGCACGAAGTGCAACTTTGATTAACCGTAGGAAGGAGGCTGAGGATGTTTAGCATTCAAGGCTTCCTGACCTGCAAGTCTAAGTTGCCCGATGAATTACAAACACCTCAGCCAGATTGAAAGATATCAGATTCACA
>CAMDJS010000088.1 GCA_945900685.1 Bordetella parapertussis
ATTGCACCTACTGTCACAACAGCCGCTCCTTCCAAAGTTGGGAAGATGCACCACCCCAGCGGGTCACGGCTTGGCACGGTATCCGCATGGCGCGTGACTTGAACGTCAATTACATGGAGCCTTTGACACCGGTATTCCCAGACAACCGCAAGGGTGAGTTGGGTGACGTGGCCAAACTCAATTGCAACACTTGCCACCAAGGCGCTTACAAACCCTTGTTTGGCGCACCCATGGCCAAAGACTTCCCCGAGTTGTCGCCGCCATCGTCTGGCAAACCACCGCAAGTTGCCAGCAAGTGATTGAACACCGCAGTACCTAACCACCGAGCATGAGATTCCCATGGTCAACCAAGATCCCGTGTCCATGGCAGTTTCAGGTGTGGTGGTGGTGCTGCTGGTGGATTACCTGAGAGCACATCAGGGGTGGGGCTGGATGCGTCTGGTGCAAGGCGCAGCAGCATTGAAAGACACGCCGGGTTTGGTGTTCACCAAAGTCATGGGCAGCGGCCATGAAGGAGGGTTTGTTCTGCGTCCCAGTGCCACCCACCAAGGTTTGATTTGCATGTTTGAAACGGCGGAGCAAGCCGACCAATTCATAGACGGACCCGTGGTGCAGGCTTACACAGACCGCGCCAAATCGTTGTTTGTCAGTTCATTGGCCGTCACTTCAGCACGCGGCAGTTGGGACGGGCGAAGTTGGGAAAGCACCAACGAAGAGAGTCTGGGCAAATACAAGCAGATGGACACCAGTTCAGCAGGCATGGTGGCACTCACGCGCGCGAGTATCAGACCGGCCAAAGCGGTGGCGTTTTGGCGCTATGCACCTGCTGCACAAGATGATTTAAAAAAAGCACCGGGCTGTCTCATGGCTATGGGCTTGGGCGAAGCCCCCTTGGTGCGCCAATGCACATTCAGTTTATGGAAGGACACGCCTTCTATGACTTCATACGCGCATTCAGGTGCACACCAAGAAGCCATACAAGCTGCGCATAAAAGTGATTTTTTCTCCGAGTCCATGTTTGTGCGCATGCGTGTGTTGCGCCGCAAGGGGGATTGGGCGGGCGTGATGTCTGCCGATGAACCGCAAGGACTTGCGCATGGCTGAACACAAAGTCGTTGTCATCGGCGCGGGCATGGCGGGATTGGTGTCAGCCTTGCAATTGGCCAATGCCGGACTGCCAGTGACGGTGGTGGACAAGGCCGCCGGGCCCGGGGGCAAGATCAGACAGTTGATGCCAAATGGTGTGGCGGTTGACAGCGGACCCACTGTGTTCACCATGCGTTGGGTGTTCGATCAGATACTGGCCGAGTTGGGAACCAAGCTTGAAAGCGAGTTGACCATACACCCTCTAAACGTTTTAGCCCGACACTTTTGGGAGGACGGTTCCCAATTGGATTTGTTTGCTGACCCTGCGCAGTCCCTCGATGCCGTGGCCCAGTTTGCAGGCCGCGCAGAAGCCGAGAGATTTAAACATTTTTGTCAAACCGCACGGCAGGTGTACGACACGCTGGAAGGCCCTTTCATCAAATCGCCTTCACCGACCATGGGTCAGATGATGAGCAGTTTGGGCCCGCGCGGACTGGCCAACTTGGCCTCGGTGGGCCCCATGCGAAGTTTGTGGAACACCTTGGGGCGTCATTTCACGGATCAGCGTTTGCGTCAGTTGTTTGCACGCTATGCCACCTATTGCGGTTCGTCACCATGGGAGGCCCCGGCCACATTGATGTTGATTGCACAGGTTGAAATGGATGGCGTGTGGGCGGTGGAGGGCGGCATGCATGCCTTGGCCGCTTGTTTGATGCGCTTAGGCCAAGCGCGCGGCGTGAACTACCTGTTCAACAATGAATGTGAGCGTATCGAGTTACAACAAGGCAAAGTCTCTGGCGTTCGGTTGACCAAAGGTGACAGCTTACGCGCCGACAGTGTGGTGTTCAACGGCGATATTGCGGCATTGCGCAAAGGCTTGCTGGGTCCGAGCTTGCAAAAATCGGTGACTGACAAACTGCCCCCGCGCTCCTTGTCAGCGGTGACTTGGTCTATGCATGCCGACACGGGCGGTATGAGCCTAGACAGACACAATGTATTTTTCAGAAACACCTATGCCAGTGAATTTGAAGACATCTTCACGCATGGCAGACTGCCCAAGCAACCCACCGTGTATGTGTGTGCGCAAGACCGAGGCACAGGCACCACACCTGAAGGCGCAGAGCGTTTGTTGTGTCTGGTCAATGCGCCTGCACGTGGTGATCAATCGCAATCAGAGGATGAATTGCAAGCGTGTGCGCAAAGCAGTCAGGCATTGATGGCCGCCTCTGGTTTGCATTTAAAGTTGGAATCAACAGCATCATGTATACGCACCACACCCCAGGATTTTCACCAACTGTTCCCGGCGACCGGGGGCGCACTCTATGGCCAAGCCACACATGGATGGATGGCGGCGTTCGCCCGCTCCAACGCCCGCTCGCTGCTGCCGGGCTTGTACCTGGCGGGGGGCAGCGTTCACCCGGGTCCGGGCGTGCCGATGGCGGCGATGTCCGGGCGATTGGCGGGCGCAGCGCTGATGGCAGACCTCGGTTTGACCAGTTTGTCCCGCAAGACGGTTACCTCTGGTGGTACCTTGACGCACTGAGTGATGACGGCCATTGGGGCTTGAGCATCATCGCGTTTGTCGGCAGTGTGTTCTCGCCTTATTACGCCTGGGACAGGTCACGCAAGCTCTCACAGCCGGACAACTACTGCGCATTAAATGTGGCGCTTTACAGCCGACATGCAAGGCGTTGGACCATGACCGAGCGCGGCGCCAAGCATTGCCACCGTGACGACACACAATTCACCATCGGCCCTAGCCAATTGCGTTGGGACGGAAATGCTTTGGTGATTGACATCAATGAAATCGGCGTGCCATTGCCGCACCGTGTGCGCGGGCAAGTGCGAGTGCATGCAGATACTTGGTTCAACTTCAGCACACCGATTGACCACAGCGGCAAACACCGCTGGGGACCGTTGGCACCGAGTGCACGCGTGGAAGTGAACATGCAACACCCATCGCAACAATGGACAGGCAATGCGTATCTGGATTCCAACGAAGGCGATGAACCCATAGACCGTTCATGCCATGAATGGGATTGGTCACGCAGCCCGATGAAAGACGGCAGCACCGCCGTCATTTACGACTTGCAAGGCAAACCCGGTGTGCAAGAAGACAAGCTGTTGGCTTTGCGCTTCAAACCGGATGGCAGCATAGAAAACTTTGAAGCGCCGCCCAGACAAGCATTGCCGCCCACGCTGTGGCGCATTCAGCGTCGCATGCGCAGTGAGTCAGCCGTGCAAGTGCAAGAGCAACTAGAGGACACGCCTTTTTACCAACGTGCTTTACTCAAAAGCAGATTGCTGGGGGAAGAAGTGCAAAGCTTTCATGAGACTTTGTTTGTGCCGCGCTTGGTGTCGCCGGTGGTACAAGCCATGTTGCCTTGGCGTATGCCCAGGCGCGGCTGACAAAAGAACTGTTGGACAAGCGCCGTTGTGACAAGCTTTGTCAAGCCTGTTGTCACTGGCCCAGTTGAATTCGCAATTGCTTGATTTGTTGGGACACAGATTGCGGCAGGTGAAACGTTTGACTGGCAGGTGTTGAAAACCTCAGTGAAGACAAAAAATGCAAACGACCTGCATCCGATCCCACGACATGGTATTGGGGATGATCACGTGCTTGCCATTCGTTGGCCAGAGCTTTTCCCAGTGGGGTTCCGAATTTTTCCGTGGCGCTGGCCAGAATGTCTGCTTCATTCATCAAGACCACGGCCCAATCCAAGTTCATCACGAATGGCTTTTGGCTGACCTTGTCATGGTTGGCGGTTACCAAGGTGGGGTCGGTGTGCAATATCAAATGCGCAGCTATGTTCACCCAGTGCGCGGACACACCACTTTCCTGGGACATGTGTGTGAGTAATTGCACAGACTGTTTTTCAAATTCCTGCAAATAAGAATTGGCGCCACCGGGGTGCAGAGCGTCATGTGATGTGACCGCCAGCAACAGGCAGGCAGCCCATTCGTTCGGTACATGGTGACCAGTATTTCGCAAGGCTTGAAGCATGCAACACACTGACACCAGCGCATCGGCGGTGTGCAACCGGTTGTGATAATGGGGTTCGTACGCCGCAGTTTTTGTTATGGACTCTATGCGATTTGCCATGACCAGGGCTGCATTCAATAAAGCCGCAGTGTCATGCTCTCTAGGCAACGACGACGGCCAGAGTTGTCTCATGCAAGACGTGAGCACCACAGGCAGACCAGGCCAATCTGTCGGCCAAGCTTTGCGCAAATGAGACAAGGTCTGAATCAGCATGTCATGCCAATTCACAGAATGGGCGGTGGAATCAGACATAGAGCAGTGCTGTGCCAATTCTCAAATGGAGCCCGCACGCAACACGTTGTTCATGTTGAGTTGCAACAACAATGCCTCGAACACGGGCACCAGCAAAGGTGAGGCACCAGCCATCATCTTGTTGGCTTGTTCACTGGAGATTTTGAGGCAAACCACTTCACCCAATGCTTGCGCGCAAGCGCCTCGAATGCCGCCGCTTAAAAAAGCCTGCTCGCCGAACGACTCACCGGCCTTGAGCGTCGTAAATACCTGTCCCTCTGCATTGATGAGTTCAACCTGACCTTGTTGTATGAAAAAAAGCTGATCAGCCATATCGCCTGCGTTGAAGATTCGCTCACCTGACGGGTAAGTGACTGTGGGAAATTCGCTCATAAAACCCCCTTGGGTAATTGTGTAAGGCCCAGTGTTCTCATCACGTTGGTTCGGATGGTGTCTCGCAATGCTGGTGGTAGGTGAGGTACGAAACTATCTACTTTGTGCAAAGGAATGATGCGTGCTTGCACCGTGTTGACCGTGATCACGGTTTTACTGCTGGGCAAACCTGCCAGTCCCTCGGCCAGACAAACCACACTGCCCGGGCCGAGCCGCTCAATACGCTCACCTTGGACAGCCAGCAAATGTCCGGAGACTACGAAATAGGCAACTGAAACTTCCTCGCCTTGAGTGAACAATTTCTTTTTGGCATCCAAGCTGACCGAGCTCAATAATTTCGAACTCAATAAACTGAAATACAAACGCTCGTTGCTGTTGAGTTGGCCAGAGGTAAATATTTCCAGACTGCGGGGCGAGGCTGGATCAATCACCCCTAAGTCATGTAAGTGTTGAATATCAACTTCGAAACTGGCGGATAAAGTATTCATGTCATTGGTCTTCAAGACGTTGCGCAAGCGCTTTGAGTTGGCTGGCGATGAGTTGCCTGTCTTCGGGGCGCAAACTCAAAGGCGACAGGTCGATATGCACGCCTTGTGGGTGACTCAGGCGCAGGGGTTTTTCGGATTCAGTTTTACGTCCTTTGACGGCATAGGTTTTGATATTTCTATCAATACCTTTGAGACTCACCGACGGGCGCTCTTCCACATCCACCAAATCATCGACCTGAGAAAAAGTCTCATGGCTGATCAAAATGCCGCCCGGGTCACAGTTGGCCTCCAGCCTTTGGGCTACGTTCACCTCGCCGCCGATTATGGTGTAGCTCAAGCGCTGATCGGAACCGAAGTTGCCCACATTGCAATAACCTGTGTTGATTCCTATGCGAATCACAAACGGGTTGTCAAAACCTTGCTCTCTCCAACGGCGTTGCAGTACCAGCATGCGTTCTTGCATTTCCAGCGCCATTTCAACGCAGGCACGCGCATCTTCTTTGATTCCCTTGGAGTCCGGATCGCCAAAAAAAAGCATGACAGCGTCTCCGATGTATTTGTCGATGGTTGCACCGTGAGACAAGGCAATCGCGGTCATTTCTGAAAAATAATCGTTCAAATACTCAGTCAAAGATTCGGGCTGTAAGGACTCAGCAGTTCTGGTGAAGTCTTTGATGTCGCTGAAAAATACGGTGAGTTTTTTGCGCTGTGTCGTGATTTGGGTGTCGTACTTTCCCGCAAACAAGGCTTCATGGATTTGGGGTGGCAGGTATTTGGCAAGTTGCTGAGACAGTCCTTCCAAGCGACTGCGCTGTTGTTCAAGTTCCAGTGTTTGGTTTTTCAAATTGCGATTGAGTTTGACCAGTCTTTGTTCTTGACGGTCCGAGTGCCGAGTCAGGTCCTCGTTTTCGCGAACCAGTTTGGAAAAACGATCAAAGAGACGTTCTGCAAAAGCTTGGAGCTCCTCTTGGTTTCCCTTCTCAAGAATTGCTTGACCTTCGGCCAGCAATAACTTTTCTCGGTCGTAAAGATCAAAGACGTCTTCAGCCATGTTGCTCGACCGTGAAATTCAAAGATTGAAATCTGTCTTTGAAATCTTCACCAAGTTCTTGCATGATGTCGTCATCTTCTTCCGCTTTCCACACCACCTGCACTTCATTGCCCGCTTGTCGGTAAGAGTCTATGCCTTCAAAGATGCGGTACATGGCTTTGATGCTCGAGCTGTTGATGTACACCAACGCCAACTCGACATCTAACTTACCCTTGGCACTGCTGGCCAATTGGTTGATGGCCGTAATGACTTCTCCGTAAAAAGCGGATACATCTTCAGGGAAGGACTCGCCTGTCATCACCAGTTTTAACGGGTTATGGCTCAAAGTGATGGCGGGGGTTCTGTCAGTGGCTTCTATCTTCATGTTCATTCCTCTTTTTTATTGCTCTAAATGGTGGCCGACAAGATGAAATCAACACTGCTGTCATCCACATCGACAAAGGTATAGCTGATCGGTTGTGTAGACCTGCGGGCAATCTCGAGCAAACCTAAGCCTGAACCTGGTCCTTCGTGTTCGCTTGCATGAGACATGCCGTCTCTGTAAAGCTGGCGTATGGTGTCTTTGTCAGCGCCTTCGATTTGTGCGAGCCTGTCCTTCAAACCTTGGGTCTTGTCCTTTTGAATGCGGTTACCGCACATGATGGTGATTTCTTTGTTGTGCTCGGTGATCAAAATCATGCCCATGTTTTCCGCATGTTCTTTGCCATGCCAAATTAGGTTTTGCACACCTTCCATGAAGACGGCAAAAATCAGCTTGGAGCGTTTGACATCGTCATTGGCTATCAACCGCTCTTTGAGCAAATCGGCGAGCGTGACCATCAAGTCGTCAGTCACCGTGCCGTTGTAAGCCATGATCACATGGTTGTGTCGCAAACTGTTACGCAGCAAAATGGCTTGTGATAAATCCATATCTCTTCCTTTTATAAAGTGTGTGTTTGGTGTGGCTACGTTCAGGTTCAAAGTTGAAAAAAAACCGCCGCCAAATCGCCTCTTCGACTTTGTGAAGACTGCCATTCAGCACAGTCTGCGTGTTCAGTGACGATGGATAATTCCATTGGTTTCTTGCCGCTTAAAGAGAAAACACCAAAGCGGTGACGTCATCTCGCCTGGCGTGAGCGCCTTGCCATTGCGCAAAATCGACGCGCAGCGCATCAATCACTTTCTGTGAAGTGTGGGAATGGTGTGTGGACAGCAAACTTTCAAGTCGGCGGTACCCGTACGATACTTTGGGCTTGCCGGCGTCGCCTCCTATTTGATCTGTCAAGCCATCTGTCACGATAGCAAACATATCGCCCTTTTGGTATGAGATGAGGTTGACCTTGGGCTTGTCGCTGTCGGGTATCTTGTCTTTGTAGCCCAAGCTTGTGCGTTGCGCCATATACCTAGTGACAGCACCTTCAGCGTTGACATGGAACAAATCAATCTTGGCCCCAGCAAACTCCACCTTCTGTAAACGGCTGTCAATTCGCAAGACAGCGGCATCACAGCCGTCGTCACTTTCACTGTCCGCACGGTCTTGGTTCAAACCTGTGCGCACATAGTGATCCAGTGAAATCAACGCCGACACCGGATCTTCCATGGTGTCATTGGCATAAATACGTTCAAGTGAGTTGCTCACCAGCAGCGACAACATGGCCCCGGGCACACCGTGTCCGGTGCAATCCGCCACAGACAAAATAAAAGGCCCATCGTGCTGCGAAGAGGACACCCAAAACAAGTCTCCACCAATGGTGTCACGTGGTTCCCAGATGGTGGCGAACGAAGCAAACCGGCCCTCGATGCGTATGGGTCTGGGTAATTGACCGCGTTGCAGTCTGCTGGCGTAATTCACCGAGCCCACCACCAGTTGATGCGCTTCATCCAATGCCTGATGCTGTTGTGCCAATTCGTTGGTTCTAAGCGCAACCGTTTCCTCCAGCACTTTGTTTTGGTTGGTCATCAAATCGTTTTGCGTCTGTATGCTGTTGGCCAACTCTTGTTGCAACCAGCGGGTGCGACTGATCACCGCCAGCGCCATGATCATGGCCTCACAGCACACGCCGAAGGCCTGGTTGGTGTTGGTGTTTTGAAAAAACAAACCAAAACCCGACTGCGGCAAAAAGCTAAAGGGCGACTGAAAACCTGCGACACCCAGCATGAAGGACACTCTGAAAAACATGTAGGGCAACATGGCAATCATGAAGAACT
>CAMDJS010000089.1 GCA_945900685.1 Bordetella parapertussis
TGTGCGCAAATCCATCGAGCCGGCTTTTGCAGATCCGAGCGCGCTGGATGACAAGATGGTCAGTCGTTACCACGACATGCTCAGAGCACCGGGCGTCAGGGGGGCTATTTTGGAAAGAGGCAATCAAACCATTTACACAGACCCGGTGCTCCGCTTGAAAAAAATCAAGGCGCCCACTTTGCTCCTTTGGGGAGAGGAGGACAAAATGATTCCCAGCAGCAATGCGGCAAGCTATGCGGGGGTTTTAGCGCAGTCTCAAACTGTCTTCATTCCCAAACTGGGGCATCTGCTGCATGAAGAGCAGGCAGATATCGGTCTGGCGCAGCTTGTCGAGTTTTTAGACGCCAGGCTATTCAGCGCCAAATAGCCCTTCGGGTCCGGGATTCAGTACAAAGGTCTGGCTCAGCCCTTTTTGGCGTAGGCCGAGCACCATGCTTTGGCGGCAACTTGCTTGCCAGGAAACAGCGGGCATCCCCCCGCAGTGGAGTTCGCAGCGCCTTGGTACAGGATGCAATTGCTGCAAATTTGTCCGGCCACATGCCTAGGCTGCTGTTTAGTGTCAATTTTGCTGGCATCCGCTTTGTAGCCCAGTGTTTTGGCCTGACTGTCGCTTTCAAGCAGCATGGTTTGCGCCTGTACGCTCAAAACGCTCAATGTTGCACACGATGCTGCAACTGTCTTCAACATAAGAACACGGCGTGTGATGGGGGCCTTGAAAGTCATTTTTTCCCTTGTTGCGAGGATATTCATTGGCGGATGCAAAGCAGCCCCTCGTGGGGGTACCTTGGCGCACATGGCGCTGCGCCGAGTTCGAATTAGCAGGAACTAATGTATCAAAAAGGCACTGAGCGCTCACGGATTGTTGCGTGCCCTGCCTGCGTTTCAGGGCCGCTGTAGCGGGCGCACCGCCCGCTGGTGTCAACCCATATTGACATTGTTTTGTGTGGTGATATATTGACACTCAGATCTGTCATTTTTGCTTGACGAGTTCCTCAACAAGGGGGTGTTATGAGTCTATTGGAGCGAGCCGAAGAGGCGCTGAAGTCACACTTTCAAACGGCAGCCGGTGTCGGAGCTCCGCCCAGATTGCAGGCTGCCATGCAGCACGCAGTGTTCTCCGGCGGTGCCAGAATCCGCCCCCAGCTCTGCATGGCAGTGGCCACTGCCTGTGGTGACGACGCACCAGAACTCACGAATGCGGCTGCGGTGGCTTTGGAACTCATGCACTGTGCTTCCCTGGTGCACGATGACATGCCCACGTTTGACAACGCCGATGTCCGCCGTGGACGGCCCACAGTCCACAAAGCCTTCAGCGAGCCCTTGGCCTTGTTGTCTGGCGACGGTTTGATCGTCATGGCTTACCAGGTTCTGTTGCAGGCGGGTCGCCAACACCCCGAACGCTTGATCATGTTGATGGACAACCTCTCGCGCGGCGTAGGCCTGCCTGGTGGCATCGTGGCTGGTCAAGCTTGGGAGTGTGAAACCGCTGCAGATTTGGCGCAATACCAGCGCTCTAAAACCGGTGCCCTGTTTGTTTCGGCAACCTGTGCGGGTGCTATTGCCAGCGGTCGTGCCTGCGAGCCTTGGGCGCCCTTGGGCGCTTTTTTGGGCGAGGCTTATCAAGTGGCCGATGACATTCGTGACGTGCTGGGCGACATTGCCAGCTTGGGTAAACCGGTTGGCCAGGACACGCTGAATGACCGACCCAGCTCTGCGCAAGCGATGGGCCTGGAGGGTGCGATCGCCCACTTTGACGCGCTGATCAAGCAAGCCGGTGATGCGATTCCAGATTGCACTCACCGTGACATGCTGGTGAAGTTGGTGCTGCTGGAGTCCGAGCGCCTGGTGCCCAAGTCCATGAGCGAAGGCTACCGCAAACCAGCAGCGTCTGTGCTGCCGGTCAAAGCCCCGGCAACGCGTTCAGCTGCCGCCCGCTGAACCTCCAAAGTCTGTAATGACACAGCCGATGGACCTCACCAGCGTCCCCTATGCGTTCCGGGATGTCACCTCCTGGCGTGACCGTTTATTGCAGCGTCTGGAGCGTATGTACGCCAGCCCTGCCTTGTATCAGTGGTCCTTGAAGAACCCCTTGACGCGCTGGATCGTAAAGCGGCGCACGCAAAAACTTTTTGACCTGATGTCCGGTTTTGTCTACACCCAGGTCATGCTGGGTTGTTTGCGCTTGGACTTGTTCAAGCAACTGCATCATGCGCCGGCAGATTTACAGCAAATTGCGCAGCGCGTGAAAGTGCCTGAGCCGGTGTTGCAACGCTTGCTCTTGTCTGCCGTTTCCCTGGGTTTGTTGGAGTGCCGCAGCCAATCGCGTTTCGGTCTGGGGCCGCTGGGAGTTCCTTTGGCGGTGCATGAGGGCATTGGCGCCATGATTGAGCACAACCATTTGCTGTATTGCGACATGCAAGACCCTATCGGTTTTTTGCAGAACGCCTGGCAAGGTGGCATGGCTGAGTACTGGCCTTATGCGCATGACGCTCAAGCGGCTGAGCGTGTGGCCAGCGAAAAATTCCAACGCTATTCGGATTTGATGGCCGCATCGCAAGGGTTTGTGGTTCAAGAGATCTTGTCATCCTATTCATTCGCAGACCACCGTTGCGTTTTGGATGTGGGTGCCGGCAAGGGCCGGTTCACCAGCGAGCTGGCGGTGCATGCGCCGCACTTGCAGTTGAAATTATTTGATTTACCGCCGGTTCTGGAGTTGGCAGGCGCTAATTTCAAGGCCAAAGGTTTGAGTGACAGAGCAAGCCTGTACCCCGGCAATTTTTTGCACGATGCCTTGCCACAAGGCGCTGATTTGGTGACCTTGGTACGCGTCGCCCATGACCACCCGGACGAGGTGGTAAAGCAACTGCTGCAAAAAATTCACGCAGCACTTCCCGCAGGCGGCGTGCTGCTCTTGGCCGAGCCGATGGCGCAAACCCGGTCTGAGTTCAATCCGGGTGCAACCCAAACAGACGCTTACTTTCATTTTTATCTGCTGGCCATGGGCGCGGGCCGCCTGAGAACGCCGGAAGAGTTGATGCGATTGATGACCCAGGCCGGCTTTGCAGATGTGCAGCGTGTGAACAACACCATGCCTATCCATGCGCAGCTGCTGCTGGGGCTCAAAGCTAAGTGATTACCCTAGATTTTAAGAAATAATGTAAATCTAGTTTGACACTTTAATATGTAAGTTTAAGAATACAGATATGAAATCAACAGCAGTCGTTTTTGATGACCCCGGGCACATGTCTCTGCAGGCTTTAGAGTTGCCGCAGCTGCAGGACGGTCAAGTCGAAGTGGCAGTCCAGTTCAGCGGTATCAGCACCCGCACAGAGCGCATGTTGTGGGATGGCAGCGTCCAGGCCATGCAAGGCATGTACCCCTTGGTGCCCGGTTACGAATCCGTGGGGCTGGTGGTTAAAGCCGCCGCTGGCAGCAAGCTCAAAGAGGGTCAAACGGTTTTTGTCCCTGGTGCCAATTGCTTTACCGGTGTGCGCAGTCTGTATGGCGGCGCCGCGTCGCGTTTGGTGGTGTCTGACCAAAAAATAGTGCCGGTTTCCAATGCGCTGGGTTCTGAGGCCGTTTTGCTGGCCTTGGCTGCCACGGCCTACCACGCTGTTTCCGGCGGCGGCCAGCAAAAGCCTTTCAATCCCCCTGACCTCATCATTGGCCACGGGGTCATGGGACGTTTGCTGGCCCGGCTCACCGTTGCCGCTGGTTGCCTAGCGCCGACTGTTTGGGAGACGCAAGCAGGGCTGATGCATGGCGGCGATAGCTACAAAGTGATCCGGCCCGAAGAAGATGCATGCCACGATTACCAGGCGATCTACGACGTCAGTGGAGACGCTTCCATCCTGGATCAATTGATCCAAAGAATTCGCCCCGGCGGTGAAGTGGTGCTGGCGGGCTCTTACCCGCAAAACCTGCAGTTCAGCTATGCCCCGGCCTTCATGCGCGAAGCCCGGCTGCGCATTGCTTCTGAATGGAAGCGCCCTGATTTATTGGCTGTCAATCAGTTGGTCAACAACGGACAGCTTTCTCTCAAAGGTTTGATCACACACGCTCAAAACTTTGAATCTGCCACCGCTGCCTACGAGACTGCATTCGGTGATATTTCTTGTCTCAAGATGGTACTGGACTGGAGCGCGCACGCATGAACACACAAACTTCTAGCAACGAAAAAACGATTCAATTTGTTGATCGACTTCGTCATGAGGCAGCCATGCCCCCCGAGCCGGTGATCACCAAAGCGCCGACCAAAGAAACGCAAATCATCGCCATCTATGGCAAAGGTGGTATTGGCAAAAGCTTCACACTCGCGAACCTGAGCTACATGATGGCGCAGCAGGGCAAGAAAGTTTTGTTGATTGGCTGTGACCCGAAAAGTGACACCACCAGTTTGCTGTTTGGCGGCCGTGCATGCCCCACCATCATTGAAACTTCCTCAAAGAAAAAATTAGCGGGTGAAGCGGTTGCCATTGGCGATGTCTGCTTTAAGCGCGACGGTGTTTATGCCATGGAGCTCGGCGGGCCAGAAGTTGGTCGCGGTTGCGGCGGTCGCGGCATCATCCACGGCTTTGAGCTACTCGAAAAACTCGGCTTTCATGAGTGGGGTTTTGACTATGTTCTGCTCGACTTCCTGGGCGACGTGGTGTGCGGCGGCTTTGGCCTGCCGATTGCCCGTGACATGTGCCAAAAAGTGATTGTGGTGGCCAGCAACGACTTGCAGTCACTGTATGTGGCCAACAACGTGTGCTCTGCGGTGGAATACTTCCGCAAACTTGGTGGCAATGTGGGCGTGGCCGGCATGGTGATCAACCGTGACGACGGCACCGGCGAAGCCGCTGCCTTTGCCACCAAAGTGGGCATCCCGGTGTTGTCCACCATTCCTGCCAATGAAGACATTCGCAGAAAAAGCGCCAGCTACGAAATCATCGGCCGCCCCGAGTCTGTTTGGGGCCCTATGTTCGCCGAGTTGGCCGCCAACGTCCATACTTCGGTGCCGATTCGCCCGAACCCCATGACTCAAGACCAGTTGCTGGGCCTGTTTGCAGCTTCTGCTGTCGGTCGCGATGTGGTGCTCGAGCCAGCGACTCAATTTGACATGTGCGGCAAGACAGACACCAGCAAGCCCACGCTCGAAGTTGTTTACGACGAAGTATGAAGCCATGAGCAAAACGATTCCTATCGTCCCTGTCAGTCAAGCGCCGGCGGGCATGAGTACCGCCATCGACGGTGATGGCATGGGTTGCCATTCTGGCGGCGAGAAAATGCTGGCGGCGGCCAAGGCATCGGGCAAGTCAGAAGTGCTGGCCCAATATGCCAAGGACTATCCAGTCGACCCCAAAGCAGGACCTCACGATCAGCCGCAAAGCATGTGCCCTGCGTTTGGTTCACTGCGTGTCGGTCTTCGCATGCGCCGCACCGCCACCATTTTGTCAGGCTCTGCTTGCTGTGTGTATGGCTTGACCTTCACCTCTCATTTCTATGGTGCTAGGCGCAGTGTGGGCTATGTGCCTTTCAACTCAGAATCATTGGTGACCGGCAAGTTGTTTGAAGACATTCGCGAAACTGTTTACGACCAAGCCGATCCCGAAAAATACGACTGCATTGTGATCATCAATTTGTGCGTGCCCACAGCCAGTGGCGTGCCTTTGCAGTTGCTGCCCAAAGAGATCAACGGAGTTCGCATCATTGGCGTCGATGTGCCGGGTTTTGGCGTGCCCACGCACGCAGAAGCCAAAGATGTTCTGGCTGGCGCCATGCTCAAATATGCGCGCGAAGAAATTGTGGCCGGACCGGTTCAGGCGCCGCGAACTGGCCGGTCTGACAAACCCACCATCACCATGATTGGTGAAATGTTTCCCGCGGACCCCATGATCATTGGCCGCATGCTCGAGCCCATGGGCCTTGCAGCCGGCCCTGTGGTGCCCACGCGCGAATGGCGAGAACTTTATGCAGCGCTCGATTGCGCGGCCGTTGCAGCCATCCATCCCTTTTACACCGCCAGCATTCGCGAGTTTGAAGCGGCAGGTCGTCCCATTGTGGGTTCTGCCCCAGTCGGTCATGACGGCACAGAAGCCTGGTTGCAAGCCATCGGTAACGCTGCCAATGTGCCGCAAGCCAAAATTGACATGGTCAAAAATACCATGCTTGGCGCCATCAAGGGCGCTCTGGCCAAGTCACCGATTAAAGGTCGCATCACGCTCAGCGGCTATGAAGGCTCTGAGTTGTTGGTGGCGCGTTTGCTTGTGGAAAGTGGCGCCGATTTGCGCTACGTCGGAACCGCTTGCCCTCGCACACCTTGGAGTGCCTCAGACTGTGAATGGTTAGAGGCTCATGGCGTGCATGTTCAATACCGCGCTTCGCTGGAGCAAGACTTGGCGGCTATGCATGAGTTCAAACCGGACTTGACCATCGGCACCACACCGGTGGTGCAAGCGGCCAAAGAACTCAGCATTCCAAGTTTGTATTTCACCAACCTCATTTCTGCACGCCCCCTGATGGGCCCTGCAGGTGCAGGTTCTTTGGCGCAAGTGATCAATGGCGCCATTGCCAACAAGTCACGCTTTGATGAAATGAAAGCCTTCTTTGGCGACACGGGTACCGGCCACTCAGCAGGTGTTTGGGAAGCCTCACACGGCGTACCTCAAAATCGCCCTGAGTTTGAAGCGGAAACGCGCAGACAGCTTGAGAAGCAAGCCAAGAAACGCAAAGCGGAGGCGATGATCTGATGCTGGTCCTCGATCACGATCGCGCAGGTGGCTATTGGGGAGCGGTGTATGTATTCACCGCCATCAAAGGCTTGCAAGTTGTCATTGACGGCCCTGTGGGCTGTGAAAACTTGCCGGTTACTTCAGTATTGCATTACACCGATGCACTGCCACCCCATGAATTACCGATTGTCGTGACAGGTTTGGCGGAAGAACAATTGGGCCGTGAGGGCACTGAAGGCTCTATGCGCCGCGCTCATGCCACCCTCAACCCGGATTTGCCGTCGGTGGTAGTCACGGGCTCGATTGCAGAAATGATCGGTGGTGGCGTGACGCCCGAAGGCACTAACTTGCAGCGCTTTTTGCCTCGCACCATTGATGAAGACCAGTGGCAATGCGCCAACCGCGCTATGTATTGGCTTTGGCAGCAGTATGGATTGCGTCATGTGCCCAAACGCGAACGCAAAGAGGGTGAAAAGCCACGCGTCAATATCATTGGCCCCAGCTACGGAACTTTCAATTGCCCCAGCGATTTGGCCGAGATACGCCGCTTGGTCCAAGGCATTGGCGCCGAAGTCAATATGGTTTTTCCCTTGGGCTCGCACCTTGCCGATGTGTCGCGTCTTGTGGAAGCTGATGTGAACATTTGCATGTACCGCGAGTTCGGCCGCATGTTGTGCGAAGCCCTGGAGCGCCCTTATTTGCAGGCACCGATTGGCTTGCACAGCACCACCAAATTCCTGCGCTCCCTCGGTGAACTGCTGGGCCTGGACCCTGAGCCCTTCATCGAAAGAGAAAAGCACAGCACTATCAAACCGATTTGGGATTTGTGGCGCTCAGTGACGCAAGACTTTTTCGGCACCGCCAATTTTGGTGTGGTCGCGAACGAAACCTATACGCGCGGCATACGCCACTTCCTGGAAGACGAAATGGGTCTGCCTTGCAACTTTGCGATCTCGCGCATTGCAGGTGCCAAAACAGACAACGCAGAAGTGCGCAAACTGGTCACTGAAAAAACGCCGCTTATTTTGTACGGCAGCTACAACGAGCGCATCTATCTGGCCGAATGCGGCGGCGGCGGCATGATGAAAACCAGTTTCATTCCCGCCAGCTTTCCCTTGCCGATTATTCGTCGTCATACGGGCACGCCGTTCATGGGCTATGCAGGCGCCACTTACATCATTCAAGAGTTCTGCAACGGTCTCTTTGATGCACTTTTCCACATCCTGCCATTGGGCACAGAGATGGACAAGATTGAAGGAACCTTGGGTCGCTCTGCGCCTAACACCACCGTGCCGTGGGAGCCTGAAGCACAGGACAGATTGGAAGCTTTGTTGGAACAACAACCGGTTTTGGTTCGAATTTCAGCAGCCAAGCGAATGCGCGATCAAGCGGAGCGAGATGCACGGGAAACCGGCCGCTCTCATGTTGAAGCGGAAAGATTCACAGAATTGTTCGGTATAGCGAATGAAGGAGCACATGCATGAAAGATGTGCAATTGAACTCGTTGGGCCGCCCAATCCTTCGGCTTGTCCGGAGGGCTATCTGTTTCGGCGTCACTGCCAAAACAGTTCGTCCTGATTCCGTCAGGTTTCAGGTTATCGCCGAAAGGCATTTTGAGAGAGGCACAAACTATGACTGATGCAGCTAACCCCTCAGGGCTGACAGACCAAGAAGCCCAAGAGTTTCACCAGTACTTCATACAGGGTTACCTGTTGTGGGCTGTTGGAGCTTTCTTCGCCCACAGCTTGGTGTGGATCTGGCGTC
>CAMDJS010000090.1 GCA_945900685.1 Bordetella parapertussis
CGAACCAAAAACGTGCCGCCTGCGGCGAGAAGCGCGGGCAAAGCCAGCTTGGCATAGGCCGTCAAAGCTTCCTGATTGTGAATTTCTTGGTACGCACTGATGATGTAGGCCTTGGGCATGTCGTTCTCCTTGGGATTTTCTTAACAATCGCAAAGTGTAGACGCTCAAAAAAAACCGGGCTCGAGGGCCCGGTCTTGGCAGCCACACTCAGGACTAGCCGATTGACTTGTAGCCCTTTTCTGCAAAAACACTGCGAATAAGATGCCAACCACATCTTATGAACTCAAACTCCGAATGACAAGAGAAGCAACACCATGACGCGCCACACCGATGAGTCCGGTTGGGCGGTTTTTTGCCGGGTCATAGACAACCACGGCGATCTGGGCGTGTGCTGGCGACTGTCCACGCAATTGGCCGCGCGCGGCTTAGCGGTGCAACTTTATGTTGATGACGCCAGCGCCCTGAGATGGATGGCACCGTCTGGCTGCGCGGGTGTCAGCGTGCGGCCTTGGCCTGCCGATGAGGAAGTGTTTACCGCCGACGAAATGCCGAGTGTGGTGATTGAAGCTTTCGGCTGTGAAATCCCTTGGGCATACCAAACGGCAATCGCAGCACGCCCGACGCCGCCGGTTTGGGTCAATCTGGAGTATTTCAGCCTAGAAGCCAGCGCGCAACGCAACCACGGTCTGCCCTCGCCTGTGCAGAGCGGTCCTGCAAAGGGTTTGACCAAATGGTTTTACTACCCCGGTTGGGGCGAACACAGCGGCGGCTTGCTGACTGATTTTCAGTCTGACAATACCCGTGGATTAGCGCAAAAAGAGCACCTCGGTCATGCTGCAATACACACGCTTGAAAAAACCAAGCCTGATTCCGCACAGAATGAACTTCACCGGGAATTACATATCAGCGTGTTTTGCTACGATCCGCCGGGCCTGTCGCTGTGGTTGGCGCAAATCGCTCGACTTCCACACCAAGTTCATTTACACATCACCTCAGGGCGCGCCACGGTGGCTGTCAAACAAGCCATGCACTCACTTGATGTATCAGGCATAGACTTAGATTTTCTGGACTACATGAGCCAGCTGGCGTACGACGATTTTCTGGCCCGCATGGACTTGAATCTGGTGCGTGGCGAAGACTCACTGGTGCGGGCCATGTGCGCGGGTAAGCCGTTTTTATGGCAGATCTACCCACAACTCGATGGAGCGCACGTACCGAAGCTGCAAGCTTTTTTGCAGCAGACCGGTGCGCCGCCGTTGGTGGTGCAGGCGCACCTAGCCTGGAACGCTTCCCAGCCGCAAGCTTTGCCTGAATTGACACCTGCCTTCCTGACAGACTGGTGCGATTGGGCGCAGAAGATTCAATTGCATTTGTCACGTCAAACCAGCCTCGCCGATCGACTGATCGGCTTTGTTGCTGCCAAAGGCTAAAATAGTCGCTTTTGCCCAGCACAAGCACCCTTTATGAAAACAGCTCAAGAAATCCGCGCAGGTAATGTCATCATGCACGGCAAGGACCCGATGGTCGTTTTGAAAACCGAATACAGCCGTGGCGGACGCAACTCGGCCACCGTGCGCATGAAGCTCAAAAGCCTGATCGCCAACTTCGGCACCGAAGTCGTTTTCAAAGCCGACGACAAAATGGATCAGGTCATTCTGGAGAAAAAAGAATGCACCTATTCCTATTTCGCTGACCCCATGTACGTGTGGATGGACGCTGACTTCAACCAGTACGAAGTGGAAAACGAAAACATGGGCGACTCGCTCAACTACTTGGAAGACGGCATGACCGCCGAAGTGGTGTTCTATGACGGCAAAGCCATCTCGGTCGAATTGCCCACCAGCGTGGTGCGCGAAATCACCTGGACCGAGCCTGCGGTCAAAGGTGATACCTCCGGCAAGGTGTTAAAGCCCGCCAAAATCGCCACCGGCTTTGATATCAACGTGCCGATTTTTGTGGCCCAAGGCGACAAAGTGGAAATCGATACACGCACTGCGGAATACCGCAAGCGAGTTTAATCTGGATCGTTCGGATCGATCACGTCCGACATATCGTCCATTTGCAAAGGTAAACGAGCCAAGGCTTCGGTCTCGGGCAAGGCTTCCACGACTTTCAAAGCACGCCGCATTTGTTTGCTTCGGGTGTCGGCCTTGTCCAATGTGTCAGCCGCTTTTTGTACTTGCTCGCGCACCTTGGCCACCCATTCGCCGTAACGTTCAAACTCGGTTTTGACCGCGCCCAACACCTTCCACACTTCAGACGCTTGCTTCTCCAAAGCTAGCGTGCGAAAGCCCATGTGCAAGCTGTTCAATATGGCCAGCAGCGTGGTCGGCCCGGCCAGCGTGACCCGAAAATCTCGCTGCAAAGCGTCCATCAAACCGGGGCGACGCAATACCTCGGCGTACAAACCTTCGACCGGTAAAAACAAAATCGCAAAGTCGGTGGTGTGCGGCGGCGCCAGATAACTCTCAGCGATAGTTTTGGCCTCCAAACGAATGCGTGCTTCCATGGCTTTGGCTGCGATCTCTGCACCCGGCGCGTCAGAACGGTTTTGCGCTTCCAGCAAACGCTCGTAGTCTTCGCGCGGGAACTTGGCGTCTATAGGCAACCACACAGCAGCGCCGTCATCACTGCGTCCGGGCAATTTGATGGCGAAATCCACACGCTGGTTGCTGCGCGGTTTAGTCTCAATTTGCTTGCCGTATTGCTCGATGGTCAAGACTTGGTCTAGCAGCGCCTGCAATTGCACTTCACCAAAGATGCCGCGGGTTTTCACATTACTCAGCACCTTTTGCAAATCGCCCACGCCTTGGGCCAGGGTTTGCATTTGCCCCAAACCTTGGTGCACTTGCTCCAAGCGCTCGGCCACTTGTTTGAAGCTTTCACTCAAACGTTTTTCCAAGGTGGTTTGCAGTTTTTCGTCCACCGTCTTGCGCATCTCTTCAAGCTTGGCGAGATTGGTTTCTTGCAAGTTCTGCAATTGCCTGTCAAGCGTTTCCCGCACCTCGGCCATGCGACGCGTGTTGCCCTCGCCCAAGGTTTGCAACTGGGCGTTGAGATTGGCCTGCATCAAGGAGAGTTGCTCGGTCAAGGTTTGCTGAAACTGCGCCATGCTTTGCGACATTTCCTGACGGTTACCGCGCAAGTTTTCGCTGACTTCAAAACGCATGTCGCGCGAAATTCTTTCAAGCTTTTCCTCCAACTGCTCCATAGCTTGGTTGCCTTGCGCTGGGGCATTGGAGAAGCGGCGCATGGCATAAAGGGCCGCGCCAATAACGCCGGCCAGCACGATGACGTAGGTCCAATCGGTATTCATGGGCGGGTCAATACCTCGGGGTTAAGTGGCGTGAGCGCCTTGCCATTGCTGAAAAAAGCAATCAGGTTGTCTGCGGCCAGATTGGCCATAGCCAGCCGCGTGGCGCGGGTGGAACTGCCTATGTGCGGTGTCAAAACAGCATTGGGCACTTTGAGTAAATCAGGGTGTAATTTGGGTTCGCCTTCAAACACATCCAAACCTGCTGCGGCAATTTGACCGGCGGCCAAGGCCTTGGCCAAAGCCGCATCGTCAATGATGCCGCCGCGCGCGATGTTCACCAGTGTGGCGGTCGGCTTCATCAGTGCGAGTTCTGCCGCGCCTATGGTGTGGTGCGACTCTTTGCTGTAAGGCAACACCAACACCACGTGGTCAGCTTGTTGCAACAGTTCTTGTTTGCTCACATACGTTGCCTTGCATGCGGCCTCCTCCGACGCGCTGAGACGGCTGCGGTTGTGATAAATCACGCGCATGTTGAAGCCGTGCGCACCGCGTTTGGCAATGGCTTGTCCGATGCGCCCCATACCAATGATGCCCAAGGTGCTGCCGTGTACCGCCATGCCAGCAAACGACTCCAGCGCCCATTTTTGCCAGTGTCCTTCTCGTATGTAACGTTCGCTCTCGGTGACGCGGCGCGCTGCAGCCATCAACAATGCAAACCCGAAGTCAGCCGTGGTCTCAGTCAACACATCAGGCGCGTTGGTGGCCAGTACTTTGTGCTGGGTCATGGCAGGCACATCGAAATTGTTATAGCCCACGGACAAATTGGCGCAGATGCGCAAGCGCTTGCATGCCGCCAGCACCTCGGCATTGACTGGCTCTATGCCCATGGTCAGCGCACCGTCATGCTGCGACAAGGCTTGTGTCCACGTCTGCGTCGTCCATTCGGGGTCGGTCTGGTGAGCAGTGACATCGAAATGGGTTCGCAGTCTGTCGATGACTTCTGGGTAAATGGGGCGAGAAACAATGACGGAAGGTTTCATGAATTTCAATGGGTCAAGTTAAATTGAAAAATGTAAACAAACGCACCAGCGAAATAGCCCACCAAAGCCAAAGCGCTGATGTTCTTGACGTACCAAAAAAAGTTGATTTTTTCTAGACCCATGGCGGCCACGCCTGCGGCCGATCCGATCACCAAGATTGAGCCGCCCGTACCCGCACAAAACGCTAAAAATTCCCACAAGAAACTGTCCGTCGGGTACTTGGCCAAATCGTACATTCCCATCGCTGCCGCCACCAAGGGAACGTTATCTACCACCGCACTGGCCAGACCAATCAAGATCACGATCACATCTAGTCGGCCAACCACGGTATCGAGCCAATTGGCCAAAGAGGTCAGCACATGGGAATGCTCGAGGGTTGCCACGGCGAGCAAAATGCCAATAAAGAATGTCAGTGAACCCATGTCGATGCGAGACAAAGAACTGGCCAATGTCAAATGCTGTTTTTCTTCGGGATCTTTGTTGCGGTGAATCAGATCGCCCACCAACCATAGCAATCCCAAGCCCAACAACATGGCCAGGTAAGGCGGCAAGCCGGTCAATGTTTTAAATACAGGGACTGCAATCAATATACCCAGACCCAAAAAGAACATCAGCTTGGCATGCGGATACAGATCGCTTTGCGGTTGCTGATGGTCATCCGGGGACTCGACCAATGCATGGCGCATCTTCCAAGAGAAAAACACCATAGGCACCAAAGCTGCAACCACTGAAGGCAAAAACAAACTCTGCATGATGACCATGGCGGTGATCTGCCCGCCTATCCACAGCATAGTGGTGGTCACGTCACCAATCGGGGACCAGGCCCCGCCCGCATTAGCCGCAATGATGATGACGCCCGCAAACACCAGCCTGTCTTCGCGCTTTGACAGCAATTTCTTCATCAGCGACACCATCACAATGGCAGTCGTCAGGTTGTCCAACACCGAACTGAGAAAAAAAGTAAGTGTGCCCACCAACCACATCAGCGTGGACAAGCGCTTGGTGCGAATACGCGAGGTGATGATTTCAAACCCGCCGTGGGCGTCCACCACTTCCACAATCGTCATGGCACCCATGAGGAAAAAAATAATTTGCGCGGTGGTCACCAATGATTCATTCAAATGCTCGGTGACCAAGGGCATATTTCCCACGCCAAAGGCATAAATCGCCCACAACACCACCGCACCAATCAGCGCAGGGGCAGACTTATTGACCCCGGTTTGATGCTCCAGGGTGATGGCGGCGTAGGTGACAAAAAACACAGCAATTAAAAGAATTTCCATGGAAATTTCCTAAAAAAATGTAAAGCGATCAGAGTGATTTAATTTGAAATACCTGACGCAAATACGCCATGTAGTTGGCGTCTTCGCACATGTTTTTAGATGGCGTGTCGGACAATTTCGCCACCGGTTGCCCGTTGCACTCCACCATCTTGATAACAATTTGCAATGGCTCATAACCGAGGTCGTTGGTCAAGTTGGTGCCTATGCCGAAGGCCAATTGGCAACGCCCGCGAAAGCGTTGGTACAACTCGATGGTGCCAGGCACGGTCAAGCCATCACTGAAGATCAGTGTTTTGGTCAACGGATCAACCCGGTTGTTTTTGTAATGCTCGATCATGCGCTCGCCCCAGTTGAAAGGGTCCCCACTGTCGTGCCTGGCCCCGTCAAACAATTTGCAAAAGTACATGTCGAAATCGCGCAAAAATGGTTCGATGCCATACACATCACTGAGTGCAATACCTAAGTCGCCCCGGTACTCGCGCGCCCATGTTTCAAAACCGAACACTTGGCTGTCGCGCAAGCGTGGACCCAGCGCTTGGCACGCTTGCAGGTATTCGTGCGCCATGGTGCCCAAAGGCGTCAAGCCCAAGCTTTTGGCAAACAAACAATTGCTAGAACCAGCAAAACGCCCGGTCGGGCCGGCCCCTAAACGCGCAGTCAGCACCCGCAAGACTTCTTCGTGCCAAGACTTTGAAAAACGACGTCGGGTGCCATAGTCAGCAATCTTCAAATCGCCTAAATCAACGGGCTGCAATTGCTCGATTTTGGTCTCAAGGCGCTTGCGGCCTTCGACGTAATCTGGCACCGGCTGGGTGCGGCGGAAGTACACCTCGTTGACA
Organism: Bordetella parapertussis; assembly: GCA_945900685.1. Lineage (GTDB taxonomy): Bacteria > Pseudomonadota > Gammaproteobacteria > Burkholderiales > Burkholderiaceae_C > Limnohabitans > Limnohabitans parapertussis_C. The sequence continues at coordinate 6,419 of CAMDJS010000090.1, forward strand.
ATGGCCAGCACCGGTATTTCAAACAATATGGTGTGCAGCCAAGGGCCTTTGATTTGAATATCGATGGAACCATCGGGCAAGGCGTTGACGGTGATGTATTTTTCGTTCAGCCTGAACAGCCCCAGAAAATCGACAAAGTCGCTTTTGATGAAACGCATGGCCCGCATCCAAGCCAACTCCTCCTCAGTGAATTGCAGTTTGCACAATGATTTAATTTCGCTGCGTATGTCATCCACATAGGGCGCGAGCTGCACACCGGGTGTGCGGCATTTGAATTTGTAGGCCACCTGGGCGCCAGGAAACTGATGCAACACCGCTTGCATCATGGTGAATTTGTACAAATCCGTGTCCAGCAAACTGGTGATGATCATGGCGCTTCCTGTGTCAATCCAACCAACGGGTGAATGACGCCACCGGCTCGCGCGGTGTGCGAAACGTGTTGACGATGTCTTTGTCGTCGGCATAACCCAAAGCCATGCCGCAGATCAGCATTTCGTTCTCCGACGCACCGATGTGCGGCAGGATGATGTTGGCAAAACCGTTCCAAGCCGCTTGCGGGCAAGTGTGCAAACCCATGCCTCTGGCGGCCAGCATCAGGGTTTGCAAAAACATGCCGTAATCCACCAGCGAGCCGCGCCCCATGACTTTGTCCAGCGTGAACATCAAGCCGACTGGCGCATCAAAAAAACGGTAATTGCGCTGGTGCTGCGCGTGCATTTTGTCTTTGTCACCTTTGGTGATGCCAAGCAGTCCATACAAGCTCCAACCGTTTTCACGCCGTCTGTCTATAAATGGGCTGACCCATTTTTCTGGGTAATAGTCGTAGGCCTCGCGGTAATCGGCGGCTTTCTCAGGATGGGCCCTCACCTCGTCGTGCGCGGCGCACACTTTGCCGACCAAGGTATCGCGGCTTTTTCCTTGCAACACATACACCTTCCATGGCTGGGTATTGGTGCCCGAGGGCGCACGTGCGGCCTGCGCCAGCAGTTCTGTCAAAAGCTCGCGCGGCACCGCTTGTTGCGTAAATGCCCGCGCAGACATGCGCGTATCAATCGCTTCTTGGATATTGTTTGATGTGCTCATGTCAATTTTTCTAAAACAGTTAAGAGTGAAGGTGGCAGTGCAGAGACAGCTTTGCGGGTCTGCTTATCTACATACACATGGATAAAGTGCCCGTGTGCCGCGCAAAGCTCCGCGTCTTGCGCAAATACACCGACCTCATAGCGCACGCTTGACGTGCCTATGCGCGCAACCTTGATGCCTGCTTGTATGGTTTGGGGAAAAGCCAGCGAGGAGAAAAAATTGCAATGCGTTTCCACCACCAGGCCGATGGTCTCGCCATGGTGAATATCCAGTACACCGTTTTCAATCAGGTGTGCATTGACTGCGGTGTCAAACCATTGGTAGTAAACCACGTTGTTGACATGCCCATAGGCATCGTTGTCCATCCAGCGGGTGGCAATGTCTTTGAAGGTTTTGAAGGCTGAGCGCGGCAGCGCTTGGGCTCGGTGGTTGGAAAGCGTCATAAGCACTGATTTTGCCAGTGTTGCCAAGCTGTGTAGGCCTCGGAGAATGAATTCATCTGAACCTGCACCGTGTCTGCGATGTCTTTGCCATAACCCCCTGCCATGACCATGGCCAAGGGAATGCGTTTTTTCCCTGCCCAGTCCAACACCATGCGGTCTCGCGCCATCAAGCCCTCAAAGCTCAACTTCAATC
>CAMDJS010000091.1 GCA_945900685.1 Bordetella parapertussis
TTGTCAGCCATCTTTGGTGTGACCTTGTTTTTGGCGATCGGCGGCATGGCCATCGTGCGCTGGTGGACGCCGGTGGAAATGCCTGTTCAGAAAAACGCCAAGTCAGGCCATAGCCTCTGGGGCTTGCTGGTGCACCCTGATTTGATTCGTTTGAATTTCGGCGTGTTCGCTTTGTATGCGGTGCAACTCGCTTCTTGGGTTGCCATTCCCGCGCTGCTGGTGCAGGCCGGTGTGGTCAGCACCGACCACGGTTATGTGTATTTGCCTGCGGTGTTGCTGTCCTTTGTGGTCATGGGCATGACCTTGTTCCCGATGGAACGCAAAGGCCAATTGCGGCCGCTGTTTTTGGCTTGTATTGCCTTGGTGCTTGGCGTACAAGCCGCTTGGGGCTGGATGGCTTGGACTGGTGAGCCGCAGTTGTGGTTGCTGGCCGTGCTGCTGTTTGCGTTTTTCTGCGGTTTTAACGTGCTGGAAGCCAGCCAACCCAGCCTGGCGTCGCGGCTGGCGCCCCCAGGCTCACGCGGTGCGGCGCTGGGCGTGTACAACACCTTGCAGTCACTGGGCATTTTTGCAGGCGGCGCTTTTGGCGGCTTACTGGTCAAACGCGGCGGGGCACACACCGTGTTTATTGCCAGCAGCCTGTTGATGCTGGTCTGGCTGGCCGTGGCATGGCACACCCGTTATGTGCGCAGCGCACCAGATTCACAGGCTGCAGGACACTGAACCCGCCAAGGCCGAAGCCGCATAATCCGTCACAAGACACCACTTAATCACTGTTACACCAAGAGGAACAACATGGCATCCGTCAACAAAGTCATACTGCTCGGCAACTGCGGTCGCGACCCTGAAGTGCGTTATTTGCCCAGCGGTCAAGCCGTGGCTAATGTGTCCATCGCCACCAGCAGCAAGCGCAAAGACAAAACCAGCGGTGAAACCATTGAAGACACCCAATGGCACCGCGTCACTTTCTATGACCGCCTGGCCGAAATTGCCGGTGAGTATGTGAAGAAAGGCCGTCCGATTTATGTCGAAGGCCGCTTGAAATACGGTGTCTACACCGACAAAACCACCGGCGTGGAAAAAAACACCGTCGACATCATCGCCACTGAACTGCAATTGCTCGGCGGGCGTGAAGGCATGGGCGCACCCGCAGTTGAAGACGGCGGGGCACGCAGCGCACCACGCGCCGCAGCACCTGCGGCGGCCAAAGCTCCGGCAGCAGCTAAGTCCGGGTTTGATGACATGGATGACGATATTCCGTTTTAAGCTTCACCGACGGTTTGAGGTTGTCAGGCCATCGCCAGCAATCTCCATTTAAAGCCTCACCGTCTAGGTATGCGCTCATGGGTTGGCGCGTAAACCTTGTGTTTTTGCTTGCCAACTGAGGTTTCGCCCGCCTCAACACGGCGTTTTGCCACGAATATTGACCATATGACCCAAAAGCCCTATGGGTTTCTACCTATTAAATTGAGGGAATAATTCTCTTTTATGGGTTTGCTTGAACATAAGCCTCTAGCAGTGTCTTTGGCGATTGAAGTTAATTTTTCACACAACATACAGATGATTCGTGTTTTATTGGTCGATGACCACCCAGTAGTAAGAGCGGGTTACAAACGCCTGCTTGAAGCCGATGCTTCCATAGAAGTGGCGGCAGAAGCGAGTGATGCAGACTCCGGCTATCTTGCCTTCGTGGTCTACCAACCAGACGTCACTGTGCTGGACTTGTCTATGCCGGGTGTGAGTGGCTTGAGCTTGCTGCAAAAAATAATGCTTCGCGATGACCAGGCCAAGGTTTTGATTTGTTCGATGTATGACGCACCCTTGGTCAAGCGAAAAGCCATTGAGGCGGGCGCAAAATCATTCGTATCAAAGAATGTGGCGCCAGAAAAGTTGCTACTGGCCATACACGCTGTCAACTTGGGCGAGGCTCCCGCCGACCCACATACCGACATGAAAAGCGAGGACCCCGAGTTGCAAAATGAACTTGAACGCATTGCCTCCCTCACCTTACGCGAACTGGAATTGTTTCGTTTGCTGGCCTTGGGCAAAACCGTGAGCTATTGCGCCGAAGTCATGAACTTGAATGAAAAAACCGTTTACAACAGGCAAACAAAAATCAGAGAAAAACTCCAAGTAGACACCTTGGCGGGTTTGGTGCATTTGGCTCAAAGACATCAAATCATCGATTCGAACGTGCGGATCTGAACCGATTTTTTTCTCAAACACTGGTTCGGCTAAGCATTTAATGGGAATATTTCACAACTTATGTGGCCTAAGTATTTTCACTGTACGAAGCTGCATGGCCTTCTTTACGATGCTGACAAGTTGGACGGGTGTGTTTGCAGATTCCTTCGTGTTTCTTGCACCTGCAAGCGTTCAACTCAATTGAGTTCTTCAACAGTTGCCAGCAAACAACCGCTGGTTTCACATCCTTATGGAGTAGAAATGCCACACACACAGAGCAAAAGTTTTGCTAAGCAAGCTCGTATTCACTTGTTGCCTTCCCTCGTTTTAGCCGCCACCGGCTTAATGGGTGCACAGTCCGCTTTGGCCGTCAATGTCAAAGTTGAACAATTTGTCGAAGCCAAAGACCCTTGGGGCATGGCATCTATGAAAGACGGCACCTTTTTCTTCACTGAAAAATGCGGCGGACTTTCAGTGCGTACCTCATCAGGAAGCATCAACAAATTGTTGGGCATCGGCGGTTCAACCGGCTATGCATCTGTTAAAAATGATTTGTTTTGCGACGGACAAGCTGGCGTTTTAGGCGTAGCAGTTGACCCTGAGTTTGACAAAAACCGTTTTGTCTACCTGCGTTCTACTTCCAAAGGTGACAACCGCGCTTTTGGCGGCTATGCCAACATTTTGATGCGCATGAAGGTCAGCGCCGACATGAAAAACGTGTCTGACGTTACCGAAATCATCAACGACATGGGTTACAAGCCCAAGAAATCCAACCACCCCTTCGGTGGCCCCGGTGCACACAACGGTGGCGCTTTGGGATTCGGTCCTGATGGCTTCTTGTACGTGACCATTGGCGACAACCACAACGGCCCTGGCCCACAAGACGGCACCAAGCTGATCGGCAAAGTGTTGCGCGTTGACCGTGACGGCAAAGGTGCCGCAGGCAACAAGCCACCAGCCGGTTTTGACCAGCGTATCTTCACCTATGGTCACCGCAATCCTCAAGGCATCACTTTCCGCGGTAACGATGTTTACATTTCGGAAAATGGCCCTTGGCATTCAGACGAAGTTACCAAGCTCGTCAATGGCGGCAATGGCGGCTGGGATCCTCGTGGTGAAGTCAACGGACGCCCAGCTTGTCCAGATGGCTACTGCGGTTACTCTCCTAACCAAATGGGTGCCACACCACCAAAAGAACGCGCTGCGTTCATGTCTATGACCGACCTGAAAGCTTATCCCAATGCCCTGAAGCCAGCGTTCAACAACGGTGGCCTGTCACAAGGTATGTGCGGTAGTGCATGGCTGGTTGGCAAACAGTGGAAAGAATGGGAAGGTCGCTTGGCCGTCGGTTATGCAGGTATTGGTATCCACGGCACCCCCGTTGGCAACCGTATCGACATTCTTGACGTTGCCAAAGACGGTTCGTCTGCCACGAAGATCGAATTGTCATACCCTGACTACGCAGGTCGCGTGCGTCACTTGCACTCAACTGAGGGTGTTTTGTATGTGGGTGATGAGGCTCGTGGCGCTATCTTCCGCGTAACTCCTCAGTAATGTCTCTGGCTTAACGCCTCTTGAACGCGCTGCATTCGTGCAGCGCGTTTTTTCATTTAACAACGGTTTCTCGTGCGTCCTTGTTGTTTGACTTGTCAGCACATGGTTTTTTTAAATTGTGATCATGAACAACTTATCCACTTCAACTCATTCTTCTTTTCTTCTGCGTTCTTTCGGCTTTGTGGCATTTGCCGGCTTGTTGTTTTCTGCCAAACCTGTTTATGCGGAAAATGAGCAGCTGACAAAACTCATGCTTACCAACAACTGCCTCGCCTGCCATCAGATTGATAAACGCAAATACGGCCCGCAGTTTTATGAGGTGGCTGAAAAATACCAAGGCGACAGCTCGGCATTAGCCAAACTGGCTGCCAAAATCAAAGCCGGTGGCACCGGTGTTTGGGGCGAAGATTACATGCCGCCTCAACCCCAAGTCTCTGACGCAAATGCCTTAGCCATGGCAGAGTTGATATTGGCACTCACACCCAAGAAGTGAGGGGATAGCGGGTGTTTTTCTGAATGACCGCCGCTTGCAAGGGCGGTCTTTTTTAATCGTCCCTACCGCTGGGGCAGAGCAAGTCAACCATTTGTTGACCCAACGGTGTGACAGGCAGCGACTGCCATGCGTTGGCATTGGAAGCGGGAAGTGTGACAAGCACTTTGTCGCCTGCCCCCCAGGGTTGACTGAACCCGGCCACTTGCAACACCCGAAGTTTGGCGTTCATGCAATCGTACTCATGCAGCGATATGGTGGATTCAAACGACTGCTGCTTTAACGAAGAACCTTGGCTAAGCACCTGTATTTGGCGATAAATAGACATAGGACCGGCCTGTTTGACCGACTGCATATCTACATAATGTTCAAGCTCTTTGGTGTGTCCATCCGTGATGCGCTGCCACTCGGCAAACACTGGTGTGCTGGTGAGGCAAAAACAAATCACAGTAGAAATAAATGAACGCATGTTTTTCAAATGGAGTTGAACTTCTGTTGGAAGTGCTCGCAGGCAGTCAAAAGCACAAAATTATTTTACGCCGCAGTTTGCATTACGCACAGATGAGTTCCACGCATTGCTCCATAGTTCATACCAGCCGCTTTAAAGCACTGCCGCAATCGCTTTGCCCACATCCGTGGTCTTGGCCTTGCCACCGATATCCGGGGTTTTAGGCGCGCCGCTTGCCGGATCCAGCACCTTTTCAATCGCGGCCAGCATGGCGTCATGCGCGTCTTTGTGCCCAAGAAACTCCAGCATCATGGCGCCCGACCAAATTTGGCCGATGGGGTTGGCAATGCCTTGGCCCGCGATGTCTGGCGCCGAGCCGTGCACCGGTTCGAACAGAGAGGGAAACAGCCGGTCGGGGTTCAGGTTGGCGCTGGGCGCAATGCCAATCGTGCCAGTGCAAGCGGGCCCCAAGTCACTCAATATGTCGCCAAACAAATTGCTGGCCACCACCACATCGAAGAAATCCGGGCGCTGCACAAAATGCGCGGTGAGTATGTCGATATGGAATTTATCCAGCCGAATGTCCGGATAGGCACGGGCCATCTCGGCCACGCGCTCGTCCCAGTAAGGCATGGTGATGGCAATGCCATTCGACTTGGTCGCGCTGGTCAGATGTTTTTTCGGGCGCGTCATGGCCAGCTCGAACGCAAACTTCAACACGCGGTCCACACCAATGCGGGTCATCACGCTTTCTTGCATGACGATTTCGCGCTCGGTCCCTTGGAACATGCGACCGCCTATGCTGGAGTATTCGCCTTCGGTGTTTTCACGCACGATATACATGTCGATCTCACCGGGCTGGCGCGCTGTACCGTCGCGGCGCACCACGGGCGCTATGATGCCGGGCATGAGCCGCGCCGGGCGCAAATTGATGTACTGGTCGAACTCGCGCCGAAACAGCAGCAACGAGCCCCAGAGCGAAATATGGTCGGGGATTTTGTCCGGCATGCCGACGGCGCCAAAGAAGATGGCGTCGTGGCCGCCGATCTGGTCTTTCCAATCGTCGGGCAGCATTTGGCCGTGCTTTTCAAAATAGTTCCAGCTGGAAAAATCGAAATGGTCAAACTGCAAATCGATGCCGAACTTGCGCGCCGCGGCGTCTAGCACCAACAAGCCTTCGGGCATGACTTCGGTGCCTATGCCGTCTCCGGGGATGACAGCGATACGGTGTTTGCGGGCCATGTGTATTCCTTGATTGAATTGCTCAAATGCTGTTTTCACTCACCGCGCATCTTCCCAGAATTCAACAAAGCACTTTCAACACCGACCTTACTTTTTAAGCGATACACGGAAATGCATGGCCTGCACCATGTGCGCTTTTTCTATCTGTTCGGTCTGCGCCAGATCGGCAATCGTTTGCGCCAGCCGCAACACCCGGTGAACTGCACGTCCTGACCAACCGTGTCGTGCAGCCTGCTGTTGCAACAGTAGTTCTGCGGCTGTTTCTATCTTCAAGTCTTGCAACTGCGCCGGCGTCAAACGGTGGTTGCTGACACCGCGTTTGTCAATGGCCCGCAGTTGCGCCCGCTGACACCGCTTTTGCACGACCGCGCTGCTTTCACCCGCAGGCGCTTGCATCAACAACTCAGGCGACATGGCCGGTACATGCACCAGCATGTCCAAGCGGTCTAACAATGGACCGCTGAGTTTGCTTTGGTAACGCGCGACATGCTCTGGCGCGCATCTGCAAGCTGGTTGCGTTGACCCCAGATAACCGCATGGGCAAGGGTTCATGGCCGCGATCAATTGGAACTGCGCCGGAAATTCGGCCTGGTGTCTGGCCCGCGACAAGGTGATGTGTCCATTTTCCAAAGGTTCCCGCAAGGCCTCCAGCGCCAACCTTGAAAACTCGGGCAGTTCATCTAAAAACAGCAAGCCGTGGTGCGCCAGTGAAATTTCGCCCGGTCGCGGTGGTGCTCCGCCACCCACCAAAGCCGCCATGGTGGCACTGTGGTGCGGATGCCGGTACGCCGGTTGGGCCCATCGTCCGGGTTGGAACTGGCCTGCCAGACTGAGCATGGCTGCTGACTCCAACGCCTGCTGCTGACTGAGTGCAGGCAACAAACCTGCCAAGCGTTGCGCCAGCATGGACTTGCCGCTGCCGGGCGGGCCCACCATCAAAACGCTGTGTCCACCGGCAGCGGCAATTTCCAATGCTCGTTTCGGCCCGGCTTGGCCTTTCACGTCTTGCAGCTCTGGGCTGGCTTCACGCTGGGCTTGTGCCGACTGCCAACCCGGCTCTAGCCTGTCCCAACCGCTGTTTTCACCATCAGCTTGCGCACCCTGACCCGGCAAGGCAAACGCCTGCACCACGTTTTTCAAATGCAGGGCTCTGTACACCTTGGCATTTGGCAACAACGCCGCTTCCTCGGCGCTGTGCGGTGGCAGTACCCAAGCCAAAGCGGGCTGATGCTGTTGCATGCCCAGCGCCATGGCGAGTGCACCGCGTACCGGTCGCAGCTCGCCGGACAAAGACAGTTCGCCCGCAAACACATGTTGCTGCACCGCTTGCGGGTCCAATTGCTCGCTGGCGACCAAGATGCCGACGGCGATGGCCAGATCGAAACGCCCAGACTCCTTGGGCAAATCCGCCGGGGCCAAATTGACAATGATGCGTTTGTTCGTTGGAAATTCCAGACCGCTATTTAGGATGGCCGAGCGCACCCGCTCGCGGGCTTCGCGCACCTCGGTGTCGGCCAAACCGACCAAGGCAAACTGGGGCAAGCCGTTGGCCAAATGCACTTCCACCGTGACTGCGGGAGCTTTGATGCCCAATACCGTGCAACTGTGTACCTGCGCATAAGCCATGTGGTTTCCTTAGATCTGTGGCGATTCACCATAACTGTGCGCGTTTAGCCTTGGTGACGCACCAAAAAGGTGTTTTGCAGCAAACACGCACAGATTCAAGCCTTGGTATGAGGCCTAACTCAGGTGAATTCTGCTTGGCACAGAGACTGCTAAGAGATACCTGCACTGCGTTTTTTTGAGCGTCCGGCTTACAAACAGCGCAGACCCATGACTCTAGGAGAACCTATGAAACTGATCACGGCCATCATCAAACCCTTCAAGCTCGACGAGGTGCGCGAGGCCTTGTCTGCCATCGGCGTACAAGGCATCACCGTCACCGAAGTCAAAGGCTTTGGGCGACAAAAAGGACACACCGAGTTGTACCGGGGTGCGGAATATGTGGTGGATTTTTTACCCAAGGTCAAAATCGAAGCAGCCGTGGCTGCCGATCTGGTCGATCAAGTGATTGAAGCCATCGAAACATCGGCGCGTACCGGCAAGATCGGTGACGGCAAGATTTTCGTCACCAGCCTGGAACAGGTTGTGCGCATCCGCACCGGCGAGACCGGCATTGC
>CAMDJS010000092.1 GCA_945900685.1 Bordetella parapertussis
TTTGCCCAACCTTTGGTGTCTGTGCTCTACCACTATGGTGCATTTACAAGCCGTGATGTGCAGCAAACCAGTCTGGCCTTGACCGGCTACGGTGTCGGTTTGCTGGGACTGGTGGCCATCAAGGTGCTGGCGCCAGGTTTTTATGCCAACCAAGACACGCGCACGCCAGTGCGCATTGCCTTGGCGGTGCTGGTGTTCACACAATGCATGAACTGGCTGCTGGTGCCGTATCTGGCGCATGCCGCATTGACTTTGTCGATTGCGCTCGGGGCCTTGGTCAATGCCTTGGGTTTGTTGATAGGCTTGCGCAGGCAAGGGCAGTTCAAGCCTTTACCCGGTTGGACGCCATTGCTGTTTCAAGTTGTCGCAGCCAGCCTGCTGATGGGGGCTGGTTTGTTCTGGGCGGCCAACCACTGGGACTGGACCGGCTTGCAATCTCAAGCTTGGCTGCGCATTGCCCTGATGGCCGGGGTGCTGGCCGTCTCGGGTGTGGTGTATTTGGTGACCCTTAGGGTTATTGGTGTGGATTTGCGTGCGCTTTTGCGCCGCTGAAGGCATGATGGAGCTATGGACTACAAGTTGCAACTCCCCTCAGCACTGGATTACTTCACAACGCTGGTTCAAAGCGATGATGATTTTCCTCTTTTGGAAACTGCAGTCAGCTTGGCGCAGGATGAGTTTCCGAAAATGGACATACAGCAGGTTTTAGACGAAGTGGATGTGCTGTGCGCCCGACTCAAGCGAAGCGTATTGACGCACTCGGATGCACTGGGCAAGTTACGCGCGCTCAACACTTTCTTTTTTGAAGATATGCGGTTTGCAGGCAATGTGAACCACTACGACGATCCGCACAACAGCTATTTGAATGTCGTCTTGAGCAAACGCCTAGGTATTCCCATCAGCTTGGCGGTGCTGTGGCTGGAGCTGGGGCAAAGCCTGGGTCTCAAAGTCAATGGCGTGAGTTTCCCCGGCCATTTTTTGGTCAAGTTGGATTTGGTTTATCCGCAGGAAGGCCATGTGGTGATTGACCCGTTCACCGGCGAATCGCTCAGTCGTGATGAATTGGCTGATCGATTGATTCCTTGGTTACCGGGGGCCAAATTGGGTAAACCGCAAGCCATTTCTGACGATGCGCTGGCTTTTCATTTGCAACCTGCTGAACCGCGCCAAATCATTGCGCGCATGTTGCGCAATTTGCATGAAATTTACCGCCGACAAGACGACCAGGAGAGGCTGATGAAGGTCAGGGCCAGGTTGGCGGTGTTGCTGCCTGACAATTAATCGATCAGTACCGCTGCCCCATTGCCCTTGTCGGCAATCACGCCAATCCGGTAAACCTGCTCACCTGAATCTGCCAAAGTCTGAGTGCATGCATCTGCCTGCTCAGCAGCAATCACCAGCACCATGCCAATGCCATTGTTGAAGGTGCGGCACATTTCAGCCTCATCAATGCCCGCCGTTTCTTGCAGCCAAGTGAACAACTCGGTGCGCGGCCAACTCGCGCGTTGCAGGTGTGCGGCGCAATGCTCGGGCAGCACGCGTGGAATGTTTTCTGTCAAACCGCCGCCGGTGATGTGCGCCAATGCTTTGATCGGATGGGCTTTGAGCGCGGCCAGCACAGATTTCACATACAAGCGGGTAGGCGCCATGAGCGCTTCTTTGAACGGCTGGCCGTCAAGTTGAGCAGGCAGTTGCGAGGCAGCTCGATCAATGCATTTGCGCACCAGGCTAAAGCCGTTCGAGTGCACGCCGCTGGATGAAAGGCCGAGCACCACGTCGCCGGGGTTCACGTCTTTGCCGCTGAGGATGAGGGACTTTTCGACCACGCCGACCGCAAAACCTGCCAAGTCGTATTCACCCGCCGGGTACATGCCGGGCATTTCAGCGGTTTCGCCGCCTATCAAGGCGCAACCCGACAACTCGCAGCCTTTGGCAATGCCGCCGACAACGGCGGCTGCCGTGTCCACATCCAGTTTGCCGCAGGCAAAGTAGTCCAGAAAAAACAGCGGCTCAGCGCCTTGCACCAACACATCGTTGACGCTCATGGCGACCAAATCTATGCCGACTGTGTCGTGCATGTTCCATTTAAACGCCAGTTTCAGCTTGGTGCCGACGCCGTCAGTGCCGCTGACCAGTACCGGTTCTTTGTAGTTTTTCGGTACCTCAAACAGTGCGCCAAAGCCGCCAATGCCTGCCAGCACGCCGTCGCGCATGGTTTTTTTAGCCAAAGGTTTGATGCGTTCAACCAGCGCGTCGCCTGCGTCGATATCAACGCCTGAATCTTTGTAGGAAAGTGGTGTGTTCATAGGCTGGGAGCGCGGCCATCAGGCCAGTAGGTGGGGTCGATAGAATCGCTACATTCTAAATGCGGGTAAAACCTGACCTGATGTCCCATTCCCCCGACTACCGTTTTTATGCAGCTTGGTTATTGATCGGCAGTCTGCTGGCCGGTTTGCTGTGGTGGCTCACACCTGTTCTCACGCCGTTTTTGATTGCGGCCGTCATCGCTTATGTGCTCTCGCCCGTGGTGCAACGCCTACAAGCCTGGGTCGGAAGCAGGGTGCCCAAGTTTGTCATTGTTTTGCTGTGTGAAATTGCTTTTTTGCTGTTGCTGGTGGCTTTTGTGGGATTGATCGTGCCGGTGCTGTTCAAGGAAGCAGGGCGTTTGCAGGCTCAACTGCCTGTGTTGCTGGCGCAAGTGCAAACCGCAGCGTCGCCCATGTTGCAGGGCATGGGTATTGAATTGCAACTCGATCCGCAAGGCATCAAGGAATTGGTGACAACCCAGGTTCAGTCCATCTTGCACAACAGCATGGATTCGGTGCTGGCATCCTTGCGCATCGGCGGCAGTGTGGCACTGGCTTTGATCGGTAACCTGATTCTGGTGCCGGTCGCGCTGTTTTACCTATTGATGGATGGCTCCAAAATGTTGACGATCTTGCGGGACTGGTTGCCGCGCAAGGCTGAACCCGTGGTCATTGATTTTGTGGCGGAAGCAGACGCGGTGTTGGGCGAATATTTGCGCGGGCAGTTGTTGGTCATGCTGAGTTTGTCGGTGTATTACGTCATAGGCCTGTCCTTGTTTGGCTTGTCCGTCGCTTGGCCGATCGGCATTTTGACTGGCATGGCGGTGTTTGTGCCTTATGTGGGTTTCGGTGTGGGTTTGTTATTGGCCGCTTTGTCCGGATTCTTAGAGATGGCACCGCTTCAAGCCGCGCTCATGTTGACGGTGGTGTTCGGTGTGGGTCAGTTGCTCGAAAGCTTTGTGCTGACGCCACGCTTGGTGGGTGAGCGCATCGGCTTGCATCCGCTGGCAGTGATTTTTGCTTTGCTGGCGTTTGGTCAGTTGCTGGGTTTTGTCGGAGTACTGATTGCTTTACCTGCCAGCGCGGTGTTGCTGGTGGCCTTGCGTCGCTTGCGTCAGCGTTACGTCGGCAGTCGTTTGTATGCAGGCTAAGGACTGATGAAACAAATTGCTTTGGATATCGGCGTATCGGTCGGACCCAGTCTGGCAAATTTCCATCCCGGGCACAACGCAGCAGCTTTGGCGCATCTGGAATTGTGGATGGCTGGTCGCACCAGGTCACCTGTACCTACCTTTTTATGGGGCCACAACGGCAGTGGCAAAACCCATTTGTTGCAAGCCGTGGCTCATCACATCGAGCAACAAGGTGCATTGGTGGGTTGGATGGACAAGTCCACGGTTCAGCCAGATGAATTCAATCCTGCTTGGGAAGTGTTGCTGCTGGATGATGTGCAACAGTTTTCCGCCATTCAACAACACATGGCGTTCAATTGGTTTGTGAACGCCGCTACGCCCGGCGCCGCACGCCAGCCTTGGGTGCTGGCTGCCGGCTGTATGCCGCCCCAAGATTTGCCGCTGCGCGAAGATTTGCGCACCCGGCTTGGCTGGGGTCATGTGTTCCATTTGCAATTGCTGGATGACGACCAGCGGCGCGAGGTGCTCTTGACTCATGCGCAAGCGTTGGGCATGCACTTAGGCAACGACTTGCTGGATTATTTGCTCAGCCGCTTCAGCCGCGACTTGGGGCACCTGATTGACCTGCTTGAACAACTCGACAACTATGCGTTGCAAACGCAGCGTCCTTTGACCATTCCTTTATTGAGAGCCATGCTGGATGAAACCTGAACCACAGTTGAAACTCGCGCTGTTTGACTTGGACCAAACCTTGCTGCCCTTGGACTCTGACCAGTCGTGGGGTGAGTTCACATTGCAGTTGGGCTGGGTGGATGAAGCCAGCTTTCGCCAAAGAAACAATGCCTTTTATGCCGACTACAACGCGGGGTGCCTAGACATTCACGAGTATGTGCGATTTGCCACGCGCAGCATGCGCGAGCGTGGCATGGAAGAAGCGCAGGCCGCGCATCGCCAATTTATGCAGCAAGTGATTCAACCGGCGATCAAACCTGCGGCTTTGGAATTGGTGGCGCAGCACCGAGCCAAGGGTGAAACTTTGGTCATGGTGACCGCCACCAATGAATTTGTCACGGGCCCTATTGCCGAGGCATTTGGCATGGATGTGTTGCTTGCGGTTGAATTAGAACGGGATGCCAGCGGCCATTTCACCGGCGAGATTGCCGGCGTGCCCAGTTTGCGTGAAGGTAAAGTCACGCGCGTAAGTCAATGGCTGGCGCAACAAGGCTTGGACTGGCCGCAAGTGCAAGCCACGTTTTACAGCGACTCGACCAACGATTTACCGTTGCTGGAAAAGGTGCAGGTACCAGTGGTCACCAATCCCGGCCCCGCACTGCGGCAGATAGCCAAAGAACGCGCATGGCGTATCCTCGACCTTTTCGAGAACCCATGATCAAAAAAATCATTCAAAACCTGTTCGGTAAATCGGGCAGCAGCAGCGCTGGGCGTTTCGGCAAGCGACGCGTGATTCCTGCTACCACCCACGGCATTGACCCAGAGTTGGTGGACGAACGCGCATGGAACGTGGTGCGCACCTTGCAAGAACGTGGATTTCAGGCCTATATCGTCGGCGGTGCGGTGCGCGATTTGCTGGTTGGTTTAAAGCCTAAAGATTTTGATGTCGCAACCGATGCCACCCCCGAAGAAGTCAAAGCCTGTTTCCGGCGTGCTTTCATCATCGGCAGACGCTTTCGCATCGTGCACGTGGTCTATGGGCGCGGGCGCGACCATGAGGTGATCGAAGTCTCTACCTTTCGTGCACATCTGGACAGCAACGATGCCGAACAGGTCAGCGGCAACGAGCGCACCAGAAAAAAAGCTTTGTCCAATATGACGCACGCGGTGGATGCCAGCGGCCGCGTGTTGCGCGACAACGTTTGGGGCCCGCAAGATGAAGATGCCACCCGGCGCGATTTCACGGTCAACGCCATGTACTACGACCCGAGCGTGGGCGAAGTGATCGATTACCACCACGGCTTTGAAGACGCCGCCAAGCGCGTGATCCGCATGATCGGTGAACCGGCAGCGCGTTACCGCGAAGACCCGGTGCGCATTATTCGTGCGGTGCGTTTTTCCGCCAAGCTGAACGCCTTGGGTTTCAAGCTTGAACCGCGTACCGCCAAACCACTCAAAGCCATGGTGGACTTGCTCGCCGATGTGCCGCAAAGCCGTATGTTCGATGAGATGCTCAAACTGCTGCAAACCGGTCACTCCATGGCCAGCATTGCGCAACTGAAACAACTCGGTCTGGCGCGCGGCATTTACCCGCTGCTCGATGTGGTGGTTGAAAGGGCGGACACGCCGTTTGTGCAAGTGGCGTTGCAAGACACCGACCGACGAGTGGGCGAGGGCAAACCGGTCGCCCCGAGTTTTTTGTTGGCTTGCGTTTTGTGGGCCGATGTTCGCGAAGGCTGGCAAGCACGCATGGCTGACATGCCGGTGTTTCCTGCGCTGCAAGAAGCGATGGAAGAAGTGTTCAATGCGCGTATCGGTGACGTTTCCGGGCGCGGCAAGTTGGCGGGGGACATGCGCGAGATTTGGAGCATGCAACCCCGGTTTGACAAACGCAGCGGCAGCGCACCTTTCGGTTTGGTCGAACAAGCGCGTTTTCGCGCCGGTTTCGATTTCATGTGTTTGCGTGCAGAGGTCGGCGAAGTCGATATAGAACTGGCCGATTGGTGGGAAGACTTCAGCTTGGCGGATGACGAAAGCCGCGTCGCTTTGTTGCAAGCTGTCAAGCCCGCGCCGCGTGCAGTACGCGGTGAAGGCGAAGCCAAAAAACGCCCGCGTCGCCGCCGCAAACCCGCGGGCGTCAAGCCCGACACCGGTGGTAATGCCGACGCGTGAGCCGGTCAGCGCTTATGTCGCTGTCGGTGCGAATTTGGGCGACGCTGCGGCTTCGGTCAACAAGGCATTGCATGACTTAGGCAACTTGCCTCAGACACAGGTCGCAGCGGTTTCTTCTTTGTACCGCAGCGCACCTCACCAAGCCGAGGGACCTGCGTTCATCAACGCGGTGGCGCATATTCAAACGCGATTGACCGCGCCGGACTTATTGAAAGCATTGCAAGCCATGGAAGAAGAAGCAGGGCGTGTGCGCAGGCATTTGAACGCTCCACGAACTTTGGACTTGGATATTCTTTTTTACGGCAACGCCAAATTGCATAGCAGTTGGCTATCGATTCCCCATCCACGTTGGATGGAGCGGGCGTTCGTGTTGGTGCCTTTGCAGGAAGTCGCGCCACACAAAGTGGTTCAAGTGATGCTGCACGCGGTGGCGCATCAAGAGATTGAGAAGCTGGTTTGACAGCCGGTCGTTAGGTCTTTGGCTGAAAAAATCCGCCGGTGTCGAAGTGACTTGCGGCTACTGGGACAGCTTTTGCGCTTCCTCGATTTGCGATTCAAAGTAGCGCTGAAACCCGTAAGCCAAGCTTGAGAGCATGGCGGTCGTGCCTATCATCATAGACAGCACCAATGCCCCAACGGTCAGCCAGTTGGTGTTGCCACTGGGCGACTCCGCGTCTGCTGACGGGTTGTAACTGCTGTTCCAATTGGCCGCAGACATCAAGCCCCAGTAAATCGTGTGCAAACAGCTTGCGGTTATGGCCAGCCCCAGGAGCGGAACCAGCCACCAACTCAAAGGGTCATCCAAGCCAAAGGATTGCGCTCGCTCGAAACCGTAGATGCCAAGCAAACTCATGAACAACATGGACCAGCCGATGGAGTCGCGCAACCCGTAAATGTAAAAACGAGCCAAACCCAAGGGGCCGACCAGCAAACTCAACCAACACACCAAGGATTTGTTTATCATATGCAAGATTATCCGCTTGCTCTGCCGTGCGTCATCACCATGGCAATTCAAAACCTGATTTTCAATAGCCAAGTCAGGTCAATCTGAAGCAAAGCTTGGCGGTTGCACTGAATGGCTGAATGCTTGTTCACAGCGGATCGCGACTGTGTCCAAGACCAAGCGGTCTTTGCATCAGCACCGTGTCCAGCCAGCGCCCGTGCTTCCAGCCACTGGCTTTGAGCAAACCGGTGTGGCTGAATCCAAAGCGTGTATGTAGCGCGATGGATCCTGCGTTGGCTGAGTCGCCGATGACCGCCAGCATTTGCCTCTTTCCCGCCTGCCCACAGCAGCGGATCAGTTCGGCCAACAACGCCACCCCTAAGCCATGACCCATGTGATCGGCATGTACGTACACCGAATCTTCAACCAAATAGCGAAAACCGGGGCGAGGTCTGAATTGACCGGCGTAGGCAAAACCCAGCACCTCGTCGCCCCGGCTCGCGACCAGCCAGGGCAGGCCGAGTTCTGACACGTTGGCATGGCGTTGCGACATGTCTTGCAGCGATGGCGGCTCAAGCTCAAAACTGCCGCTGCCGTGGGTCACGTGATGGGCATAAATGGCAGTGACAGTTGGCAGGTCGGCAGTTTGGCAAGGGCGGATCAGTGTGGTTTCAGGGCTCATGTTGGCGGCAGTCTATAATGGCAGGCTTTTCAGCGAGCGCTGGCCGGGTGGTCAAGTCGCGTGTCTCATCGCTGAATCAAAGACTGTACCCAAGGATAAACCATGGTCGTCATCCGACTTTCCCGCGGCGGCGCAAAAGCCCGTCCGTTTTT
>CAMDJS010000093.1 GCA_945900685.1 Bordetella parapertussis
GCCGATGAGATCAAAGGCGTGGCCGGTGAAAACCTGCGTCAGGCCAAAGACTGGCTGGCCACAGGCCGTCAATTGGTCACCATGAAAACCGATTGCGACCTCAGCGCTTATGTGAGCGGCTGGCCTTCACTTGACGGCATTTTGGTGCAAGCGGTGGATGAAGCAGGCTTGCTGAATTTTTACAAGCAATACGGCTTCAAGGGCTTGGTCAGCTCTTTGTCGTCTGACGCGCCTACAGGCAAAAACAACGCGCACCAAGGCGGTGGTGTCGGTGAAGTGGGTGTGTTGTTTGACACGCCCGCCCCCGAGGTGTCGACTGAGGTGACTTACGACAACGTGTTGGACTGGGACAGCTTTGACAAATGGTTGACCAAAATAACGCAGGCCGATTTGGTGGCACTTGATACAGAAACCACGTCGCTGGTGGAAATGCAAGCGCAAATTGTTGGCATCAGTGTGTGCGTGAACCCGGGCGAGGCGGCTTACATACCGCTGGCGCACAACGCCGCCGATGCACCTGCGCAATTGCCGCTGCAAGACGTGTTGCAAAAGCTCAAGCCTTGGCTGGAAGACGGCAGCAAACACAAACTGGGTCAGCATGTGAAATACGACCGTCATGTGTTTGCCAACCACGGCATCGAAGTGCAAGGCTATGTGCACGACACCATGCTGCAAAGTTATGTGTTGGAAGTACACAAGCAGCACGGCTTAGAGAGTCTGGCGGACAGGCACTTGGGCCGCAAAGGCTTGTCTTATGAAGATTTGTGCGGCAAGGGCGCGCACCAGATTTCATTTGCGCAAGTCGATGTAGCGCGTGCCGCGCATTACGCCTGTGAGGATGCGGATTTCACGCTGGCTGTGCATCAAAGGCTGTGGCCTTTGCTGCAAGCCGATGAAAAATTGAATTTTGTTTACCAGTTGGAAATGCAAAGCAGCGAGGCGCTTTACCGCATCGAACGCAACGGCGTGTTGATTGATGCGCCGACACTGGCCGCGCAAAGCCATGCATTGGGCATGCGCATCATGCAGTTGGAGCAAGACGCTTACGAGATTGCCGGACAGCCGTTCAACCTCGCCAGCCCCAAACAACTCGGCGAAATATTTTTCGACAAACTCGGTTTGCCGGTGGTGAAAAAAACGGCCACCGGTGCGCGCAGTACTGACGAAGAAGTGTTGGAGAAACTGGCCGAAGACTTTCCGTTGCCAAAGAAAATTTTGGAACACCGGTCGCTGGCCAAACTCAAGGGCACCTACACCGACAAGCTGGCGCAACTCGCGCAGCCGCTGACCGGCAGAGTGCACACCCATTACGCGCAAGCCGTGGCGGTGACGGGCAGGCTCTCCAGCAACGACCCGAATTTGCAAAACATTCCTATCCGCACGCCCGAGGGACGCAAAGTGCGTGAGGCTTTTGTCGCACCGCACGGTTTCGTGATCGCCAGCGCCGATTACAGCCAGATCGAGTTGCGCATCATGGCGCATTTAAGCAATGACCCGGCTTTGTTGAAAGCGTTTCACGACGGTTTGGATGTGCACAAAGCCACTGCAGCCGAGGTGTTTGGCCTGACGCCCGACACGGTCAGCAGCGAACAGCGCCGCTATGCCAAGGTGATCAACTTCGGTTTGATTTACGGCATGAGTGCGTTTGGTTTGGCCAAAGCATTGGGCATAGACAACACAGCGGCGAAAAATTACATAGAGCGTTATTTCCAACGCTTTGCCGGTGTGAAACGCTACATGGACGACACGCGTGCGCAAGCCAAGGCGCAAGCCTATGTGGAGACGGTGTTCGGCAGACGTTTGTATTTGCCCGAGATCAATTCACCGAACGGCCCCAGACGCGCTGGCGCCGAACGTGCGGCCATCAATGCGCCCATGCAAGGCACGGCGGCAGACTTGATCAAGCTCAGCATGGTCAAGGTGCAACAGGTGTTGGACGCCGAACACAAAGGCACGCGCATGATCATGCAAGTACATGATGAACTGGTGTTTGAAGTGCCGGATGCAGAAATTGATTGGGTGAAAACAGAAATCCCCCGACTGATGGCCGGTGTAGCCGAACTCAAAGTACCTTTATTGGCCGAGGTCGGTGTAGGCAAGAACTGGGACCAGGCGCATTGAGCAAGTGTCAGTGCGCGACAGGGTTCAACCCCCACAAATTGTTCAGACAAGCCAGTAGGCGCTGCTTGATGCTTTACGCCGGGAACATCTCGCGCAATTTCAATTTGTAAAATTTTCCGGTTGAGGTGCGCGGGATCGCCTCTATGGGTTGGTAGCGGTCGGGCAACTGCCATTTGGCAAATCCCATGGATAACAAATGTTCGTTCAGTTTTGCTGTTTCCAATGTGGCGCCGGGTTTGAGCACCACACAAGCCAGTGGCCGTTCGCTCCATTTTTCGTCCGGTATGGCGATGACTGCTGCCTCTGCAATAGTGGCATGCGCCATCAACGCGTTTTCAAGATCGACCGAGCTGATCCATTCGCCGCCCGACTTGATCAAGTCCTTGGTGCGGTCTGTGATGCGCACAAAACCGGCGGTGTCCACACTGGCGACATCGCCGGTGCGCAGCCAACCGTCAGCGGTGAATTTGTCTTCTTGTACCGGCACCTGGTGATAACTGCCTGTGATGAACGGACCGCGCACTTGAATCTCGCCGACTTGCATGCCGTCCCACGCCGCATTGAGTCCATCGTCAGTGCGTATCCGCAAATCGACCAAAGGCACTTGCATGCCTGCCATGGCAGCACGCCGGTAACGTTCGTTTTCGCTGTCGCCAGCAAATTCTGATTTCAAAAAAGACACGGTGCACAAAGGAGAGGTTTCCGTCATGCCCCAACCTTGCATGATCCAGATGCCATGTTTGTCAAAAGCCCTGATCAAGGCTTCAGGAACAGCCGCTCCGCCAACCAAACTGCGCATACCGCTAGGCAGCTTCCAACGTCCGGGTGAGGTTTTCAAAGAAGCTTCATAGGTTTGAATCAGGCTCATCCAAATCGTAGGCACACCCAAAGCCAGTGTGGGCGGCGTGTGCTGCATCAGATCCAGCAAATCCTCCGGGTGCAAATGCGGGCCTGGGAAAACCAGTTTGCTGCCCATCATCATGGCGCCATAAGGAATGCCCCAACTGTTGGCATGGAACATGGGCGTGACTGGCAACACCACATCGGTACTTTTCAATGACCAGAAATCGCCCAGACAACCGACCAAGGTATGCAGCAAGGTGGAGCGGTGTGAATACACCACGCCTTTGGGTTTGCCGGTGGTGCCGGAGGTGTAGCACATGGAAACCGCATCGTCTTCATGGTGCTTCACGTATTCAAAGTGGGTGCTGTCTGTGTTTTCAAGCAAGTTTTCGTAATTCAGTTCCGGGCCGCTAAAGGCTTGTCCGGAAAAAGGCACAACGATGATTTTTTCAAAATGGCACAGGTGTTTGAATTGGTGGAGCAAGGGCAAAAGCACATCATCCACAATCAAAAAACGGTCCTTGGCATCGTTGGCAATCCACGCCAATTCTTCGGGGGACAAACGCAAATTCAAGGTGTGCATGACGCCGCCTGCGGCGGGAATACCGAAATAGCATTCCAAGTGCACATGGTGGTTCCAGCAGAGTGTGGCCACCCGATCCCCTTTCTTCAAACCCAGGTTCAACAAAGCCTGCGCCAACAGTTGGGTACGGCGGTAAATATCGCCATAGGTATGTTGCACATACGATTTGTCAGGCAGTCGTGAAACCACTTCATTGCTTGCAAACAAATGACCGGCGCGCTCCAACAAATGGTTGAGCGACAAGTGCACCGGCATCATGGTGCTGTTGATGTGTGAATGGGTCATGGGTTAACCAAAGACCGGGTCCATTTCACAATCGAACTCGCCATGGGTTCGACAGATTCAGGATCGCGAATCTCACCTGCCAACACATGTTGGCCTTTGCTTCGGCTGTAAATCACAGCATCAATCGTTTTTTGGTCAGACCCTAATTGGGCAAAAGCCTGTTTGATCTTGTTTGGGTCAACCGTTTGGTCAGCCGCGCTATAGAGCACCAATACGGGCGTTTTGAATGCAGACAAATCGCTGTCGCGAACTTTCTTCACCAAGGCCATCATGGGGAACAGCGCTTGGGTTGGGTACGAGCCTGTCCACGCTGTCTTTTCTCGCGGGTCGGTTTGTTCATAAGAAATAGTGTCACCAGACACAGCAGTCGCAATTTGCTTGCCCCAGGGCCCGTTGATCAACTCTGACATTTTGTTTTTCAAACCGAAGTTGGGAGAGATAAACACGAACGCGTTGACCTTGGCCGCTTGCGGTGAGGTGCCCAGCCAAGTCGATAAAGTGGAACCGGTGGAGCAACTGATGACCAGCACTTTGTCACCCAGTGCTTGACCGATTTGAATGGCTTCCAGTGTGTCGGCCAGCCAGTCTTGTGCGCTGGCTTGGCCCATGGCATCGCCATCAAGTCCATGGCCGGTGAGGCGTGTGTAAAACACATTCGCACCCAGGGCTTTAGCCACCTCATCAGCGACCGGC
The DNA here is from genome assembly GCA_945900685.1 of Bordetella parapertussis. Taxonomy (GTDB): domain Bacteria; phylum Pseudomonadota; class Gammaproteobacteria; order Burkholderiales; family Burkholderiaceae_C; genus Limnohabitans; species Limnohabitans parapertussis_C. Next base: position 4,526 of record CAMDJS010000093.1, read on the forward strand.
GCTGTTTCTAAACGGCTGGCAGAAAACCCGTGGATGTAAACCACCGACCAAGCGGTTTTGCGTTTTTCGCCCTCAGCCCAAACAATGCCTTTGGCCGTGCCCGCACGCAATGCTTTGAAGCTGGCTTCAGACTCTGCCAACCACGGGTCAAGTTCATTGATTGAGGTGGGAGCGGCTTGGCGCGGCGTGGGTGTATCGGCGCCGAAGTCGTTCACCGGTCCAAGAAAAAACGTTGCCAACAAGACAACGATCACACCTGACAAAGCCTTCCACAGGCTCAGTCCGGTTTGCGGGCGAAAAAGTCTGGCCATGGTATTGCTCCGGTAAGGGCGGGTTACTGGTGTTTGAATGCGGCGGCGCGTTTGTTGACAAAGGCGTCCATGCCTTCTTTCTGGTCTTGTGTAGCGAACAAAGCATGGAAGATGCGACGCTCAAACATCACGCCGTCACTCAACCCGCTCTCAAACGCACGGTTGACAGATTCCTTGGCCGCCATGACCGCGATTTGGGAGTAGCCGCAAATCATCAGTGCTGCTGCCAGTGCTTCTTCCATGAGTTTGTCTAAAGGCACGATGCGGCTCACGAGTCCGGCGCGTTCGGCTTCTTCGGCATTCATCATGCGACCGGTCAACACCAAGTCCATGGCTTTGGATTTACCTACGGCGCGCGGCAGTCGTTGTGTGCCACCGGCACCGGGAATGATGGCCAGTTTGATTTCAGGTTGACCGAAACGTGCGTTGTCTGAGGCGATGATGAAGTCGCACATCATGGCGAGTTCACAACCACCGCCCAAGGCGAAACCGCTGACTGCGGCAATCACCGGTTTGCGAATGCTGCGTATGGTTTCCCAGTGTTTGGTGATGTAGTCGTGTTTGTACACATCGGCAAAACGGTAGGTGGCCATGGCGCCGATGTCGGCACCAGCGGCAAATGCTTTTTCGCTGCCGGTGATGATGATGCAACCGATGGCCGCGTCTGCATCGAAAGCAAGTAGCGCAGCGCCGAGTTCAACCATCAAATCCGGGCTCAAGGCGTTCAGTTGCTTTGGGCGGTTGAGTGTGATGACACCCACCTTGTCGGCTTCGGTGTGCACTTGAATGAATTCGTAAGACATGAGAGGCTCCGCTCAGATTGTGGAATGCTGGCAACTATAACCAAGGAATGAAAGATCAGCACGGTGTTAAATTACCCGAAAAAGGAGACAGAGATGAGTGAAAACACAGTTTTGTATGAAGCCCATGGCGGCGTTGCCAAAGTCACGTTGAACCGGCCTCAGGCACTCAACAGTTTCACCCGCCAGATGCACCATGATTTATGGGCTGCACTGGATCAGGCCGAAGCGGATGACAAGATTCGCGCCTTGGTGATCACCGGTGCCGGCCGTGGTTTTTGTGCGGGTGCAGACTTGGCTGAATTTGATTTCGCTGAAGGTCCCAACTTGGTGGAACGCGCCGACCCAGGTCCGGTGATTGACCAGGCTTTCAATCCCACCACCCGCCGTTTGCAGCAGTTGCGCATGCCAACCATTGCCGCCGTCAATGGTGTGGCCGCCGGTGCCGGTGCATCGCTGGTGATGACTTGCGACATTGCCATTGCAGCACCCGGCGCGAGTTTCATTCAAGCGTTCAGCAAAATCGGTTTGATACCGGATGCAGGCAGCAGCTGGTTTTTGGTTGAGCGATTAGGTCTGGCGCGTGCCATGGCATTGGCCATGACCGGTGACAAATTGCCCGCAGCCCAAGCCAAAGAATGGGGAATGATTTGGGATGTAGCCGACGATTGTGTCGCCGCTTCCATGGACATGGCGAACAAACTGGCAGCCATGCCCACCCAAGCTTTGATAGCTACACGCGCCCTGTTGCGTGAAGCCGGTGCACGCAGTTTGAACCAGCAACTCGATGTCGAGCGCGACACCCAATCTGCTCTTGGTAGAACACATGACTACATCGAAGGCGTGTCGGCTTTCTTGCAAAAACGGCCGGCGCAGTTTTTGGGTAAGTGAGATGTCAAACACAAGCACCCCTGAAGCGCTGGCCACACTTGTGGGTGAGACCATGTTTGCCGTTGATGTGGCTTCCAAAGACACCATGGGCATGGAGCTGTTGTTGTGTGCGCCCGGCCATGCACGCATGCGCATGCAGGTGCGTGGCCTGCATTTGAATGGCCACGGTATGTGTCACGGCGGGTTCATCTTCACGCTGGCGGACTCGACATTTGCATTTGCATGCAACAGCCACAACAAAAATGCCGTGGCTGCATCTGCCAGCATTGAATTTTTGAAACCGGCGCACGCAGGGGACGTGTTGACTTGCACGGCTGTGGAGCAAGTGCTCAGCGGTCGCCACGGTGTGTACGACATGACGGTGCGCAACCAGCGAGACGAAGTGATTGCTTTGTTCAGGGGCAAGAGTGCGCAAATTCCCGGGCAGGTGGTGAACACATGAAAACGCACTTCAATTTAGAGCCGATTGAAAAAGCCAGCGTGGATGAACTGCGCGCCTTGCAGTTAAAGCGTTTGAAAGCCAGCCTGATACACGCTTACGACAACTCACCTGTCTACCGCGCTAAGTTTGATGCCGCCGGTGTGCATCCGGATGACTGCAAAAGTTTGTCAGATCTGGCGAAATTTCCGTTCACCACCAAAGTCGATTTGCGCGACAGCTATCCGTTCGGTATGTTTGCCGTACCGCGTGACAAACTCGCGCGCATTCATGCATCCAGTGGTACCACCGGCAAACCCACCGTGGTCGGCTACACCTTGAACGACATTGACACTTGGTCGCAGTGCGTGGCGCGCAGCATTCGCGCAGCGGGTGCTCGCCCAGGCGACACGGTACACATCAGCTACGGTTATGGTTTGTTTACCGGCGGCTTGGGCGCGCATTACGGCGCAGAAAAACTCGGCCTGACCGTGGTGCCGTTCGGCGGCGGACAAACCGAGCGCCAAGTGCAATTGATCAATGACTTCAAACCCGACATCATCATGGTCACGCCAAGTTACATGCTGGCGCTGGCAGATGAGTTTGAGCGCCAAGGTTTGTCAGCGCGTGACAGCAGTTTGCGTATTGGTATCTTCGGTGCCGAGCCTTGGACGAACGACATGCGCTTGAACATCGAACAACGCATGGGCATAGACGCAGTGGATATTTACGGCTTGTCTGAAGTGATTGGCCCCGGTGTGGCCAGCGAGTGTGTGGAAACCAAAGACGGCCCGACCATTTGGGAAGACCATTTCTTTCCTGAAATCATCCACCCTGACACAGGCGAACCCGTGGCCGATGGCGAGTGGGGTGAACTGGTGTTCACCAGTTTGACCAAAGAAGCCATGCCCATCATCCGCTACCGCACGCGCGACCTCACGCGTTTGTTACCGGGCACAGCGCGTACCATGCGGCGCATGGAAAAAATCACCGGACGCAGCGACGACATGATGATTGTGCGCGGCGTGAATGTGTTTCCCACGCAGATTGAAGAACTGATATTGCGACAACCCGCGTTGAGTGCGCATTACCAGTGCGTGTTGAGCAAAGAAGG
>CAMDJS010000094.1 GCA_945900685.1 Bordetella parapertussis
CTTTTTACGCAAGCAGAGTAAGACGTCTTTTTCCATCACTGATTTTGGTCTTACTGGCCTGTCAAATATTTGGTTGGTTCGCCTTACTGTCTGACGAGTACAAATTACTGGGCAAGCACATATCGACCTCTGCATTGCTCATTCCAAATTGGATTTTTTGGAGCGAGAGTGGCTACTTTGATTACGCCGCCAATACCAAACCACTGCTGCATCTTTGGAGCCTGGGCGTTGAAGAGCAATATTATCTATTTTGGCCCATCACTGTTTACTTGCTATTCATTTACAAATTAAACGCAATCAGAATAACTTCAATTCTTTTGCTCTGCTCTTTATTATTGAACTTGTTCGTGATTGAAAAATTTCCATCGGCAGCATTTTTCTTGCCTTTCACCCGAATGTGGGAACTGTTAGCAGGAAGTTGTCTTGCCTTTTTTACACAAGCAAACTTGACGGGACTTAACCCGATCAGGGCTCAGTTCGAAAAATACAAATGGATAAGTCAAGGACTGTCTTTTTTGGGCTTGTTGCTGTTGTCAGCAAGCTTATTTTTTATTGACCAAGACAAGCGCTTTCCGGGTGGCTGGGCGATATTGCCCGTGCTTGGCACTTTGCTGATCATTCTGGCTGGAAATAAATCATGGTTTAACCAATCGGTGCTTTCTAGCAGAATATTGGTTGGCATTGGGTTAATCAGCTACCCTTTGTACTTATGGCATTGGCCGCTGTTGTCGTTTGCAAGAATTCTCGAACAAAGTCAGCCACATTGGCAAATTCGCATTTTATGTATAGCCATTGCATTTATCTTGTCTGTGCTTACCTACTTCTTTATTGAGCGTCCTATTCGTTTTGGCCAAAACCTAAGGGTCAAAACATACGCTTTGACCCTGCTGATGTTGATGACAGCAAGCTTGGGCTTCACCACTTACATTTCGCATGGATTCAAGTCAAGATTTGCCAATCAACTGATTGAAGAACAAATATCCGACCTTGCATTCAATATTGCGACTCCTACCGATTGGTATTGCGCTGAAGCAAGCAATGAAGGCCCCCGCTGCCTTTCAAGTGGACCTGATCCATCAACTGTGGTTATAGGGGACAGCCATGCACTGACCATCTACGTTGGTCTGGTTGAGCGATTTAAAGCCAAAGGTCAGGACGTAGCTCTTTATGGAGGAAGTGATGGATGTCCGCCATTATTAAATGTCGTTATTCAAGACTTGGGAGGAGACACCAGAAACTGTTTAAAAAAAGGTACTCAAGCTATTTTGCGAGTGATCAAGGATCCTGCAGTCAAGGAAGTCATACTGACAAGCAGGGGGCCCATGTACACAACGGGCAAAGGTTTTGGAGAGGTAGAGTCGTCACAATTTGGCAACTGGGTTCTGCACTTTGATGATGAAGATAGTCAACTGCGAAACAATGAAGAGGTTTTCCTCCTGGGCTTGGCAAATACCTTGGATGCTTTGCTAGCTGCAGGTAAAAAAGTAACTTTTTTGCATGATGTTCCAGAGCTTGGGTTTGATATCAGAAGCTGTTTTACTTTCAGGCCGTTGGTAATTACCCATAAGGCGATGGATCCATGTGCAGTTAGCAAAAGTGATTTTGTGGCCAGAACCAAAATGCACAGGGATGGCGTGGATCAAATACTGTCCGTAAGACCAGAAATCAAAGTCATAGATTTAGCCGAAGCTTTGTGTGATGACGAATGGTGTTTGGGTTCAAAGAACGGTATCTTGTTTTATATGGATGATGATCACCTTAGCCTGCGAGGTGCTGAATATGTGGTGAGACAGCTATGGGATAAATTTTGACTAACAATAGATATTACAAAACCTGTTTCAGTTATATTTTATGGGCACATAGATAATGGGAGCACATCAATGCAAAAAGACCTGATTTCTCGTCGAAATGTGTTGCAGCGTTATGGACGTCTTGCCATTTCTTTCGGTTTAATTGCTCCTGGCATAGTCACTAGCCGAAAGTCGTTGGCGCAGCAGTCAACAAACCATTTGTGTGGAAAACAAACGCCTTCCCAGTTGCAAGGACCCTTCTACATACCCCTTTCACCAGAGCGTATCAACCTTACAGAACCAAAAATGAAATCCCCACGCATGCGCTTGACGGGTCTCGTTGTTGATACAGCATGTAGACCTGTATCTGGTGCCATGTTGGACTTTTGGCATTGCGATGAAAGAGGCCAATACGACACCAAAGGCTTTAGTCTGCGGGGGCACCAGTATTCCAATACAAAAGGCGAATTTTTCTTGGAAACTATTATTCCTGGTTCATATCCCGGAAGAACACCCCACTTACATGTCAAAGTTCAGCGCAAGGCAGGCCAAGTACTGACTACTCAACTGTATTTGCCGAACCACCCTGGTAACGCGCAAGATTTTCTTTTTGATCCAAGCTTGTCATTGGTGCCAAAAGGGCAGGATTTCCAATGGCAATTTGTTCTGCCGAGTTAATGGCAACAAGTGTGATTCTCACCGCGTTTTATGGAGTTAAGTGGGCTTAAGTTGAGACAATTGTCTCTGGGCTACGGACGAGATGACAGAGGATCAAAGAAATTAAAAGGTTAACGACTTGAGTAAGCTAGGTTGCACGATGCTAAAACGCCAGCAGACGGCTTTCCTAAAAAACACAAGGGTATTTGGTTAACTTGACGATGTAACAGGTGTGTGTGAATAATTGATTTGCTTAAATGATCTGGGACGGTGTAAATGCTTTTCAATAATCTCCGTTTGCTGTTAATAACTGCATTAGGCCTAACGGTATTTACTTTTTCTCATGCACAGACTGAACCAGATGTCGAAGGCTTTCAAAAACCCTTGTGGGAAGCAGGTGTTGCTGGCTTTGGCCTGACCGGCCCTGCCTACCCCGGTGCAGATGACGATGTAGGCCGAGCACTGGCGCTGCCATGGTTCATTTACCGAGGACCGGTGTGGCGGGCTGCCGGGGGAACCTTAGGCGCCAGAGTGGCAAAAAATTCATTTGCAGAATTTGACATTGGCTTGGGCGGCGCACTGCGTGCCTCCAGCGACGACGTCAAAGTGCGCGACGGTATGCCTGATCTGGGGTTTTTGCTGGAGTTTGGCCCGCGTGCCAAGTTGAATTTGGCGCGTCCCAGCCCAGATTCCGTGGTTCGCTTGGAGTTGCCATTGCGCGGGGTGTTCGAGTTCAACAGTGGGGTGCATTACCAAGGCCTAGCGTTCGAGCCCAAACTCACTTACGACAAACGCGATTTGGGTCGTGGCTGGGGAGTTTCAGGAAGCCTAGGATTGATTTACGGCGATCAGAAATTCAACCAATACCTGTATGGCGTTTCTTCGCAATACGCCACTACATCCCGCAGCGCTTACACCGCTAAAGCTGGATTGATCACGCCCCGGACACAACTGACCCTTTCATACAGACTCAATGAAGATGTTCGGATGTTTGCATTTAGCCGCACTGATTTCGCAGGCAAAGGCGCCAACAGCAGCAGCCCTTTGCATTTGCAAGACCGTGGAACTTCTGTGGGATTGGGTCTGATTTGGACCTTGGGACGGTCAAGTGAGCTGGTCAATGATTGAAAATGCCATCGCCACACTGGTGAAATAGTGAAGTGGCCGAGTATCTAATTCAAACCTATCTCAATGAAATGAATTACTTGGGATTAATAGAGGTTGTATAAATGACTATTTAGTAAAATTTTTGAGAAGGCGTCGAGTGACACAATCAGGCCATTGTCAAAATAACAATTAGTCGTTTGGAAATATATCAATGAGCAACGTCATCATTCTTGGTGCCGGACAGGTTGGAACCGCGGTTGCAAAAAGTCTGGCTAATGACGGGCACAACATCACTGTGATTGACCGTGATGCGCCCAAACTAAAAGAACTGGCCTCCAAATATGACTTGCGTACCGTTACCGGTAACGCTGGGCACCCCCCCATTTTGAAAGCAGCTGGTATAGCGGACTGCGATTTGCTCATTGCTGTGACCGAGGTAGATGAAATAAATATGATGGCGTGCAAAATCGCGTCCAGCATCTTCAATGTACCCAAACGCATTGCCCGGATTCGGTCTACAGAGTATTTAGACGATCCGCTCCTGTCCGTGGAGGAGGTTTTCGGTATCAGTCACGTGATCTCGCCCGAAGTGTTGCTTGCACGGCATGTTGAAAATCTGGTCGTTTATCCAGAGGCGCTTCAGGTTTTAGAGTTTGCACAGCGCCAAGTCTGCCTAGTGGCCGTGACCGCTAAAGTCGGGGGTCTATTGGTGGGAGACCGGATAGGCAATCTGCACAATCACCTGAAGACCACAGATGCGCGAATTGTTGCAATATTCCGCGGAACAAGCACAGTGCGGCCCGTAGCAGATACGGTTATTGAAGACGGCGACGAAGTGTTCTTTCTTTCACGAACAGCCGATATGCGGCAAGTTATGAAGGAGTTGCGTAAGTCAGACCGCCCTGTCAAGCGCATCATGATCGCTGGGGGATCTGAATTTAGTTACCGTTTGGCCAAGGACCTAGAGGCTAGCCATTCGGTAAAGCTGATTGAGTCAAATCAGAAACGCGCGCAACAGCTAGTGGCTATGCTGGATAAAACAGTGGTCTTGCATGGCAGCGAAAACGACATTGAACTTTTGACAAACGAGGATATTGCCAACGTGGATCTCTTTGTCGCTGCGATAGGCGATGACGATCGCAACATCATTGCGTCGCTTCTTGCAAAAAAAATGGGAGCGCACCGCGTCATATCGTTGATCTATCAAAGCGTGTATGTCGGTGTATTAGAAGACAGCAAAATCGATGTCGTTATTGGTCTTGCCGATATCACCATCGGCTCCATTCTTGCGCACGTTCGGCGTGCTGATGTGGCGCGTGTACACAGCTTGCGCCGTGGTGCTGCAGAGGCACTGGAAATCGTCATTCATGGAGATAAATCCACCAGTCAGTGCGTGGGCCGCCGTGTAGATGCCATCGCATGGCCGTCGGGCGCCTTATTGGGCGCCGTGGTGCGCGGCCAAGAAGTGTTGATGGCTCACCATGACATGGTGCTTGAATCGGAAGACCATTTAATTTTGTTTGTCACCGAAATAAAAACCTTGCGAAAAATTGAAAAGCTTCTTCAGGTTAGCGCAAGCTTTTTTGGATGAAGGTCACCATATGATGCAGAGAATAGCTGGGGTTTTGAATATTCTTGGATTCATCATCCTGATTTTTACAAGCTTGATGTTGTTTCCAACAGCAGTTTCTTGGTATTTGGATGATCAGGCCATTAGGAGTTTTATCGTTGGCATGGTTGCTTCTGGGATCATTGGCTTAGCCATGTGGGGTTGCACACACAAGGCGTCTCTCGGCAAAGAGTTACGCAATAGAGATGGTTTTTTACTGTCCGCATTGACCTGGATGGTGCTACCGGCAATCGCCACTATTCCTTTGATGCTGAGTATTCCCAGTCTGTCCTTCACTGATGCTTATTTTGAAACCATGTCGGGCTTGACCACCACTGGCGCCACGACGATTTCTAATTTAGACCAACTGCCAATTTCCATCAACGTATGGCGTACCTTTTTAGTGTGGCTAGGTGGCATGGGTGTGGTGGTGCTAGCGGTCGCGGTCTTGCCAATGCTTGGGGTCGGCGGTAGCCAAGCGTTCAAGGCGGAAACCCCGGGCCCGATGAAGGACGCCAAGCTCACACCCCGTATCGCGCAGACGGCTAAAGGCCTGTGGCTGGTTTATCTTTTGATTACGATTGCCTGTACCTTCAGCCTATGGGCTGTTGGCATGCCATTTTTAGATTCGCTGATTCATACCTTTTCCATCATGGGTCTAGGTGGTTTTTCCTCGCACGATGCAAGCTTTGGCTTCTTTGATTCAGCTGCGATGGAGGCAGTAGCCATCGTGTTCATGTTGCTAGCAGCCATCAATTTCTCCACTCACTTTTTGGCATTCTCAGGCCGGTCACTGAAGGCCTACGCCAATGACAATGAAGCACACATGGTCTGGACTGTCATGATCGGCAGCGTTATTTTGGTGGCGTATTTTTTATGGGTGCATGGTGTCTACCCTGATTTTTTAACTGCGTTGAGACACTCGGCCTTCAACGTAGTCTCGATCGCAACCACCACCGGTTTGGCCACGCAAGACTACAACCTGTGGCCCGCTTTTGCACCGGTGTTGATGATATTTTTATCTTGCTTTGCGACCGCTGCAGGCTCCACTGGAGGTGGAATAAAAATGATACGTGCCCAGCTATTGATCAAGCACTGCTTCAGTGAACTGCACCGGCTTGTGCATCCTAAATCACCAATGGTTGTGAAGTTGAATGGAGCCGTTTATGAGCCCTCAGTACTGGACTCTATTTTGGCTTTTTTGTTCCTCTATGGTGCCTCCATCATTGTGTGCACCTTGCTCATGCTGGCAAGCGGGTGCGATGTGGTGACGGCACTTTCGGCAGTAGTCGCCTGTATCAACAACATGGGGCCTGGACTTAATTTGGTAGGTCCCGCAACCACCTTTGCCGTTCTGACAGACTTTCAAACTTGGATTTGTACCTTGGCCATGCTGCTCGGACGCTTGGAGCTATTTACGATGGTGATTATTTTCACAGCCTATTTTTGGCGTCCCTGATTTGATAGTTTCAAGGTAATGCGGTAGCCATGAGTAATAGATTTTCAGCTTGAAAGAGCGAAACAATTTGTTGCGTTAAAAAGCAAAAAGCACCGCGCAAGGCGATGCTTTTTTAGGTGGCTCCTTAGTCTTCTAAGCAAAGACCATCAGGCTAAATTCAATTCATAGACTGAATGCCAGCCACAAGCCAGCCACTGTTGGGTGCTTTACTCAGCGACATGTTCCAAACTTCTTTGAACGCCTCAGCTTGGGCCCCGACATCTTCGCGAATCATCCCGGAGAACTCGACGCTGGCCAGGTGGCTGTCATAGGATTCTTCAATGCCCAGTAACTTGGCCTCAAGAGAGACCACTTCAGTTTTGGCTATTTGGCCCAGAGAACTGGTGGCGTCGCGCTCAGCAATTTGCGCTTTGATTTCGGTCAGCATATCGTCTGTCATCAGGTTACGCAGGCTAGCTGTATCTGATCTATCCCAAGCATCTTGCATGGTGACAAAATTTTCTTTGGCGTGATGAAGGAACCCATTGACATCAAAACCAGCGGGGATTGACCAAGTAGGTTGAAATCCGCTGACCGCTGAGCCAATCATGCTTCCCGATGCTGAATGGGTCGCATTGGGATATGCGTTAAATTGGGTCGGTTGCTGCTGTATGGGCGGTGTTGCCCCAGCACCTTGAAAGGCAAAGGGACTTGTGTTTGCCGCAGGGTTTTGGGCAGCTGCTCTGCGCCGCATAAAGTAGCCCACCACCATCATGATGACCAAAGCAATAAGACCAAACATCATGAACTGCCCCAACTCTTCACCAAACCCCATGGAACTTGCAAGCCATGCCAGCCCAAGACCTGCTGCAAGTCCGCCAAGCATCGCTCCCCATGGACGTTTTTGTGGCGCTGCTGCAGGAGGGGTCGCGGCAGAGGAAGCGGGTGTGGCGTTTGGTGCCGGCTTGGCACCCTGTGTCTGGGACACATTGTTGGATTGCTTGCCAAAAGATTTGCCTGAACCCATGCGCTTAGCTGCTTCAGCACTGAAACCGTAAAAACCCAACAACAAAGCCAAGGCAACAGAAAGAAATTTACCGTGCATAGTGAACTCCAAATGAAATCGACAATTGAAAAAACTTATGCTTAAGTTTATCCCGAAGCACACGAAACTTGTCAACATGCCAACAATATCCATATAGGAATTAGTTTTTCCACTTTACGCGCTTATCTAGGGATTGTTGAAATGCCACTGAAGGCTTCTGGGATGGTAGAGAATGTCTCAAAGGATATTTCGATCCAAAGCGCCAAGCATCTCTTTGTTAGGAAAAAACAATGACGTGGTCACTTGACTTTATTCAAACAACTGCAGTGGGCGCCATCGCGCTGTTTGTTGGGGTTGCTATCCTGCGCCGTGTGCCTGTGCTGCGGCGCTACAACATTCCT
>CAMDJS010000095.1 GCA_945900685.1 Bordetella parapertussis
ATCACCATCTTGGGCATTGACGAAGCTGATAGTTTGAACGGGCAGGTCAGTTGGGTGTCGCCCATCGCGCGGGCTTTGTTGAAATCAAAAGTAGGCGATGTGGTCAGGCTGCAAACACCGGCCGGTATTCAAGACATTGAAGTGATTCAAGTCTCATACCCGGAAAAATCGCCGGACTAAGCACGCACTGTTTATCAGGCATGCCGGTTAGAGTTTGATCGCTTGACCTGGCTGACGGATGGCAGTCGCTGCAAACTGCCGAGCACGCTGTCCAAGTGAGACGTGTCTTGCACCGCGATCAAAAAACGCAAGTCGGTGGCTTGTTTGCCGCTAACTTCATCGGCCATGCTGACCAACTTGATGTCGGCCTGCGCCGAGGTGATGGCGGCTGCCACACTGGCCAGCACGCCTTTGCCATTGAGCACGGTTACCACAATCCCGGCTTCGAAACTGCGTATGGGTTCGTCCGACCACTCCACAGAGATGAAACGTTCGCTGTCCTTGTGTTGCAAACGCTGCGCCACATGGCAGTCCTGCACGTGCACCACCAATCCTTCACCTCGGCCTAAGTAGCCGACGATGTTGTCGCCGGGCACCGGGTGGCAGCATTGCCCATAGGTGACCGAGGCGTTGTCACTGCCATCGACCACCACGCCGCCTTGCGACACGGTTTCGTGGGCCGTGAAGCGCTCGCGACTCAGCAGCAGCGGGTCTGGGCGCTCGCCCAAATCGGCTAGCAGGCGCACCAAACGCTTTGCCACGATGCTGGCCACGCGTTTACCCAATCCCAAATCGGTTAAGAGTTCTTCGCGGGTTTTGCTGCCGGTGAAGCGCAATAGTTTTTCCCACAAGGACTTGTGTGTCTGGTCGTTGGCCGGCAAGCTGACAAATCCCTCAGCGCGCAAGGCCTGCGCAAGTAATTTTTCTCCCAAATCTTGCGATTCGGTTTGCGCTCTGGTTTTCAAGTAATGCCGGATTTTGGAGCGGGCACGGCCGGTTCGCACAAACGCCAGCCAGGCTGGATTCGGTGTGGCGTCCTCGGTGGTTTCGACCTCAATCACATCACCGTTGCGCAACTCGGTGCGCAATGACACCGGTTCGCCGTTGATGCGTGCCGCGACGACGCGGTCGCCCACGTTGCTGTGTACCGCATAAGCAAAATCCACCACAGTGGCACCCCGCGGCAAAGCCATGATGTGGCTCTTGGGTGTGAACACATACACCGCGTCCGGAAACAAATCCACTTTGACATGATCCCAAAACTCGGTGGCGTCCCGGGTTTCGTCTTGAATATCGAGCAGCGACTGCAACCATTGCGTGCCAAGGCGTTCGGCTTTCTCGCCGTTGTCATGCGATTTGTACAACCAGTGCGCGGCCACACCGGACTCGGCCACCAAATGCATGGCCTCGGTGCGCAATTGGAATTCCACATTGATACCTGCTGGCCCGACGAGTGTGGTGTGCAGCGACTGGTAGCCGTTGATCTTGGCAATCGCGATATGGTCTTTGAATTTACCCGGCACCGGCTTATAGAGTTGATGCAATATGCCCAGCCCCGTGTAGCAATCGATCAAGTGGGGCAACAAAATGCGCATGCCGTAAATGTCGGTCACCTGGGCAAAGCTCAAGTGCTTGCCGCGCATTTTTTGGTAGATGGAGAACAAAGTTTTTTCGCGGCCGAAAATATGGATGTTCAGGTGCGCTTGCCCGAATGCGGTTTCTACTTCGAGTTGCAGTTTTTGCAGCAAGTCGCGTCTGCGGTTGCGCGCTCGTATGACCGCTTTTTCCAGTACCGCATAACGCCAAGGCTTGAGGTGTTTAAAGCTCAGATCTTGCAATTCGCGGTAGGTCTGGTTCAGTCCCAGTCGGTGTGCGATAGGTGCGTAAATTTCCAGAGTTTCGCTGCTGATCGGTTTCCAGCGTGCGCGCGGCATGGACTCCATGGTGCGCATATTGTGGGTACGGTCTGCCAGTTTGACCAGAATAACGCGCACATCACGCGCCATGGCCAACAGCATTTTGCGAAACGACTCGACCTGACCTTCTTCTTGTGTGTCATAACTCAGTTTGTCCAACTTGGTCAAACCGTCAACCAGTTCCGCAACCGTAGGCCCGAATTTCTCCAGCAAATCGGTTTTGCTGACGCCGCAGTCTTCCATTACATCGTGCAACAAGGCAGCCATCAAGGCTTGGCTGTCGAGCTTCCACTCTGTGCACTGCAAGGCCACAGCAATGGGGTGTGTGATGTAGGGCTCGCCGCTGCGGCGTGTCACGCCCAAGTGCGCTTCGTCGGCAAATTTATAGGCGCGTCGTACCTGCTCTATGCCTTCAGCACCCAGGTAATCCAACTTGTCAACCAGAGAAGCAAAGCTCGCCGCCGCCGCGTTGCTCGCGGGCGTAGGTGCTGCTGTTTTGGGTGCGACGGTGGTTGCCATGGCCTAACTGTATCGTTTTGCGGATTGCAGGGTTTCAATAGCGAAAAAAAAGCACTGCCTAGGCAGTGCTTTGTGTGCTTTTGGAAACTTCAAAAATCAACCGGGGACTTTTTTCAGCATTTCCAAACCGATTTTGCCGGCGGCAATTTCGCGCAAAGCGGTGACGCCGGGCTTGTTTTTGCTTTCAATTTTGGGTGTGTGACCCTGAGCCAGCATGCGGGCGCGGTAAGTGGCAGCCAGCACCAGTTGGAAGCGGTTGGGAATTTGTTCGAGACAGTCTTCAACAGTAATGCGTGCCATGGTGGTGTGCTCCGGATCGGTTAGGTGAGGTTTAAAGCCTGAAAAATATCGGACCTGCTTCGGCGCTGGGACGCGTATTTGAGTCTTTGCGCATGGACAATGGCTTTGAGGTCGAACAAGGCCTTGTCGAAAAGTTGGTTAATTATAACGAAGTCAAATTCATGCGCCTTCGCCATCTCTTGCGCAGCGTTTTCTAAGCGCAGTTCAATCACTTCAGGGCTGTCCTCACCACGGCGTTGCAGGCGGGAGCGCAATTCCTCCATGCTCGGCGGCAGTATGAAAATCAGCACTGCATTGGCAAATATTTTTTTGATTTGCACCGCGCCTTGGAAGTCGATTTCCAAAATGACATCCATGCCCTTGGCAATACGCTCTTCGATGGTGGCGCGAGAGGTACCGTAGCGGTTGCCGTGCACATGTGCCCATTCCAAAAAAGCCTCGTCTGCCACCATGCGGTCAAATTCATCATTGGTGATAAAGAAATACTCGCGCCCATGAAACTCTTGGCCGCGAGGTGCGCGGGTGGTGTGCGACACCGAGGGTTGCACACCGGCGTCGAGTTCCATCAAAGCTTTGACGAGGCTGGATTTACCGGCGCCGCTGGGGGCCGCCACCACAAATAAATTGCCGGGATAGGTAGTCATCATTCGAGATTTTGTACTTGTTCACGCATTTGCTCGATCAGCACTTTCATGTCCAGCGAAATGCGTGTGAGTTCGATGGCGCTGGCTTTAGAGCCCAAAGTGTTGGCTTCGCGGTGCAATTCTTGAATCAAAAAATCCAAGCGTTTGCCCACACCTTCGGGCTGTGTTTTTTGTTTCAACAAGCGCCCGATTTCATCCAAATGGGTTTTCAGTCGGGTGATCTCTTCGGCCACATCAGCTCGGATGGCAAAGCTGGCCGCTTCTGCCAGTGCGCGCTCATGCACGCTCTCAGGCAAAGCCTGAGCGTCTGCCAATGCCATGGCTTCACGCCAGCGCTCTAAGAATTTTTGTTTTTGCAAGGCCACGGCTTGTGGCACCAGCGGCAGCGCCTGGTCGGACAGCGTGTGCATTTGTTTGGCGCGGCTGAGCAAATCGTCGGCGAGTTTCAGGCCTTCGCGGTGCCTAGCATCACACAGTTGCGCAATCACCGTTTTGGCCAGAGCCATCACGTCAGTCGTCAAATCCTGTGGCGCGACCGGGTTGCTGTGCGAGGCCATGCGAATGACTTCGGACACTGACAACAGCGGCGCATCAGGCAGCCACATGCGCACTTGGTTTTGAATATTAAGCAGGTTTTTCAGCAAAGGTGTGTCGGGCGTGGCGAGCAAGTTGTCAGTAGCTGATTCGAGATTGACACGAACTTCTACTTTGCCGCGCTTGATGCTTTTGCCGACGAGTTCGCGCAGGGCCGGTTCGAGTTGGCGCAATTCTTCGGGCAGGCGAAAACTCAGATCAAGGTAACGGCTGTTGACCGAGCGGATTTCAAGACCGAGGTGCAAGCCATGGACAGCAGGCGTGTCAGCGCCGACGTGTGACTGTGCACTGGCATAGCCGGTCATGCTTTGCAGGGACATGGCGCTCTCATTTCCAAAACTCGCATTATCTCAGGCGACGACAGCGCCTGAACGACAATGGCGGCTTCATTCAACTTGCGATTCATTTGTCCATGACTTCTTTTGCTTCACGTCAGACCCGCGCCACCGATGCATTGCGCACGGTTCGCATCACTCGCAGCTTCACCATGCATGCCGAAGGATCGGTATTGATTGAGTTCGGCAATACCAAAGTGTTATGCACAGCGTCGGTGGAAGAAAAAGTACCGCCTCACAAACGCGGTTCAGGCGAAGGTTGGGTGACGGCCGAATACGGCATGTTGCCGCGCGCTACCCACACCCGCAGCGACCGAGAAGCCGCAAAGGGCAAGCAAAGCGGACGCACCCAGGAAATACAGCGCTTGATCGGGCGTTCCATGCGTGCGGTGTTTGATTTGAAAAAACTCGGCGAGCGCAGCATCCAACTCGATTGCGATGTGTTGCAAGCCGATGGCGGCACGCGCACTGCGGCCATCACCGGTGCTTTTGTTGCCGCACAAGATGCAGTGAATGGTTTGATCAAGAGCGGCAAACTCAGCGAGTCGCCCATCATCGATCACGTGGCAGCCATCTCGGTTGGTTTGCTGCATGGCGTACCTTTGCTGGACTTGGAATACGTGGAAGACTCGGTTTGCGACACCGACATGAACGTCGTGATGACAGGCTCCGGTGGTTTTGTGGAAGTGCAGGGCACGGCCGAAGGCGCAGCCTTCAGCAGAACCGAAATGGACCAGTTGCTGGCGATGGCTGACAAAGGCATACGCGAGTTGGTGTTGTTGCAAAAAGCAGCTTTGACCAAGTCATGAAAAAAATGGTTTTGGCTTCCAACAACAAGGGCAAACTGGCGGAGTTGCAGGCCATGTTCGCACCCTTGGGTTGGCAGTTGATTGCGCAAGCAGAGTTGAATATTCCCGAGGCCGATGAGCCGTTTCATACCTTTGTGGAAAACGCCATGGCCAAGGCGCGCCACGCCAGTCGCCTCAGCGGTTTGCCTGCTTTAGCGGATGACGCCGGGTTGTGTGTCGACGCATTCAACGGTTTGCCCGGTGTACAGACCGCGTTTTATTGCACGCAATTCGGCTATGAAAAAAGCGACGACAACAACCGCCGCGCATTGCTTGAGCAAATGCAAAACATCACCCAGCGGCGTGCAGCACTTGTCAGCACGCTGGTGGCCTTGCGTCACGCGGATGACCCCGAACCTTTGATCGCCAGCGGGCGAGCGGTTGGCGAAATCACGCGCGAGTTGCGTGGTGACAAAGGTTTTGGTTTTGACCCGGTGATGTTCATTCCCGAGGTGAACATGACATTTGCCGAGATGAGCGAAGCCGACAAAAACGCGCTCAGCCATCGCGGCCAGGCTGCACGTTTGATGCGCGAACTGATGCAACAGCGCTGGCTGACATGAACTTGGATATCGCGCATTTGATGCGCCCGGGCACATTGAACTTATCTTCATTGCCGCCGCTGTCTGTGTATGTGCATTTGCCTTGGTGTTTGAAAAAATGTCCGTACTGCGATTTCAATTCACATGAATGGCGTGTGCCTGCATCAAGCGCTGGTGTGATCCCTTTGCACAATGCTGGTGGTGGTTTGCCTGAAGAGGCTTATTTGGATGCCTTGTGCGCGGACCTTGAGAGCAGTTTGCCGCTGATTTGGGGCAGGCCGGTACACAGTATTTTCATAGGCGGGGGCACGCCGAGTTTGTTTTCTGCCAAAGGCATTGCGCGATTGATCAGCGATTTGCGCGCCCGTTTGCCGCTGGTGCCAGATTGTGAAATCACGCTGGAAGCCAACCCGGGTACGTTTGAGAAAGACCGGTTTCACGCGTTCCGCCAAGCTGGCGTGACGCGTTTGTCGGTCGGCGTGCAAAGCTTTAACGATCTGCATTTGAAAGCACTAGGGCGCGTGCATGACGCGGCGCAGGCCGTGGCTGCGGTGCAAGAAGCGGCGCAGGCATTTGACACGTTCAATATCGATTTGATGTATGCCTTGCCGGGTCAGGACATGGCGGATTTGCAGACCGATCTGTCCACCGCGCTGAGTTTGAAGCCGCCGCATTTATCGATTTACCACCTGACGATCGAGCCCAATACCTTGTTCGCCAAACACACGCCGCCCGGTTTGCCGCAGGACGATTTGGCCTACGACATGCTGGATGTGATTACCGAGCAAACTGCGCAACAAGGTTTGCAGCGTTATGAGGTGTCGGCATTTGCCAAAGAGGGACACCGCTGTTGGCACAACACCAATTACTGGCAGTTCGGGGACTATCTAGGCTTGGGCGCAGGTGCGCACAGCAAATTGAGTTTTGCCCACCGGGTTTGCCGCATGGTCAGACACCGCGAGCCAGGTTTGTACATGCAAAAGGCCATGGCGAATGCGGCCATCGCCCAAAGCAACGAGGTCAGCCGAAGCGAATTGCCGTTTGAATTCATGCTGAACGCCTTGCGTTTGAAAGACGGCGTGCCATTGAGTGCCTTTAGCGAACGTAGCGGCTTGCCGTTGTCGGCCATAGATAAAGAACTGCAAATCGCGCAGGACAAAGGCTTGCTTTCTAACGATCTTGGCTTCATCAAACCCACCAACAAAGGCTTTGATTTTTTGAGCGATTTGCAATCCCTTTTCCTGTCGAAAACCGACGGGTCGGGAGCTGGTTAGAATACGTTTGCTTGACCAAACACGAACAGGAAGCGTGGCAGAGTGGTCGATTGCACCGGTCTTGAAAACCGGCAACGGGAAACCGTTCGTGAGTTCGAATCTCACCGCTTCCGCCAAAAATCGCACTTAAGTAATTGATTTATATAGATTTTAATCATTTCTACAGCGTTTAAGACACACTCTAAGATACACTACTTGTCTTATTTGTTGCTTAATTTTTAGGCAAAATCTCTAGCTTATCACTGCTTTACAACTAGGGCAACCACGCTCTAAATCTTGCTCAAGAACTTGCATTTTTGAGACTAAATTTTTGATGATTTTCACTGTCAATTTAAGTGTCTACGCTCTTGTAAGAGTCATGCTGTCAATGTATCTTTAGTAATTCACATGACAAACATCAGCCAACTCTTCTCACCCAATGTTGAACTGCAAGAATTCAACACAAAGAACATCAATCACATTCCATCATTTGGCTCAATCATCTACACAGTGTTCTTGGATAGAAGTGAGTACATCTATGTTGGGATTGGTGGATTGAGTGGCAAGTCAGTGCAAGACAGAAATCCACGCTCTCGCATCATTCAACATGCTCAAGGTCGAAGAAGTGGGGATCAGTTCTGCATCTACATTCAAGACTTCTATGTGATTCCATCAATCATCAACAGTCAGTACACGCCAAAGAAAGGCTATCTCGACATGCTCACAAAAGAGTTCATTCAGAAGCGACTGAGTTATCGCTATCTAGTTGTGCAGACTGATGACTCCGACAAGATTGTGCGTAGACTAGAGAGTGAATTGCAGAACAATGTGCATGGCTTTGGTACGCCGAAACTGAATGGGACATCTGCTATCAGCGTTCAATAAACTTCATACAAAAAAATTAACAATTGGAATCAACATGGCAACAAGAGAACAAGTACCAACTTACGATTTATTAATTTACTCAACTGTAAAAGCACTAATTTCTCTTGGTGGAAGTGGAAGTAATGAAGAAATTTCTG
>CAMDJS010000096.1 GCA_945900685.1 Bordetella parapertussis
GTTCCACCAAATCGGTTTCAGCAGGCGCTGCAATCAATCGGCCTTGATCGTCTGTTTCATTGTCTGCGGCAAAAGCAGGAACCAAGCTGTAAGCAGGGAGCAAAGCCAAACAGATCAGGGACAGGTGAAAACGAAAAAAGGTGTTCATGAGTTGCATTTCATTGTTATGAAAACTATGGCGGCAATTAGGATTCGGATTGTTCATCCAATACTTGAGTGCGGCAAGCGCAAAATAGGGCTTTGATGCGCAATACTGTGTTTGAGCAGCGTTTGCGAATTCTTTCTATTTCATTTTCAAGGAGCCCCATGTCTATTCAAAACCGACTGAAAGAACGAAACATCCAATTGCCCGAGGTCTCTGCCCCTGCGGCGGCTTACCTTCCCTTTGTGCAAACAGGAAACCTGGTGTTCATCAGCGGCCATATTGCCAAGCAAAACGGCAAGCCCTGGGTCGGCCAACTCGGCACCAACATGGACACTGCCACCGGCAAACAAGCTGCTGAAACAGTCGCCATCGATTTACTCGGCACCTTGCAAGCCGCCTGCGGCGGTGACTTGCACAAACTCAAACGCATAGTCAAAGTCATGAGCTTGGTCAATTCCAGCAGCAGTTACACCGAACACCATTTGGTTACCAATGGTTGCAGCGAATTGTTGGTTCACATCCTTGGCGAAGCAGGCGCACATGCACGCAGTGCGTTCGGTGTGGCGCAATTACCAATGGGTGCCTGTGTAGAAATTGAGTTGATAGCCGAACTACATTCGGGTTGAACTTAGCGTTTCAATCGTGCCCACAATCTGCGGAAAAACTGACCCAAGTCATCCACATACAAATACACCACCGGAATCACCAGCAAACTGAGGAAGGTGGAAGTAATCAAACCACCGATGACTGACACCGCCATGGGCGAGCGAAAGCTTGAATCGGAACTGCCCCAACCGGTGGCAATCGGAAACATGCCAGCGCCCATGGCAATGGTGGTCATGATGATGGGGCGAGCCCGCTTTTCACAGGCGTCCATCAGGGCGTCAAAACGGCTAAAGCCCAAATCCCGCTCCGCCACAATGGCGTACTCCACCAGCAAAATAGAATTTTTGGTGGCCACGCCCATGAGCATGATCAAGCCGATGAGCGAAGGCATAGAGAAACTCTTGCCCGTCAATAACAAAGCCACAAACGCACCGCCGATAGACAGTGGCAAGGCCGCCAAAATGGTGACCGGGTGCAATACGCTTTTGAATAACAACACGAGCACCAAGTAAATACACAAGATACCTGTCAGCATGGCCACCGCAAAACTGGCAAACAACTCCTCCATCACCTCGGCATCACCCACTTCAACCAGCTTGATACCGGAGGGCAGTTGTTTCACCGAAGACAAATTTTTCAACGCTTCTTTGGCGTCGCCCAAGCCCACACCTGAGAGTTCAATTTGAAATTGGATATTGCGATCGCGGTTGTATCGGTCAATCACCGCCGGGCCGCCGCTGGGCTCTAGGCGCGCTACTTCAGCCAACAACACCGGGCCGCGCGCACCGGGCACGGTCAAGCGCCCGAGCAGGTCCAAATCTTGACGCGCACTGTCTGCCAGTTTGACCATGATGGGCACTTGGCGTTGCGCCAAATTCAACTTGGGCAGTGCCACGTTGTAATCCCCCATGGTGGCGATACGCAATGTTTCGCCGATAGCGGCGCTGGTCACGCCTAAATCTGCGGCACGCGCAAAGTCCGGCAACACGGCAATTTCTTGGCGCACCAAACTGGCGCTAGAGATGACCGACCCCAGTCCAGGGACGGCGCGTAACTCACGCTCAAATGCGGTGGCGGTTTGCTGCAGGACAGTCGGGTCATCGCCCGTCAACATGACCAGGTATTTTTCGCCGGATGCGCCCAGCCCGACCTTGATGCGCATACCCGGCATGTCAGACAACATTTGGCGTATTTGTTTTTCAATCACACCTTTGCGCGGCCTCTCGCCTCGCGCCGTCAATTGGATGGTGAGCGTGGCCATGCGGGTTTCGGCACTGGCCTGCGGCATGCTGGGGTCTGACCCTGCGGAGCCGCCACCGATGGTGGTGTAGACCGACTTGACCTGCGGCAAGCTGATCACACGTTGGCGCACTTCTTCAGCGGTTTGTTGGGTGAACGCCAACGATGTACCGGGTGGTAACTCGATACCCACTTGGGTTTGCGAGTTGTCATCGGGCGGAATAAAACCGGTCGGCAACAAAGGAATCAGACTGAGCGACGCGATGAAAAAAGTGGCGGCGCCCAAGGCTGTCCAAAACCGGTGGTGCAAACACCAGCGCACCATGCGCAAATAAGTAGGCATCCAAAACGGCACCACGACCGGTTTGTTCGATGGCTTGAGCATGTAGGCGGACATCATGGGCGTGAGAATACGCGCCACCACCAAGGAAGCGAACACCGCCAACGCAGCAGTCCAGCCAAATTGAACAAAAAATTTACCCGGCACACCACTCATGAATGCCGTGGGCAAGAACACCGCCACCAAAGTGAAGGTGGTGGCAATCACTGCCAGTCCAATTTCATCGGCCGCTTCCATGGCTGCCGCAAAAGGCGTTTTGCCCATGTGCAAATGCCGCTCGATATTCTCCACCTCAACGATGGCGTCATCCACCAAAATGCCCACCACCAACGACAAGGCCAACAAGCTGATGACGTTGATAGAAAAACCCAAATACCACATGCCAATGAAGGCAGGCAAAACTGACAATGGCAAGGCCACCGCAGACACAAACGTGGCGCGCAAATCGCGCAAAAACAACCACACCACCAGCACTGCCAGCAAAGCGCCTTCGTACAACAAAATCAAGGACGCGTTGTATTCGTCCTTGACCGGTGTGACAAAGTCAAACGCCGTGGTGATGGTCACATCCGGGTGGGCCGCGCGTAGTTCTTCCAATGCTTTGAATACCCGTTCCCCGACATCAACTTCGCTGGCACCTCGGCTGCGCGCCACCTCGAAACCGACCACCTGCTTGCCATTCAAATAAGCCGCCGAGCGCTTTTCTGCAAAGGTGTCGGTCACTGTCGCGATGTCGCTCAATCGAACCAGGCCCCCTTGCCCAACCGCTATCTCAAGGTCTGCCAATTCAGCAGCAGAACCCACGGTGGCCAAGGTACGCAAAGGCTGTTCACTGCCACCTAGATCGGTGCGTCCGCCAGCGCTTTCACTTTGCACTTGGCGCAATTGGCGCGACACATCGGCGGCAGAAATACGCAAGGCTTGCATGCGAACTGGATCGAGCGCGATTTCAACCTGCCGCTGCACACCGCCTACCCGATTGACAGCACCCACCCCTTTGATGGAGAGTAGACGCCTCACCACTGTTTGGTCAACAAACCAACTCAAACCTTCTTCATCAAAGTTAGGCGATGTGATGGTGAACGCCAACACCGGTCCACCGGTGAAGTCGAGCTTTTTGACAATCGGCTCGAGCAAGTCACTCGGCAAGTCGCTGCGCGCCAAGTTAACCGCTGAACGAATTTCATCCAAAGCCTCTTGTATGGGCTTCTCAATCCTGAATTCACAGGTGATCAACACCGAGCCGTCTTGCACCTTGGTGTAAATATTTTTCAAGCCTTGGGCTGAAACCACCGCATTTTCAATTTTGCGCGCCACCTCGGTTTCCATTTGTCCAGGCGAAGCCCCAGGCAAAGATGCGGTGATGACAATGGTGGGCAAATCAAGGTCGGGGAAATTTTGTACCTTCATGCTGTTGAAGGACAACAAACCTGCAAAACTCAGCAATACAAACAGCACCACGCCGGGTACCGGGTTGCGGATGGACCAGGCGGACACATTCATGGCACGACTTTCACCAAGTCACCCACGGTCAAAAAACCAGCACCGCGCACCACCACATTCGCGTCTTTGGGTAAACCGTCGGTGATTTCAATCATGTCAGCTTGCCGGCGGCCAACGGTCACTTTGAACAATTTGACACGCTGGTCGGGGCCCACGACATACACTTTTTGAAACCCATCGCGCACTACCAAGGACTGTTGCGGCAGCAGCATGGCAGGCGTGCTACCGAACTCAAATTCACCGCGAACAAACATGCCGGGCTTGAGCAAGCCTCGGGCTGAGGCTGGCAAATCCACATAGACCATGCCCGTGCGGTTTTGCGCATCGACGGTGGGAGCCAGCATACGGACCTGACCATTGACCTCGCCGCCACTTGAATCGGTGATGCGGACTTTTTGTCCCGGCTTGATGCGGAACAATTCGGTGGACACCAAATCTGCACGCCACTCTAAACGGTTGCCGCGAATGATGCGGAACAACTCAGTGCCCAAACCAAGGACCGCGCCGACGCTGGCAGTGCGCGAAGAAATCACACCGCTATCGGGTGCTTTCACCTGTGTCTGCTGCAAACGCAATTGATAAACCGCCAAATTGGCCACAGCGGATTCAACCCGCGCTTTGGCCGTTGCCTCTGCCGTGACATCTTTGTTGAACTGCTGCGCGCTGATCACGCCGCTGGGTTGCAAGGCGCGGGCGCGCTCTGCATTGGCCTGGGCTTCAGCAGCCACCGCACGCGCTTCGTTCAGCGCAGCTTTGGCCTGGTTGATTTCAGTCAGTACGTTGTCATTGGCAAACACCGCCAACACTTGTCCTGCTTTGACTTGATCGCCCACGTTGACCCGCACTTCAGTCAATCTAAGACCGCCAATTTCGGCGCCAATGCTGGCCTCTTGCCATGCAGCCACTGTGCCGTTGGCAGACAGGCGCATGGTGAGTTGCTGAACAGTGGGCTGGGCTACCGTCACGGTCATGGCGGGTTTGGTGACCGCCGCAGGCTGGGCAGGGATTTGTGCCTGCGCGTGAATGGCGAAAAACACAGCGCATGAACACAAGATCAGGCGATGTTTAGCCCTTAGAAGATTAAATACCATGGGTCTGCCTCAAAACAGATTCAACAAAAAGCGCCGGAAATTACAACACCCGTAAAACATGGGTGGGCTTGAAACCAAGGTCAGCCACCTTCCCTTTGCGCGCGCGGGCTGCACGTGCATTATTCAAGCTTCTGATTTCCAGCGTTTCATCACGGGCTTTGCCACCGCGCCCCACACCCAAAATACAAACGGAGCGTGTGTACGCTGCCGCACCTGCCAAACTGTCCTTGTCTTCCAAGTCCATCAGCATCAAGCCGCGACCGCCTTTTTCCATGGCCTTGAGTTCGGTGATGTCAAATGTGAGTATGCGCCCGCCAGAGGATGCGCAAACCACATGCGTGGCGATCGGCAAGGGTTCGGCACCGTTACCGCCGCCCACGACAGACGGCACGCACAAGGTTTCGCCGTCTTGCAAATTGATAAAAGACTTGCCGCCTTTGTTGCGTGAAATCAGGTTGTCGATGCAACAAATAAACCCATAACCACCGGAACCACTGAGTAACAAAGTCATGGTGGTTGGGCCCGCAAAATAATGCACCAACTGGGTACCAGCTTCCACATCCACCAAGGTGGTCACCGGTTGGCCATCGCCACGCGCACCGGGCAATGCCGCCACCGGCACCGAATACACGCGCCCGTTGGAGCCGAAGGCAATCAACAGATCGACGGTGCGGCATTCGAAGGTGTCGTACAAACCGTCACCCGCCTTGAACGCAAAACTGCCGGGCTCGTGTCCATGGCCTTGGCGCGCACGTACCCAACCTTTTTCAGACACCACCACGGTCACCGGTTCATCCACCACTTTGACTTCGGCCACGGCTTTTTTCTCGGCCTGTATCAAGGTGCGGCGCTCATCGGCAAACACTTTGGCATCGGCTTCGATTTCTTTGACCATCAAACGGCGCAATGAAGTGGCGCTGCCCAAAATATCTTCGAGCTTGCCCTGATCTTCGCGCAGCTCTTTCAATTCCTGCTCAATCTTGATAGCTTCCAATCGCGCCAATTGGCGCAAGCGGATATCCAAAATATCGTCGGCTTGGCGGTCTGAGAGTTTGAAGCGCTCAATCAACGCAGGCTTAGGCTCGTCGCTGTGGCGGATGATGCGAATCACTTCATCGATGTTGAGCAACACCAACTGGCGGCCTTCCAAGATATGGATGCGCGCCAGCACTTTGTCCAAGCGGAATTGAGAGCGGCGCTGCACCGTGGTCTGGCGAAAGCTGATCCACTCCTCCAGCATTTGCCGCATGGACTTGGGCACCGGTCTGCCATCCAAACCGACCATGGTCAGGTTGATGGAAGAAGAACTCTCAAGGCTGGTGTGCGCCAGCAGCGTGGTGATGAGTTCCTGTTGTTCGATGGTGCGGGTCTTGGGCTCGAACACCAGGCGCACTGGCGCGTCTTTGGATGATTCGTCACGCACCAGATCCAGCACAGACAAGACCGTGGCTTTCAATTGTGTTTGCTCAGGCGTCAGCGCTTTTTTTCCGGTCTTGACCTTGGGGTTGGTCAGTTCTTCAATTTCTTCCAACACTTTTTGCGAACTGACATTGGGCGGTAATTCGTTGACCACCAATTGCCATTGACCGCGCGCCAAGTCTTCGATGACCCAACGTGCACGCACTTTGAGCGATCCGCGACCCGTGGCATAAGCGTCCGAAATATCGGCTGCGCTGCTGATGATTTGACCGCCGCCGGGATAATCCGGCCCGGGCATGATTTGCACCAATTCTTCGTGCGACAGCTTGGGATTTTTAATGAGCGCCACGCACGCATCAGCGACTTCGCGCAGATTGTGGCTGGGTATTTCCGTGGCCATGCCGACCGCAATGCCGCTGGCGCCATTAAGCAAGGCAAACGGCAAACGCGCCGGTAACTGTTTGGGCTCTTCGGTGGACCCGTCGTAGTTGGGTTGAAAGTCCACCGTGCCTTCGTCGATTTCATCCAGCAACAAACTGGTGATACGCGCCAAACGCGCCTCGGTGTAACGCATCGCGGCAGCACCATCGCCGTCGCGCGAACCGAAATTGCCTTGGCCGTCGATCAGCGGATAGCGCTGAGAAAAATCTTGGGCCATGCGCACCAGCGCGTCATAAGCCGCGCTGTCGCCGTGCGGGTGATAGCGACCCAGCACATCGCCGACCACGCGCGCGCTTTTTACCGGACGCGCTCCCACTGCACCATTCGCGCCGCCAAAGCCCAAACCCATGCGCGACATCGAATACAAAATGCGCCGCTGCACCGGTTTTTGGCCGTCGCACACATCGGGCAAGGCCCGGCCTTTGACCACGCTGAGTGCGTATTCAAGGTAAGCGCGTTGGGCGTAATGGCCTAAGGCAATGCCGTCGTCGGATTCAGACGCATTCAAATCAAGTGAGGTTTGTTCAGTCATTTTTTTCAAACATCAATATCTATAGAGTCACCATGCAACTCCATCAACTCACGACGGGCTGCAGCTTCGCCCTTGCCCATCAGTTGGGTGATCATGCCTTCGGTTTGCGCGAAATCCAGGATGCCGAGTTGCACCGGCAACAAGCGACGCGTGTCCGGGTTGAGCGTGGTGTCCCACAACTGCTCGGCGTTCATTTCGCCCAAGCCTTTGAAGCGGCTGATGCTGCATTTCTCACGCGGCACGCCGTCTTTGGCGCTCTTGTCCAAGATGGCGGTGAGCTCGCCTTCGTCCAAGGCATACACCTTGGCCGCCGGTTTTTTGCCGCGCGCAGGAATGTCCACCCGAAACAATGGCGGGCGCGCCACAAACACATGGCCGGTTTCAATCAGCTTGGGGAAATGGCGGAAAAACAGCGTCAGCAGCAACACTTGAATGTGCGAGCCGTCCACATCAGCGTCGCTCAATATGCACACCTTGCCGTAGCGCAATCCGGATAAATCAGGCGTGTCGTTCGGGCCGTGCGGGTCCACACCGATGGCCACAGCGATGTCGTGCAC
>CAMDJS010000097.1 GCA_945900685.1 Bordetella parapertussis
AAGCCCACAAGCATGGCTTGAGTACCGTCATGGGCGGTCCCAATGTGGTGCGTGGTGGTTCTCACTCGGGCAACGTTGCTGCGGTCGAATTGGCCAGACTGGGTTTGCTGGATATCTTGTCTTCTGATTACGTTCCCGGAAGTTTGCTGGCGGCTGTAATGTCCCTGGTGGCGCAAAGTGTCATGACCTTGCCACAGGCCGTTGCCACAGTGACCTCAGCACCCGCTCTTGCCACCGGCTTTAATGACCGTGGCGCCATTGAGGCAGGGCTCAGAGCTGATCTGATTCAGGTTCATATTGCTCAATTGCCAAATGGGGTGCGTCATGCGGTAGTTCGTGCGGTTTGGCGTGAAGGACGACGCGTTTTATAGCAGCAGAAAATCCATCTTAAATAAGTTCTTGTCCGCTTTAACTGAAACCTTATAGAGCATTGACTCAATTCTTTTGATTGAAGGAAACTCCATGGCATTGACAACAACTGACATCATCGAAATTTTTCAAACCCGTGCATCAGCACAGTACGGTGGAGAAGCCGTAAGTCAATTTGAACATGCGATGCAGTGCGCGCATTTGGCAGAGAAAGCTGGCGAAGAAGACAGCACTGTGGTTGCCGCCATGCTGCATGATTTAGGTCATCTGTTGGTTGACAAAAGAGTTTCTGCTAATGATGAAACACAAGAGCGCGATGACCTTCACCAGCACATAGCCATTCCTTTCTTACGCGGTTTGCTGCCTGATGCTGTGATTGAGCCGATTCGAATGCATGTGGACGCAAAGCGCTATTTGTGCGCAGTTGTACCCACCTATTGGGAGAGTTTGTCACCGGCTTCCAAACGCAGTCTGGAGTTACAAGGTGGAATTTATACGGCCACGCAATGCGAAGCGTTTATGAGTCAGCCATTTGCAGATGTGGCTGTGCGACTTCGGCGTTACGATGATCTGGCTAAAGATCCGCAAGCCGTCACTCCTAATCTTGCTCATTTTCAGTTAAAGCTTGAATCACTGGTATTGGTGTGACTGGCTGAATGTGTGTTTCTTCGTTGAAAGATGCTTGGATTCTTGAGAGCGGTAGCGCGATAGAAAAAATAGAACCTTGGCCTATCGTGCTTTGTATGTTGATGTGCCCGCCATGGCGTTGTGCCACGTGTTTCACGATGGCCAGTCCCAAACCCGTTCCACCTGTTTCACGCGATCGGCTGCGGTCAACGCGGTAAAAACGTTCTGTCAGGCGTGGCAGGTGTTCTGCTGCAATACCCGGCCCGCTGTCTTCGACAAAAAACTCAGCACTGTCGTCTTTGAGTCGCCAGCCAGCACAAATAGCCCCACCATCGGGCGTGTATCGAACTGCATTGCCCAATAGATTAGACATGGCACTCAGAAGTTCAGTTTTAGCGCCTGCCACCTGCAAGCGCGGCCCTTCAACACTGCGAATCTCATGAGGCGGATGGGAGATCACTTGCGATAAGCCCTTAGCCTCTTGCATAGCTTGGACGAGTAATTCATGGGTGTCTAGCCAATCGCCTTGTCCGGGTGACGGACTGCCTTCAAGACGAGACAGTGTGAGCAAATCACTCACTAAACTTTGCATGCGCTGAGCTTGCTGACTCATCAAGTCGAGGTAGACATTGCGCTCGGGCTCTTCAATGGGCAGTGTTTGCAGTGTTTCAACAAATCCGCTGAGGACAGTCAAGGGTGTGCGAATTTCGTGTGAGACATTGGCCACAAAATCTTTGCGCATAGCTTCAGCCAGTTCTATTGCAGTCACATCACGTGTGAGCATTAGTTTGCGCCGGCTACCGTACGGGTGAATTTGAATCGATATACGCGAAGGATGCGTAGCACTTGCACGAACCCCATTGATCTGGATTTCTGTGCTGAAGTCAGCATCGGTAAGGTACGCAGAAAAATTAGGCGAGCGCACCAGATTTTGAACGTATTGGCCGATGTCGCGTTGGGGATCAACGCCCAATTGATTGGCTGCGGTCAGGTTGACCCATTCGATGCGACCCGAATCATCGAGCAGTACAACGCCGTTGGGTGAGGCTTGGATCGCGGCCAGAAAATTAGAAAGCTTGTTATCACTTGATAGCTGTTGCTTATCTAGTTTCTTGAATATTTTCTTACTTCGATCATATATTTCTAACCATACACCGGAGAGTTGAGGCGATGCCTTTATGTCAAAGTTGTTGAGCCAGGCCAGCAGACGCGCTGCACGTACTGCATCCCAGGCGCTCCATACAACTGCGCCACATGCCGCGCCGGCAAAAGTCAAACCCGTCGACCCTGCGTAAAGTCCCCATGCAGCACCTAAGCTCACCAGGGCCAGCAGTTCAATCGGGCGTCGCGTCATGCCGCCATGACTGGCTTGCCCTGAACAGTCAGTCGATAACCTGCACCTCTGACGGTTTCCACCATACAGGAGGCTTCACCTAGGGATTCGCGCAGTCGCTTGACATGGACGTCGACTGTGCGCTCTTCAATAAACACATGATCGCCCCACACCTTGTCCAGCAAGGTGCTGCGACTGTGAACCCGTTCAGCGTGTTTCATCAGGTAGTGCAATAGCTTGAACTCGGTTGGTCCAATTTTGAGTTCTTGAGAACGGAATGAAACCCGGTATGTGCCGGCGTCCAGTGTCAGCTCCCCCACCTGTACCGAGTCTTTGATCGTTTCAGGCGCGCGTCTGCGCATCAGCGAGCGGATGCGTGCAAGCATTTCTTGCGTTGAAAAGGGTTTGGTGATGTAGTCATCAGCGCCGGCATCCAGGCCCTGGATTTTGTCTGACTCGTCACTGCGGGCTGTCAGCATAATGATTGGCACGGTTTTCGTGCGGTCATTTTTACGCCACTGCCTTGCCAATGAGGCACCGCTCTCGCCGGGGAGCATCCAGTCCAGCAGGATCAGGTCCGGCAATACGGCATCAACTTCACGCTGGGCGGCAGCGCCGTCATAAACAACGGTTGGCGAAAAACCGTTGTGCCGCAGGTTCACAGCGATAAGCTCGGCGATGGAGGGTTCGTCCTCCACCACCAAAACCCTGGGTAGTTTTCTCATTTGACGACTGACTCCACTTGGCTCATGGGCGTGTGGCGTACATCCTCGCCTTTGACGATGAAAATAATTTGTTCTGCAATGTTTTTAGCGTGGTCACCAACCCGCTCAATCGACTTTGCGAGGAAAAGCAAATCGAGGCTGGGCGAGATAGTGCGCGGGTCTTCCATCATGTAGGTGATCAGTTTGCGCAAAAAACCGTTGTATTCGTCGTCGATTTCGTTGTCCTGCTTGATGATGGCCACTGCCATGGTGGTGTCAAGTCGAGCAAACGAGTCAAGCGTCTTGCGCAGCAGGGCAGCGGCCAGGTCCGAGGCCACGCGCAATTCTGAACTGGGTAAATTGCGTGGTGATCCGCTTTGTATGATGGATTTGACCATGCGTGCAATTCGGGCAATTTCATCACCTGCACGCTCCAGGTTCTGCGTAGTACGTGAAATTGCCATCAAAAAGCGCAAGTCACGTGCTGTCGGTTGGCGACGGCCAATGGTAGAGATGATCTCGTGGTCAATGCTCATCTCCATCTGGTTGATAACGGCTTCTTTTTCCAGTACCTGTTCTGCTGTCTCCAAACTCAGATGCACCAGTGCATAAATGGCTTGATGCAGCTGAGCCTCAACTAGTCCGCCCATCTCTAAGACATGGGTGGAGATGGAGTTCAGTTCTGTGTCGAACTGGCTGGAGATGTGTTTGTCGCTCATGATTAACCAAACCTTCCTGTGATGTAGTCTTCTGTTTCGGTGCGTTTTGGCTTGAAGAATATCTGCTCGGTTGCACCGAACTCAATCAGTTCCCCCAGGTACATGTAGGCTGTGAAGTCACTGCAGCGGGCGGCCTACTGCATATTGTGCGTCACGATGGCAATGGTGTAATCATTTTTGAGCTCATTGATCAGCTCTTCCACCTTGCCGGTAGAAATCGGATCCAGCGCGGAGGTGGGCTCATCAAGCAGCAGAACCGACGGTTTGACGGCCACGCTGCGGGCGATACAAAGACGTTGCTGCTGGCCGCCAGACAGTGACAGACCGCTTTGCCCCAGTTTGTCTTTGACCTCGTTCCACAGTGCGGCCTTGGACAAGGCCCATTCGACACGCTCGTCCATGTCGCTTTTATTCATGCTCTCGTAAAGGCGAACACCAAAAGCGATATTTTCGTAAATGGTCATCGGAAACGGTGTCGGCTTTTGGAACACCATGCCGATGCGCGCACGAAGCAAATTCAAGTCCTGCTTTGTGTCTAGGATGTTAGTACCGTAAAAATTGATCTCACCTTCAGCCCGCTGGCCAGGGTACAGGCTGTACATGCGGTTGAGTGTACGCAGCAGAGTCGATTTTCCACAGCCGGATGGTCCGATAAATGCCGTGACTTTGCGTTCGGCAATGTTCATGGTGACTTCTTTAAGACCGCGAAATTTACCGTAATAAAAGTCTAGGTTGCGCACCTCGATTGCGTTTTTCAGTTCTTTGAGGGTTTCAGGCATTTTTTCAGTCCGGTTTACATTCAGTCATTAAATAATTGAAAGGAGTCAAGTCGGCAGGTCGGCAGTTTTTAAGCGCTCACTTTTTCACGGAAGAAAACCCGTGCCAGGATATTCAAAACCAGTACGGCCAGGGTGATAATCAGCGCGCCACCCCAAGCCAAACGTATCCAGTTTTCGTAAGGGCTCATGGCGAATTGAAAAATCACCACCGGCAAGTTGGCCATCGGCTTGCTCATGTCTGTGCTGTAAAACTGGTTGTTCAAGGCAGTGAACAAAAGTGGTGCGGTTTCACCGCTGATGCGTGCAAGGGCTAACAGCAAGCCCGTGATGACGCCACTTTTGGCTGCCCGCAATGTGACCAGGGTTGAGACCTTCCAGCGCGGTGCACCCAGCGCAAAGGCTGCTTCGCGAAGACTTCCCGGCACCAGCCTGAGCATGTTTTCGGTGGTACGCATCACAACCGGAATAGCAATCAGCGACAAGGCCAGACTGCCTGCATAGCCTGAGAAACGACCGAAAGTGGCCACAGCGATGGCGTATACAAAAAGCCCCAGCACGATGGAAGGGGCCGACAGCATGATGTCGGTGACAAAGCGTGTTAGCTCTGCAGTCTTGCTCTGGTCACCATATTCCGTCAGGTAGATCCCTGCCAAAATACCAATGGGCGTCGACACCAAAACAGACAAACCCACCATCATCAGGCTACCGACGATGGCATTGCGCAGCCCGCCGCCCTCTGTGCCCGGTGCCGGCGTGTCTTTGGTCAACAAGTTCCAGTCCAGCGCGGCAATGCCGTTGGAGAAAAGCACAAACAAAATCCACAGCAGCACAGTCAAACCAAGTGCCATAGCGCACATGGACAAAAACAGTCCTTGCGAATTGGCGCGGCGACGGCGGGCGTAGAGTTGTTGGTTGAAATTGTTCAACATGTCAAATGCCCTTTGCTTTCTCGGTGCGGTTAATCAGCAACTTGGCCATGGCCAGCACCACAAAAGTGATTACAAACAGCAGAAACGCCAGCGCAAACAAAGTGGCGATGTGAAAGTCTGCAGCCTCACCAAATTCATTGGCCAGGGTGGAGGCGATAGATGTACCGGGGGAGAATAAGGAAGTCGGCATCCGGTTGGCATTGCCGATGACGAAGGTGACAGCCATCGTCTCGCCGAGTGCGCGACCCAGGCCCAGCATGATGCCGCCGATCACGCCGGTTTGCGTATAGGGTAGGACAACGTTACGGATGACTTCCCAGGTGGTGCAACCCAAGCCGTAAGCCGATTCACGGAGGATGGGGGGTGTGATGTCGAAAACGTCGCGCATCACGGCGGCAATGAAGGGCAGCACCATGAAGGCCAGCACAATGCCGGCCGCCAGAATGCCCATGCCGTTGGTTGAGCCGCCGAATAAAAAACCGACCAAAGGCATGCCGCCCAGGATTTTTTGCAGAGGTACTTGAAGGTAGTCTGCAAAAAGTGGTGCAAAGACAAACAGACCGAACATGCCGTAAATGATGGAGGGCACAGCCGCCAGTAACTCGATGGCGGTTCCCAGTGGACGACGCAACCAGGTGGGGCAGGTTTCTGTCAGAAAAACCGCAATTCCAAAAGCCAGGGGCACGGCGATCAGCATGGCAATGCCTGCGCTGGCCAATGTGCCGACGATGGAGATGGCTGCACCAAATTCTTCGTTGACGACGTCCCATTCGACCCGCCATATAAATTGAAGGCCAAATTTTTGAAATGCCGGCCAAGCATTGATGAACAGCGAAACAATAATGCCCATCAGGGCCAGCAATACCAGCAGAGAGAAAGTTTGCGTGAGCCGGTGGAAGACGATGTCTTGAAATCTTTGCCGCTTGGCGATACCCACCATGTTCGTCTGGCTGGATTCGGTCATCACAGCTTCGGACTGTGCGCTAGATGAATTCATACTGGCTTCCATGCTCATGACATTACCCTGGCCATTTTGCTTCTTCTAAAAAAACCATGGGCCTGCGCGTTGCAGGCCCACGGAGGGTTTTTGCAGAATTTACTTCTGGATTTGTGACCAGACTCTGCTGCGGATCTGGTCAGTCAAGCTGCTAGGCAGGGCGACATAGTCCAGATCGTCGGCCATTTTGGCGCCATTTTTGAAGGCCCAGTCAAAGAACTTCAGAGCTTCGGCAGAAGCTGCTTTGTCGGCGGGTTGCTTGTACATCAGGATGAACGAGGCTGTGCTGATGGGCCAGGAAGTAGCGCCCTTGGCATTCACCATGGACACGCCCATGCCCGGGACGCTGAACCAGTCAGCGCCGGCAGCAGCTGCAGCGAAGGTCTTGTCATCAGGCGCCACATATCTGCCATCGGCATTTTGCAGCTGCATGAAATTCATGCCGTTTTTCTTGACGTAAGCGTACTCGACATAGCCGACCGAGCCTTTGATGCGGTTGACGTTGGCTGCAACACCTTCGTTGCCTTTGCCGCCGACCGACGAAGCCGCTGGCCACTTGACAGCGGCATTCTTGCCAACCTTGTCAGCCCACTCTTTGCTGATAGCGCTCAGGTAGTCGGTGAAGTTGAAGGTGGTGCCGGAACCATCAGCACGGTGAACCACGGTGATGGCCACGCCAGGCAGGTTTTTGCCGGGGTTCAGGGCGGCCAGTTTGGCGTCATTCCATTTGGAGATGGTGCCCATGAATACCTCAGCCAGCACGGGGCCGGTGATGCGCAACTCGCCAGGCTTGAAACCATCGAGGTTGAGAACGGGAACGGTGCCGCCGATGATGGCGGGGAATTGGACCATGCCGTCCTTGTCCAGCTCGGCGCCGGGCACAGGTGCGTCGGTAGCGCCGAATGTCACGGTCTTGGCGCGGATTTGCTTGATGCCGCCGGACGAACCGATGGATTGGTAGTTCATGCCGGTGCCGGTAGCGGCTTTGTAGCCTTCAGCCCATTTGGCATAGATAGGAAAAGGGAAGGTGGCGCCAGCGCCGGTGATGTCGGCTGCCATTGCCGAACCCATGGCGATGCAGGTGAAGACGGTAGCGGCAACCGTTTTGAGTAATGTGCGTTTAACGATCATAGAAGTCCTTGTTGCGGTAGTGAAAAAGACACTAC
>CAMDJS010000098.1 GCA_945900685.1 Bordetella parapertussis
AACTGTTGCAAGGCTCGCGGGTTTAAGCCGCGAGTGCGAAACGTTCGTCGTTTGCAGTTAGTTTTTTTCTGCGGATTTACGAGGTGACAGAACCTCGACATGCCCTGCGCCGCGTCCGAACCCATGTCGAAACCAATGCAGCCCCAAGAACCGTCATTCTACGCCTTGGGCAATAAGTCTGCCAGCTCTTTAGGATGGTGAATCACAAAGTCCGCGCCCCAGTGCAACACTTCG
The DNA here is from genome assembly GCA_945900685.1 of Bordetella parapertussis. Taxonomy (GTDB): domain Bacteria; phylum Pseudomonadota; class Gammaproteobacteria; order Burkholderiales; family Burkholderiaceae_C; genus Limnohabitans; species Limnohabitans parapertussis_C. Next base: position 235 of record CAMDJS010000098.1, read on the forward strand.
TTCTCCATGCCCAGATACCCGTAGTTAGCAGCCACTGTCACCATACCGGCGGCCTTACCGGCCACGATGTCTCTCTCATCGTCGCCCACATACCAGCAATCTTGTGGCGGCAAGCCCAGCAAACGTGCAGCTTCAAACAGTGGCGCTGGATGCGGTTTGGCATGTGGCGTGGTGTCACCGCTGACCACCGCACCAGCTGTTTTGAACAAGTCCATTTGCTGGCTGAGCGGAATGGTGAAACGCTGGTGTTTATTGGTCACTATGCCCCACAGCAAACCCTGTTGCTGCAATCTTGTCAGCATGTCGTCAACGCCATCGAACACCATGGTCTTGACGGTCATGGCTCGCTGATAGTTATCTAAAAATTCGTTTTTAAATGCTTCGTAATCAGCATGCGCTTCAGTGATGCCAAACGCCACCTGCAACATCCCGCGCGCACCAGAACCGGCCATCGGGCGGTACAAGGCATAGTCCAGCGAGGTCATGCCACGATCAATGCGCATTTTGTCGGCTGCTGCACCCAAGTCTGGTGCGCTGTCAATCAGCGTGCCATCCAAGTCGAACAGCACGGCCTTGGGTTTTGAAAATGCTGTCATAGCTTGTCCGCCTTACAGGGGTCGTTGGGTGGCAATCATGTAATTGACGCTGGTATTTGCGTCCAACCAATAGCGGCGTGTGATCGGGTTGTACTGCAAACCCTTGGTAGCTTGCAAAGTCAATCCGCCAAAACGGCAATAGGCTGCAAGCTCAGAAGGACGGATGAACTTGGCATATTCATGTGTTCCCTTGGGCAGCAGGTTCAACACATATTCCGCGCCAACAATGGCGAACAAAAAAGATTTCGGGTTGCGGTTCAAGGTGGAGAAAAACACCCACCCGCCTGGTTTGACCAAGGTGGCGCAGGCTTTGACGATAGATGCTGGGTCGGGCACGTGCTCAAGCATTTCCATGCAGGTCACCACATCAAATTGCGCGGGTGCTTCTGCGGCCAAGTCCTCGGCGCTGACTTCACGGTAAGTCACGTTCGGCGTTTGGGTTTCCAGTGCGTGCAGTTGCGCGACTTTCAAAGATTTGGTGGCCAGGTCAATGCCGGTGACAGTGGCTCCCGACCGCGCCATGGCATCACTCAAAATACCGCCGCCACAGCCGACATCCAACACCGCTTTACCCTTGAGGGATGCCAAGTTGTTGATCCACTCCAAGCGCAAAGGATTGATTTGATGCAAGGGTCTGAATTCACTGTTGACGTCCCACCAGCGGTGAGCAAGTTCAGAGAATTTAGCCAATTCAGCGTTATCTACGTTCATGGTTTTCATCAACTGATTGTCGGGGAATTTTGATGTGGGGGCTGGTTAGACTTGGGATGAACCACACCACACAAAGGTCAAAAAAAACCCCGCACCAGGCGGGGTTCGGTTAAAGCTGATCTGAATCAGTTCTTGCGGGCACCCACCACTTCGATTTCGACGCGACGGTTTTTAGCGCGGCCTTCTTTGGTGCCATTGTCAGCAACAGGTTGCTTCTCGCCTTTACCCTCAGTGTAGATGCGGGTTTTGTCCACACCTTTGCTGATCAAGTAAGCCTTGACAGCGTTGGAGCGCCGCATAGAGAGTTTTTGGTTGTAAACATCAGATCCCACAGCGTCGGTGTGACCGACAGCGATGATGACTTCCAAGTTGATGGCTTTGATTTTGTCAACCAAATCGTCTAATTTGGCTTTAGCTTCTGGCTTGATGACTGATTTATTGAAGTCAAAGAAAGTATCAGCAGCGTAAGTGACTTTGGAGGACACAGACACTGGAGCGGGAGCGGGAGCGGGAGCGGGAGCGGGAGCGGGAGCGGGCGCTGGAGCCTGAGTTGCAGCTGGAGCTGACTCCACTTGAGGCGCAGGTGGTGCAACGGGTGCAGGAGCGGGAGCCATTTTGGGTTCTTCAACGATAGCGCCATCACAACCAGGGGCGGCTGTGGCGGGCGTCCATGAAGCGTTGCGCCAGCATTCGCCAGAGGCGTTCTTCCAAACTTCTCCTGAAGCTGACAACCAGTTGTTGACGACCCCGGCATTTGAAAGATTGGCGAATGCCAAAGTAAACAGAGCGATTGCAAGAATTTGGGTTCTTTTCATGACTTTCCTTTGATGCTGAGCACGTTTTATTTCGATCTTTGTTAGTGTCAAAGCTAGGTTAAACCCCTAGTTGAAAAGGATTATGGCACATGAATGATGAAAATCCCACGTAAGCCTTAGCCTAAAATGACCTATTTATTTGCCCTTAATAGACTGCCTACATGACCCAGTTCGCCAAAGAAACACTGCCCATCAGCCTAGAAGAGGAGATGCGCCGCAGTTACCTAGATTACGCCATGAGCGTGATTGTGGGACGGGCGCTTCCTGACGCACGGGATGGCCTAAAGCCTGTGCACCGCCGGGTCTTGTTCGCCATGCACGAGTTGAACAACGACTGGAACCGGCCTTATAAAAAATCGGCGCGTATCGTGGGCGACGTCATTGGTAAATACCACCCGCACGGCGACAGCGCGGTTTACGACACCATTGTTCGCATGGCGCAGGACTTTTCGCTTCGCCACATGCTGGTTGACGGCCAGGGTAACTTCGGTTCGGTTGACGGAGATAACGCTGCAGCCATGCGATACACCGAAATCCGTTTGGCCAAGATCGCCCACGAAATGTTGGACGATTTGGACAAGGAAACCGTAGATTTCGGCCCCAACTACGATGGCAGCGAAAAAGAACCGCTGGTGTTGCCCGCCAAATTTCCCAATCTGTTGGTCAATGGTTCGTCAGGTATCGCGGTGGGCATGGCCACCAATATTCCGCCACACAACTTGAATGAAGTGGTGGACGCTTGCCTGCACATGCTGCGCCACCCGGATGCTTCCATCGACGACTTGATGGAGATCGTCCCAGCGCCCGACTTCCCGACAGCCGGCATTATTTACGGCATCAGCGGTGTCAAAGAAGGCTACCGCACCGGTCGCGGTCGCGTGGTCATGCGCGCCAAATGCCATTTTGAAGACATCGACCGGGGTCAGCGCCAGGCCATCATCGTGGATGAACTGCCCTACCAGGTGAACAAAAAAACCTTGCAAGAACGCATGGCTGAGTTGGTTCACGAAAAGAAAATCGAGGACATCAGCCACATCCAAGACGAATCGGACAAGTCCGGCATGCGTCTGGTGATCGAACTTAAACGCGGCGCCGTGCCTGAAGTGGTGTTGAACAACCTCTATAAGCAAACCCAGTTGCAAGACACTTTCGGTATGAACATGGTGGCCTTGATCGACGGCCAGCCGCGTTTGTGCAATTTGAAAGACCTGATCAGCGTTTTCCTGCAACACCGCCGCGAAGTGGTGACACGCCGGACGGTGTTCACTTTGCGCAAAGCGCGCGAACGCGGCCATGTGCTGGAAGGTCTGGCCGTGGCTCTGGCCAATATCGATGAATTCATTGCCATCATCCGCAATGCGCCCACCCCGCCGGTGGCCAAAGCCGAGTTGATGAACAAGCCTTGGGACAGCCAGCTGGTGCGCACCATGCTGACCCGGGCCAAAGCCGACGGCAGCGTCATCAACGCCGACGACTACCGTCCCGACGGTTTGGAAAAAGAATACGGCATGGGCGCAGACGGTTTGTACCGTTTGAGCGATACCCAAGCGCATGAAATTTTGCAAATGCGTTTGCAACGCCTGACTGGTTTAGAGCAAGACAAAATTGTCAACGAGTACAAAGATGTCATGGCTGAGATTGACGATTTACTCGACATCTTGGCGCGCTCAGAACGTGTGTCGACCATCATCGTGGAAGAGCTCTCCGCCGTTCGACAAGAATTCGGTCAAAGCAAAATCGGGGCGCGCCGCAGCCACATTGAGCACAATGCCCAAGACTTGGCCACCGAAGACCTGATCACGCCCACCGACATGGTGGTCACGCTTTCACACAATGGCTACATCAAAAGCCAGCCGCTGTCTGAATACCGCGCACAAAAACGCGGCGGTCGCGGCAAGCAGGCCACGGCCACGAAAGAAGACGATTGGATCGAGCAGCTGTTCATCGCCAACACGCACGATTACATTTTGTGCTTCTCCAACCGTGGCCGTTTGTACTGGCTCAAAGTCTGGGAAGTGCCCGAGGGTTCACGCGGTTCACGCGGTCGCCCCATCGTCAATATGTTCCCGTTGATTGAAGGCGAAAAAATCAACGTGGTGCTGCCGTTGACAGGGGCAGCCAGCAAATTCCCTGACGATCAATTCGTCTTCATGTCCACGTCCATGGGCACGGTCAAAAAAACCTCACTGGATGAATTCAACAACCCCCGCAAGGGCGGCATCATTGCCGTCAACCTCGACGACGGCGACTATCTGATCGGCGCAGCCCTCACCGACGGCAAACACGATGTCATGTTGTTCAACGACGGCGGCAAGGCCGTGCGTTTCGATGAAAACGATGTGCGCCCACTGGGCCGCAGCGCGCGCGGTGTGCGCGGCATGTCTTTGGACGATGGCCAATCCGTCATCGCTTTGCTGGTGGCAGAGCAGGAAAACGCCGTCACCGATGAAAGTGTCATTGCCCGCAACAGTGTGTTGACCGCCACCGAAAACGGCTACGGCAAACGCACACCGATTGACGAATACACACGCCACGGACGCGGCACCAAAGGCATGATTGCGATCCAACAAACCGAGCGCAACGGCAAAGTTGTCGCCGCCACGTTGGTGCACACCGATGACGACATCATGCTCATCACTGACCGGGGCGTGTTGGTGCGCACGCGTGTCAGCGAAATCCGCGAAATGGGTCGTGCCACACAAGGCGTCACGCTCATCGGCTTGGATGAAGGTTCCAAACTTAGCGGCATGCAACGTATTGTGGAAAACGATGCGCAAGGCGGTGCTGACGAAGCGGGTGAAACCGGTGCCGAAGACGTTCCCGCGGACGACACCCCATGAGTGACAAAGCGACTGACGGCTTAGCCGGTTTGCGCCAGCACATCGACGCTCTCGACCGCCAGTTGTTGGACATGCTCAATGAGCGCGCGCATTTGGCCGAACAAGTCGGCGACATCAAACGCGCCGAAGGTTCGCCTTTTTTCCGTCCTGACCGGGTCGCGCAAGTGCTGGAGAAAATCCAGCAACTCAATCCCGGCCCGCTCAAAAACAACCATGTCGCCGCTATTTGGCGCGAAATCATGTCGGCTTGTTTGGCATTGGAAGCGCCGCAACGCGTGGCCGTGCTCGGGCCTATCGGCACGTTTTGCGAACAAGCTGCCATCGAGTATTTCGGCAGCGCCGCTGAATTGATTTACTGCAACAACTTTGACGAGGTGTTTCACGCCACCGCGGCGGGCACCGCGCAATACGGCGTGGTCGGTGTCGAAAACTCCACCGAAGGCGCTGTCGCGCGTTCACTCGATTTGTTTTTGCGCACGCCGGTGCATGTGGTGGGTGAAGTCAGTCTGCTGGTCAGGCACAACCTCTTGCGTCAGTCCCCAACGCTTGATGGCGTTGAGGTGGTGTTGGCGCATCCGCAAGCGCTGGGCCAATGCCAGAACTGGTTGACGCAACATTTGCCGAACGCCGAACGCCGTGCGGTATCCAGCAATGCGGAAGGCGCACGACTCGCCGCCACCAACCCGGCTTGGGCCGGCCTGGCCAGCGAACGAGCAGCATCCCAATTCGGCTTGCATGTGGTGGCGCACGCCATTCAAGACGAGGCCTACAACCGCACCCGGTTCGCCATCGTGTGCCTGCCGCAAACCCTGGCCACGCCGCCAGCTTCAGGTCGCGATTGCACGTCCTTGGTCGTCTCGGTGGCTAACAAACCTGGAGCGGTGCATGACTTGCTGGTGCCCTTGAAGCAAAACGGCGTGTCCATGACCCGTTTCGAATCGCGCCCCGCCAAGTCGGGCCAATGGGAATATTTTTTCTACATCGATCTTGACGGCCACATCAGCCAGCCGCATGTTGCCAAAGCGCTTAGCGAGTTACAAGGCATGTGCGCGTTTTACAAAGTGATTGGCTCCTACCCGGTCGGCGCTTAAGGCCAGTTTGGTCCTGATTTTGATTGAATAGAAATTAAGCCCTGGCCGCTATGTCTACACCCCTGAAATTCAAACAACTCGGTCTGATCGGCTGCGGCCTGATGGGTGCATCGTTTGCATTGGCTCTACAAAAGCATGGCTTGGTCAACAAAGTCATCGGTTTCAGCCCAAGTCAGCGCACCCGCGAGCGGGCTTTGCAAATCGGTGTGATTCAGCATGCAGCCGGTTCCGCCGCACAGGCTGTGCAGGGATGTGACATCGTGTTGTTGGCGGTGCCGGTCAGTCGCACCGCTGAGTGTTTTCAAGCGATTGCTTCCTCACTCTCCCCGGATTGTTTATTGATGGACGTGGGCTCCACCAAAACCGATGTGGTGGCTGCCGCCATCGCGCATTTGGGCGAACGTCTGCCCTGCTTTGTGCCGGCCCATCCGATCGCCGGTAAAGCACAGGCCGGTGTGGATCATGCTGAAGCCGAGCTCTACCAAGACAGGCGCGCCATACTTACGCCTTTGGCGCAAACTGGCGCAGTTCAGCTAGAAAACGCCAAACAAGTGTGGGCCGCCATTGGCAGCCATGTCAGCCTGATGAACCCGCAAGACCACGATGCCACGTTTGCCGCCGTCAGCCATGTGCCGCATTTGCTGGCGTTTGCGGCGGTCAACGCCTTATCCGCTCAGCCTGAAGGCGCGGGTTTTTTGGCCATGGCAGGCCCGGGGTTCCGGGATTTTTCCCGAATTGCCGCCAGCGACCCGGATGTCTGGCGCGACATACTCAGCGCCAACCAAGCCGAAGTGCTCAAGCAAACAAGTCTGTTTCGCGCGGCGCTGGATGAGTTTGAAAAAGCTATTCAAAACAACGACTTGATCTACCTGCAAAAGTTGATAGAAGAGGCCAGCCGTGTGCGTTCAAGCTGGATCTTGAAGTCCGGCGACGCCAGTGATGAGAATTAACTGCCTTAGCCATACAAGCGATTCAACCCAAATTGCACTGCAAAACGTATTACAAAATACAATGACAAAATTGTCTTTTCTTTTTCGCTAAGGAATAGCTATGCAAGCATCCACTTTTTCATTCCGGGCTGATGAGGTTTTTTCCGAACAAACAAAGGCCATGGCCACTTCCTTGGGTCTGAAAAGCTCTGACTACATTCGGCAAGCCGTGACCGAAAAAAATGCCCAGGTGATGGCACAACGCATTGCCGCCTTGTCCAGGGAATTAGCCGAAGAACATTTGCAAGTCAACGAGTCACTGGAAGGCACGCTGTCAGATGGCATCGACTGAATTTCAACGCGGTCAGATTTGGGAGGTTGATCTCGAACCCCAATCAC
>CAMDJS010000099.1 GCA_945900685.1 Bordetella parapertussis
GACGACGCAACATTTTGGCAACCAGCTCCGCTGCTCGCCCGATTGGTCGCCGAAGGTAAAAATTTCAATTAAGGACACACCATGACAAACGCCGTCATTGTTTCAACTGCTCGCACGCCTTTAGCCAAAAGCTGGAGAGGCGCTTTCAATATGACCCACGGAGCAACCCTGGGCGGCCATGCGGTCAAACACGCGATCGCCCGCGCCGGTATTGACGCAGCCGAAGTCGAAGACGTCATCATGGGTTGTGCCAACCCTGAGGGTGCCACTGGTGCCAACATCGCACGTCAAATCGCGCTCATGGCCGATTGCCCCATCACAGTGAGCGGCTTGACCGTCAACCGCTTTTGTTCATCCGGCCTGCAAACCATTGCACTGGCTTCGCAGCGAGTGATCGCCGGTGAAGGTGATGTGTATGTGGCAGGTGGTGTGGAAAGCATTTCTTGTGTGCAACAGGAAATGAACCAGCACATGCTGGCTGACCCCGCTCTGATGAAGAAAAAGCCTGAGATCTACTGGAACATGCTGCAGACCGCCGAGCAAGTAGCCAAGCGTTACAACATTGGTCGTGACCGCATGGACGAGTACGGCGCAGCCAGCCAGCAAAAAGCGTGTGCTGCGCAAGCCGCAGGCAAATTCAATGACGAAATTGCAGCCATCACCGTGCAAGCAGGCGTGGTCGACAAAGTCATGGGCATGATGACCAAACAAGTCACCGTCAGTGTGGACGAAGGCTTGCGTGAAGGCACCACCGCCGAAGGTATCGCTGGCATCAAACCCGCCATTCCCGGTGGCGTAGTGTCCGCAGGTAATGCCTCGCAGTTTTCTGACGGCGCCGGTGCCTGTGTGATCACCAGTGAAGAATACGCGGCCAAACACAACCTCAAACCGCTGGGTCGATTCCTCGGCTTTGCTGTGGCCGGTTGCGAGCCAGATGAAATGGGCATAGGCCCGGTCTACGCCATACCCAAAGTGTTGAAGCGCTTGGGTTTGACCATTGCGGACATTGACCTCTGGGAATTGAACGAAGCATTTGCGGTGCAAGTGCTGTATTGCCGCGATAAATTGGGCATTCCACCAGAGTTATTGAATGTGAATGGCGGTGCCATCGCCGTGGGCCATCCTTATGGTGTCAGCGGCCAACGCCTGACGGGACACGCCTTGATCGAAGGCAAACGCCGTGGCGCCAAGCGCGTCTGCGTCACCATGTGCATTGGCGGCGGTATGGGCGCTGCCGGTGTGTTTGAAGTGCTGTAAGCCTGGCAGTCATCCACAAGACAACCCGTCCACCGTGACGGGTTTTTTTCTTTTAAAGTCACCCCATGTCCCTGCGCAACACTGTCGATTTTTTACTCTACGAATGGCTACATACAGAGGGCTTAAAAACACGTGAGCGTTTTACTGACCACTCGCGTGAAACCTTTGATGCCGTGCTCGATACCTGCGAGCGTATCGCCCGCGAAAAATACGCGCCATTCAACCGCACCGTGGATATACAAGAGCCTGCGTTTGATGGCGAGAAAGTCATTTTGCCCGCGTGCACCCAAGACGCATGGGATGCGTATGCGGCCAGCGGCATGCTCAGCGCCGCGCAAGATTACGACATTGGCGGCATGCAATTGCCCTACACGGTCGAAGCCGCAGCGAATGCCTTTTTCGCGTGTGCCTCTGTCAGCATAGGCGGCAGCATGTTGACGGTCGGCAATGCCAATTTATTGATGGCGCATGGCAGTGATTTGCAAAAACAAGTGTTTGCGCTGAACGAATTCTCCGGCCGTTTTGCGGGCACCATGTGTTTGTCAGAGCCGCAAGCGGGTTCATCCCTGTCAGATGTCGCCACCCGCGCCATGCCCGACGGCGCAGATTTTGCGGATGATGTGCTCGGGGTCCGCTATCGGCTCAAGGGCAACAAAATGTGGATCTCTACCGGTGACCACGAACTGACCGAAAACATTGTTCATTTGGTGTTGGCGAAAATTCCCGGCGCAGACGGCAAAACACTTCCTGGCACCAAAGGTATTTCGTTGTTCATTGTGCCCAAGCATTTGGTCAATGTTGAAGGTGAATTGACTGGCGAACGCAATGATGTGGCACTGGCCGGGTTGAACCACAAACTCGGTTGGCGCGGCACCGTGAACACCTTGCTGAATTTCGGCGAAGGCCGCTACCCGGTGCGCGGCAGTGCAGGTGCCATAGGCTATCTGGTCGGCCAACCCGGCGAAGGTTTGAAATGCATGTTCCACATGATGAACGAAGCGCGCATCGGTGTGGGCTTGGCTGCCACCATGTTGGGACTGGCTGGGTACTACGCTTCGCTGGACTATGCCCGCACACGCACTCAAGGCAGACCGGTCGGGCCCGCAGGCAAAGACGCATCTCAGCCACCTGTGCGTTTGATTGAGCATGCTGACATCAAGCGCATGCTGCTGGCGCAAAAAGCCTATGGTGAAGGCGCGTTAGCGCTTGGCGTGTACTGCGCACGCTTGGTTGATGAATTGCATACCGGTGACAAAGCACAGCAACACGAAGCGCAATGGTTGCTTGAAGTGCTGACACCTATCGTGAAAAGCTGGCCGAGCGAATGGTGTCTGGAGGCTAACAGTCTGGCGATACAAATACACGGCGGTTATGGCTACACGCGAGATTTCCCGGTCGAGCAGTACTGGCGCGACAACCGCTTGAACATGATCCACGAAGGCACCCACGGCATACAGGCCATGGACTTGTTGGGTCGCAAGGTGTTGCTTGACAAGGGATTGGGTTTGCAATTGCTGGGTCAGCGCATAAAGCTCACGTGCAAACGCGCGATCAGCGACTTGCAAAAACAACAAGCCACAGCGCTGCAAAACGCATGGGCGCATGTGGTTCAAGCCACGGGCGATGCTTGGCAAGGCGACAACCCGGCCTTGTCGTTGGCGAATGCGGTGCCCTATATGCAAGCCTTTGGTCACACCGTGCTGGCGTGGATTTGGCTAGAAGTGTCGTTGGCGAGCCTTGGCAGCGATGCAGCCAGCCATGGCAGACGCCAAGCCTGCCAGTATTTTTTCAATTACGAATTACCGAAAACCGATGCTTGGCTGAACGTGGTGCGGTCCCAAGACGCCATTTGCGCCGATATGCCTGAAGACGCTTTTTGATCCACTTTTTTTGAACGGAAACACACCATGACACGCACAGTGAAACAACTTTTTGATTTGACAGGCAAGACCGCTTTGGTCACCGGCGGCTCGCGCGGACTCGGGCTGCAACTCGCGCAGTCGCTGGGTGAAGCCGGTGCACGCATCATGCTGAGTTCGCGCAAAGCGTCCGACCTTGAATCTTACGCTGCTGAATTGAAAGCCGCAGGCATTGACGTTCAATGGATTGCCGCTGATTGCGCGGATGAAAAAGATATTCACCGCTTGGCTGCAGAAACACTCAAAGCATTCGGTCATGTGGATATTCTGGTGAACAACGCTGGTGCTGCTTGGGGTGCGCCTGCTGAAGACCACCCGATTGAGGCATGGGACAAGGTGATGAACCTGAACGTGCGCGGCTATTTCATTTTGAGCCAATACATCGGTAAGCACAGCATGATTCCACGCCACGGCGGCAGCATCATCAATGTGGCTTCCATTGCAGGTTTGGGTGGCAACCCCAGCGGCATGAAAACCCTGGCCTACAACACCTCCAAAGCTGCGGTCATCAATGTCACCCGCGCGCTGGCAGGCGAGTGGGGCGAACACGGCATACGCGTGAACGCGATTTGTCCCGGTTTTTTCCCCAGCAAAATGACTGCGGGTTTGATGAAAAGCATGGGCGAGGACGCACTGGCAGCGCACGCCCCGCTGCGCCGTTTGGGCGACGACGAAGACCTCAAAGGCCTGGCCTTGTTGTACGCATCAGATGCAGGCAAACACATCACCGGCCAATGGCTGGCAGTCGATGGCGGCGTCAGCTGCATTTCTGGCGGTTAATTCATTCACCCATTTCAACATTTCTGGAGATACGCATGCCACACAATCCGCAAGTCCATTTGGTCAGCCGCCCCAAGGGTGAACCTCTTGCCGAAAATTTTCAATTGCTCACTTTGGACACACCCGCATTGCAAGACAAGCAAGTGCTGGTGAAACACGAATACCTGAGCCTTGACCCCTACATGCGCGGCCGCATGAACGATGTCAAAAGCTACACACTGCCGCAACCGCTCAACAGCGTGATGATCGGCGGCACCGTCGGCGAAGTGGTGGAAAGCCGCCATCCCGGTTTTGCCGCAGGCGACAAAGTGGTCGGCATGGGCGGCTGGCAAACCTACAGTGTGGTGGATGCAGACACGCCCGGCATGCTGCGCAAAATTGACACCAAGCATGTGCCTATCAGTCACTTTTTAGGCTCTGTCGGTATGCCCGGCGTCACTGCTTGGCACGGCTTGGTACGCATCATCGAACCCAAGGCCGGTCAAACATTGACGGTGAGTGCCGCCAGCGGTGCGGTCGGCAGCGCTTTTGGCGCATTGGCCAAAGCACGCGGTTGCCGCGTCATTGGTATCGCAGGCGGCAAAGACAAATGCGATTACGTCACCAACGAACTCGGCTTTGATGCCTGCATCGATTACAAACTGCACAGCGATTATTTGTCGTTGTCCAAAGCCTTGAAAGAAGTCTGTCCAGACGGCATTGACGGTCATTTTGAAAACGTCGGTGGCATGGTGCTCGACGCCGTCATGTTGCGCATGAACCATTTCAGCAGCATCGCCGTCTGCGGCATGATCTCCGGCTACAACGGCAACCCGATTCCCATGGCCAATCCATCGTTGATTTTGGTTAACCGCATGAAGGTGCAAGGCTTCATCGTCAGCGAACATCCCGCCGATTGGCCGGTGGCTTTGAAAGAACTCGGCGAACTCGTGGGCAGCGGAAAATTCAAACCGCGTGAAACCGTGGCGCACGGATTGGCGAATGCGCCAGAGGCATTTTTCGGTTTGCTCAAGGGCAAAAATTTCGGCAAACAAGTTGTCAAGATCTGAGGCCGCATGATTCTTCACCATTACCCCACCTCTCCGTTTGCCGAAAAAATCCGTCTTATCTTTGGCTACAAAAACATCGCGTGGCAAGGCGTGCACATTCCCATGGTCATGCCCAAACCCGATTTGATGCCTTTGACCGGCGGTTACCGCAAAACGCCTGTGCTGCAAATCGGCGCAGACGTTTACTGCGACACCGCTTTGATATGCGATGTACTTGAGCACATGGCACCCGCACCATCGCTGTACAACGCAGCGCCCAAAGGTCTGGTGCGCAGCTTGGCGCAATGGGCGGACACCTTGTTGTTCCCCGTGGCCATGGCCTACAACTTTCAACCAAAAGGCGCGCAACATGTCATGGCCACCATGCCTGAAGACGTGGTCAAGATGTTTGCCGCTGACCGCCAAGCCATGCGGGGCGGTGGTGCACGCATGCCTGCTGCTGATGCCACGGCTATGTACAAAAGCCATTTGCGCCGTATCTCCAGCATGTTGGAGGACCATGCGTTTTTATTGGGCGACACACCTTGTCTGGCAGATTTTTCTGTTTACCACTCGGTATGGTTCACCATCGCCAAAGTGCCTGTGATCGACGGTATTTTGGATGCCACGCCACTGGTGCGCGAATGGGCCAATCGCATGGCCGTCTATGGCCATGGTCAAGAACAAACCATCTCAGCTGCGCAAGCTATTGAAGTGGCAAAAGAAGCGCATCCTGCGCCTTTGACGGAGGATGTGTTCCAGGACGAACACGGTTTTCCTTTAGGCACGCAAGTCACAGTGGCTGCCGACAGTTTCGGCACCGAACCTACCGTTGGTCAATTAGTCGCTGCCACTCGTACCCGCTTGACCTTGGAGCGCAATGACCCGTTGACCGGTACCGTCCATGTGCATTTCCCGCGCATGGGCTTCATCATGAAAAAGGTGGACGCATGATCACGGATTTCAAAGGCAAAACAGCAGTTCTGACGGGCGGGGCATCCGGCTTCGGTTTGGAATGCGCGCGCATAGGTGCGTCTCTGGGCATGAATTTGGTGCTGGTCGATGTGCAAAAAGACGCACTCAAAACCGCACACGATGAAATGAAAGCGCTGGGAGTGCAAGTCATGGCCAAGCGTGTCGATGTGTCCAATGCGGATGACATGCAAGCATTGGCTCATGATGTGAAAGAACGTTTTGGCGCGCCGCATTTTGTATTCAACAACGCAGGGGTGGGCGCTGGCGGACTGGTTTGGGAAAACACTTTGCAAGACTGGGAATGGCTGCTGGGTGTGAACCTGTGGGGTGTGATTCACGGCGTGCGTTTATTCACACCGATGATGCTGGAAGCCGCCAAGCAAGACCCGCATTGGCAAGGCCATATCGTCAACACCGCCAGCATGGCCGGTTTGCTGACACCGCCCAACATGGGCATTTACAACGTCACCAAACACGCCGTGGTTTCACTGACAGAAACTTTGTTTCAGGATTTGAATCTGGTCACCGATCAGCTAAGCGCCAGTGTGTTGTGCCCTTATTTTGTGCCCACCGGCATCAACCAAAGTGAACGCAACCGCCCGGAACATTTGGCCGCAACTCAGCCCACGCAAAGCCAACTCATTGGTCAGGCCATGAGCGACAAAGCGGTGAGCAGCGGCAAAGTCAGCGCGACCCAAGTCGCGCAAATGGTGTTCGATGCCATGCGCGTGAACCAGTTTTATATTTACAGCCACCCCAAAGCCTTGGGCAATGCGAAAACACGTTTCGACGCTATCGTCGCAGGCACCAACCCGCCGGACCCGTTTGCCGAACGTCCTGACATAGGTATTCAACTGAGGCAGGCGTTAAGAGGTTAAGTGATGTTGTCAATTGAAAAGCAGCTCGCCCTTGAGCTGAAGGTAAGACCTGAGCAAGTGCAAAGCGCTGTCACATTATTGGATGGCGGTGCCACTGTGCCATTCATTGCGCGCTACCGCAAAGAAGCGACGGGCAATTTAGACGATATACAACTGCGTGAACTTGAAGCTCGGTTGGCTTACTTGCGTGAATTGCAGGCGCGGCGCGAGACGGTGATTGCCAGTATCCAAGAGCAGGGCAAACTCACACCTGAGTTGCACCAAGCTTTGCTGCTGGCCGCGACCAAACAGGAGCTTGAAGACCTTTACCTGCCCTACAAGCCCAAGCGGCGCACCAAAGGCATGATTGCCCGTGAAGCCGGTTTAGAGCCTTTGGCAGACAAATTGTTCGCCCAACCGCAACTTGATCCAGCGCACGAAGCGCTGTCTTTTGTGCTGGCCGCAGATGCGATTGAAGGCGCGGATTTTTCAACCGTCAAAGCCGTGTTGGATGGCGTGCGGGACTTGCTGTCCGAGCGTTGGGCTGAGGACGCAGGCTTGATCAACTTGGTTCGCGAATGGCTGTGGCAGGAGGCTGGTTTGCACAGCAGTCTGGCCAAAGGCAAAGACGACAAGCACCCGGATGTCGCCAAGTTCAGAGACTATTTCGATTACGAAGAAGCGCTGTGCAAAGTGCCGTCGCACCGCGCGCTGGCGGT
>CAMDJS010000100.1 GCA_945900685.1 Bordetella parapertussis
TTGAAGGCTTGCAAAATGCGCGGGTTGTCTTCTTGGCCGCTGCGGCGCTCAAGCAGCGCCTCGGCTTCTTCGCGGCCATCGCGACCGAAATGTTTGTGCAGCAAATACACCATGGCCCACAAATGGCGGCCTTCTTCCACATTGATCTGAAACAAGTTGCGCAAGTCGTACATGCTGGGCGCGGTTTTGCCTAAATGGCGTTGCTGCTCGACAGACGCAGGCTCGGTGTCGCCTTGCGTGACGATGATGCGGCGCAAGTTCGCGCGGTGTTCGCCGGGCACGTCTTGCCAAGCCTTTTCACCTTTGTGGTCACCGAAATGAATCTTGCGATCGGCTTCGCCTTGGTTCAAGAAAATGCCCCAACGGTAGTCGCGCATCTTCACGTGACCAAACTGCGCCCAGCCTTGCGGGTCCACGCTGACAGCTGTGCGCAAATACACCTCGTTGTCGGTCGTGCCTTCGGGGCCCATGTCGTCCCACCAATTGATGAAGTTGGGCTGCCATTGCTCGAGGGCGCGCTGCAAAGTGCGGTCGCTGCCGAGGTCCACGTTGTTAGGGATTTTTTCGCTGTAGTTGATGGCTGACATGAGAGACTCCAGAGTGTTTAAAAAGATACGAATTAATTGGGGTCAGACCCCAAATAATAATTAATTGGGGTCAGACCCCAAATAATCATTGATTAAAAGCGAAGAGAATTAACTGGAGTCTGACCCCAATTAAATACCCTAATGAATCAAACGCGGTTCATGTCAAAAGCGGCTTTCTCGCCCTTGCCATACACCTTCAACGCGCCTTTGTCGCCAACCGCGTTCGGGCGGTTAAATATCCAGTTTTGCCAGGCTGACAAGCGACCGAAGATGCGTGTCTCCATGGACTCTTTTTGGCTGAAGCGCAAGTTCGCTTCCAAGCCGGTCAATGAATCCGGCGACATGGCGGCGCGTTCTTCAATGGCGATGCGAATTTCATCCGCCCAGTCGATGTCGTCAGGCGCGGCGGTGACGAGACCCAGCGCCAAAGCTTTGTCTGCATCCAACGCCTGACCCACGACCGCGCGCACGGCTTCCAGCGGCGCAGTCTCTTCGTAAAACCGGCGCTGCAAACGTGACTGGTGGTTCACCATGGGGAACACGCCAAAGTTCATATCGCTCAAAGCGATATGCGGCGCGTTCTCGGGTGCATCCGGCAAGGCCAGCATGTAAGCGCGGTCAGCGGCAAACGCCAGTTCAGCCAAGGTGCCTGCAAAACAAGAACCTTCATCGATCAACGCGAACATGGAACGCGAAGACACATCCAAACGCGCCAGTGTGCGGCGCAGCAAGCCTGTGGTTTCTTTCACCAGCCAATGGTCTTGGTGCTGCATCAACACCGCGTCAGATTGCAATGCCAATTTGGCGTCACCTGTGGTGCGCAGCAACCAAGTGCCGATGTCGAGTTCGTTGGTGCGCAAACTCAAAATCGCGTCATCCAATTCACGCGCCATTTGCAGCGGGTACCAACTGTCACCGGCGGATTGAATCTCCGACACATTACTCAACACCTTGCCAACAGGCGCTGACACGCAAACAGTGGCGGTGCGTTTGTCGCGGTCAATGTCGACTTTCACATAGGTGTAGTGCAAGCTGTCAGCGCTGACGGTTTTGTTCAGTGAATGGAGTTTGACGCCTTGACCCTTGGCTGCAGCACCTGCGCGCTGACTGGTCGCCGCGAGTTTGGCTGCACGCTCAGCAACGGCCAAAGTGAATTGTGCGGGTTTGGCAATCGCGTCCACCAAACGCCAATCGACGGCACGCTGACCGCGCACGCCTTCCACGCTGGTGCAAAACACATCGGCGTGGTCGTGACGCACATGGCGCTTATCGGTGATGCGGGTCAAACCACCAGTACCGGGCAACACGCCAAGCAAGGGCACTTCAGGCAATGACACGCTGCTTGAGCGGTCATCGACAAGCAATATCTCGTCACATGCCAAGGCTAATTCGTAGCCGCCGCCTGCACACGCGCCGTTCACAGCCGCCAGAAATTTCAATCCACCATGGCGGCTGCTGTCTTCCAAACCATTGCGTGTTTCATTGGTGAATTTGCAAAAGTTGACCTTCCATGCATGCGTGGACAAACCCAGCATGAAGATGTTGGCACCCGAGCAAAAAATGCGGTCTTTCAAACTGGTGACCACCACGGTTTTCACTTCCGGGTGCTCAAAGCGCAGACGCTGCACCGCGTCGTTCAATTCAATGTCCACGCCCAAGTCATAAGAATTGAGCTTGAGCTTGTAGCCGGGCGCAATGCCGCCATCTTCTTGAATGTCTAAAGACAAAGTCGCTATATCGGCCTCTACTTTGAAAGACCAATGCCGGTAATGCTCAGGGCTGGTTTGGTAATTGACAGAAAAATCGGTCATGGCGCTTCCTTGGGTTGTCCGGGGCTGCAACGCGCTGCGTCTGGCCTAGCAGTGCATCATCCGGCATTACGGACATTAATTGGTGCACAATAATGCATTAATGCAGTGATTCACAATATTTTTTAAGTGCCTGAAAACTGCCTTCCTGTGATTGCGCGCTGGTGTCCAGTTGCCAATCGGCGCGGGCATAAGACGGACTGCGGTCTTGCAAAATCCGACGCAAATCGCCCATGGCCTCGGGGCTGGCCGCCATCGGGCGGGTATCGCCCTGAGCCACGACGCGCGACATGTGGTCTTCGGGTTTGGCTTGCAGCCAAACAGTAAAACACTGCGCCAGCAGCAACTGAAAACTGGCATCGTCGGACACCAGGCCGCCGGGCGTGGCCAGCACTGCAAGCGGGTGTTGAGCCAGACTGTCCTCTAGCGCGCGGCGCTCGTAGCGACGGTAAGCCTGCGGTCCGTACAAACCGTGGATTTCGCTGATGCTGCAACCGGCCAGGGTTTCAATGACGCGGCTGATTTCGATGAACACATAGCCGAGTTCGCGCGCCAGACGCTGGCCCAGCGTGGATTTGCCTGCACCGCGCAAACCGATCAGCGCAATATGCTGGTGCCGCGCCATGCCGCTGGCGGCTTCTTCTTCCAGCAAACTGACCAGCCCGCACTGCAAGGCCTTGGCCACTTGCAACAACACCAGCACCGAGGCGTTGCCGGTGCCGGACTCCAAATTCGCCCAATGCCGCTCGGACACCTGAGCGCGGGCGGCGGCGGCTTTGCGCGTGAGTCCACGCCGCGCCCGCAAAGCGCGCACACGCTCGCCCAAAGCAGTCAGGTAAGGGTGCCGTTCTTCGGCAGATGTTGGTAAAGCCATGAATGCACTTTAATGCATTACGGCAGGTCTGCCAATCAGGTGTCCATGGACACTTTAATGGTCGGGAACTTGGACGAAAAGTCTTTGGCTTTGGCCGCCACTTTCACAGCCAGTTGTCTGGCCACGGCTTTGTAAATACCGGCCACCTCGCCATCGGGATCGGCCACCACGCTGGGCAGACCGCTGTCGGCTTGCACCCTTATAGCCATGCTCAATGGCAACGCGCCCAGGTAAGTCATGCCTTCTGCTTGCGCCATTTTCTTGCCGCCCTCCACCCCGAAGATATGTTCGGCATGGCCGCATTGGCTGCACACATGTACTGCCATGTTTTCCACAATACCCAAAATCGGAACACCGACCTTTTGGAACATGCGAATACCTTTCATGGCATCGATCAGGGCAATGTCTTGTGGCGTGGTGACAATGACCGCGCCGGTCAAAGGCACCCGCTGGCTCAGCGTCAGCTGAATGTCGCCAGTGCCGGGTGGCATATCAACAATGAGGTAATCCAAATCGCGCCAATTGGTTTGACGCAGCAATTGCTCTAAGGCTTGCGTGGCCATCGGGCCGCGCCACACCATGGCCTGGTCTTGCGCCACCAGAAAACCGATGGACATAACTTGAACGCCATGGGCCTCCAACGGTTGCATGGTTTTGCCGTCAGCACTTTCGGGCCTGCCGGACAAACCCATCATCATCGGCTGGCTGGGGCCGTAAATATCGGCGTCCAGCAAACCCACACTCGCGCCCTCAGCAGCCAGCGCCAAGGCCAAATTGGCGGCGGTAGTTGATTTGCCCACGCCGCCTTTGCCCGAAGCCACGGAAATGATGTTTTTCACTTGCGGCAGCAAGGCCACGCCGGGTTGTGCCGCATGCGCGACCACTTGGCTGCTGACCGTGACCTTGACCGAACTCACACCGTGCACTTGCGACACCACATGTTCGAGTTGCTGCCTGTAAGAGTCCCACAAACTTTTGGCCGGGTAGCCCAACACCAGATCGAAACTGACGGCGCCGGCTTGGATGTTGATGTTTTTGATGGCCTTGGCAGCCACAAAATCCTGGCCGGTCAAGGGGTCTGCCACGGTTTGCAATGCGAGGGTAATGTCTTGTTCGGTCACGGCCATAACTGCTCCAGCAGATTCAATGCGAAAAGCGCTTAGTCTAGCCAAGCAGATGAAGCCATTGGCTTTGAGCCTGTGTAAGACCGCTTTGGCTTCAAGGGTCTGGCATATCCGGCGAACCATGAGCGCACAGCCTGAGCCGCATAAAATCTCGTTTTCCCCTGAATAAATACACCTACCTATGAGCCAGCGCCGCCTGTTTGTCACCACCGCCTTGCCTTATGCCAACGGCAATTTCCACATCGGCCACATGATGGAATACATACAAGCGGACATCTGGGTGCGGTTTCAGCGCATGCAGGGGCACGCGGTGAATTTTGTCTGCGCCGACGACACGCACGGCGCGCCGATCATGATCGCCGCCGAGAAGGCCGGTAAAACACCGCAGCAGTTTGTCGCTGACATCGCCGCTGGACGCGCGCAGTATTTGGATGGTTTTCACATTGGCTTTGACAACTGGCATTCCACCGACGCGCCGGAAAACCACACCCTGGCGCAACAGATTTACCGCGACCTGCGCGATTTGTCTGCGGGCCAAGGCGGCACACTGATAAAGCCCAAAACCATTGAGCAGTTTTTCGACCCCGAGAAAAACATGTTTTTGCCGGACCGGTTCATCAAAGGTGAATGCCCGAAATGCGGTGCCAAAGACCAGTACGGCGACAACTGCGAAAACTGCGGCGCGGTGTATGCGCCCACCGATTTGAAAAACCCTTACTCGGCTTTAAGCGGTGCCACACCGGTGTTGAAACACGCCGAGCATTTTTTCTTCAAATTGTCTGACACGCGTTGCGTGGAGTTTTTGCAAGACTGGACGCAAAACGGCACACACTTGCAGCCCGAGGTTGCGAACAAGGTGAAGGAGTGGTTCAGCGTGCGCACCAACCCAGACGGCTCGACCAGCGAAGGCCTGGGCGATTGGGATATTTCTCGCGACGCGCCATATTTCGGCATTGAAATACCGGACGCACCCGGCAAATATTTTTATGTCTGGCTGGATGCGCCCATTGGTTATTTGGCATCGCTCAAAAACCTGCTGGATAAACGCGGCGAAAGTTTCGACGACTACATCGCAGCGCCAGACGTTGAGCAATACCATTTCATTGGCAAAGACATCGTCACCTTTCACACACTTTTTTGGCCCGCGATATTGAAATTCAGCGGCCGCAAAACGCCGGACAAAGTATTTGTCCACGGCTTTCTGACCGTGAACAACGGCGAAAAAATGAGCAAGAGCCGGGGCACCGGCCTTGACCCGTTGAAATACCTCAAGCTCGGCATGAACCCCGAATGGCTGCGCTATTACCTGGCCGCCAAACTCAATGGGCGCAATGAAGACATTGACTTCAACGCCGAAGATTTCATGGCGCGGGTCAACAGTGATTTGGTGGGCAAGTTTGTGAATATTGCGAGCCGGGCGGCGGGGTTTGTTGCCAAGAATTTTGATGGTCGCCTTTCAAATGACTACTCATTAACAAAATGGCAAAGTCATGGTCACGTCATAGCTGCTGATTTCCCTTGCTTAAACAACTTTAGAAATCAGATCAACCAAATTGCGGATCTATACGAAAGCCGAGATTACGCTCGAGTCACTAGAACAATCATGAAACTAGCTGACGAAGTTAATCATTTTTGGGATGTAAACAAGCCATGGGAATTAGCTAAAAGTAATGACTCTGTGCAAAGAGAAAAACTACATGTTTTGTGCTCTGCAGTTATTGATTCATTTAGGTTATTCACCCTTTACTTAAAACCAATTCTTCCTAAATTGGCAGAAGCTGTTGAGAATTTTTTGCAAATACAGCCTTTAAATTGGACTGATATTGAAACAAGACTAGATGGTCACACGATCGGTAGCTACGCGCATTTGATGCAACGCGTGGACGAAAAAATGTTGGATGCTTTGTTTGAGCCTGTTCCGGTGGTAGTCGATAAATTGGGGTCAGAGACCGAATTTTCCTCCGGAAAATCGGGCTCTGACCCCAATTTATCGGCATCTGACCCCAATTTAGTATCTGACCCCCATTTATCCATCCCAGGCGGCGAGGAGATCGCGCCGGTCATCTCCATCGACGACTTCGCCAAAATCGATTTGCGCATCGCCTTGATCGTCAACTGCGAGCCCGTCGAAGGCAGCACCAAACTGCTGCGCTTGACGCTGGATGTCGGCGAAGGCCGCATGCGCAATGTGTTCAGCGGCATTGCCAGCGCTTACAAACCCGAAGACCTGATCGGCAAGCACACGGTCATGGTCGCCAACTTGGCGCCACGCAAAATGAAATTCGGCGTGTCCGAAGGCATGGTGCTGGCTGCGTCCCACGCTGACGAAAAAGCACAACCCGGTATTTACGTGCTCCACCCCTGGCCGGGCGCGCAACCCGGCATGCGCATCCATTGAAGCGCACTGCATAACCACAGCAGCGGTATTGCTGGCCGCCGGTTCGGGCTCGCGCATGGGGCTGTAAGCACTGACCGGCATAAATAGCGCCGCCACCTTGCAGCTGTTTGCCTCAACGCCACCTCTGTTGATACGCATCAGTTTGCGGCTTTTTTTGCAGGCGTATAGTGGGTCAATGCAGCGCCCGGTGTTCCACCCTCAATTGATAGAAGCGTTGCGCGACTACAACCGCCAGCGTTTTGTCAAAGATGTGGGTGCTGGTTTGACGGTCAGCGTGGTGGCCCTGCCCATTTCCATGGCGTTTGCGATTGCCTGCGGGCTCAAACCTGAAGCCGGATTGGTCACCGCCATCGTCGCCGGTTTTCTGATCGCGGCTTTAGGCGGCAGCTGGGTACAAATCAGCGGCGCGGCCGGCGGCTTTGTCGTCATGGTGTACGGCATCGTGCACATACACGGCAACAACGGATTGATGCTGGCCACTTTGATGTCAGGCTTGTGGTTGCTGCTCATGGGCGTGCTGCGCTTAGGTGTGTTGATACGTTTCATACCGGTGGCCGTGATCACCGGTTTCACCAACGGCATTGCGGTGTTGATCGGCATGATGCAAC
>CAMDJS010000101.1 GCA_945900685.1 Bordetella parapertussis
CGGTGCCGGCAGTTGATTCCAGCTTGATTTTTTCGCGTCCGCCTTTGGAAGCCATGGTGAAAGTCCTTTAAAAGTCGGTGAAAAATTAAGCTTGGCCGCGTTCACGCATGTCTGCGAGCACAACGTCAATGCCTTTTTTGTCGATCAAACGCAATGCAGCGCCGGAAACGCGCAAACGCACCCAACGGTTTTCGCTCTCGACCCAGAACCTGCGGTGTTGCAGGTTAGGCAAGAAACGGCGCTTGGTTTTGTTGTTGGCGTGGGAAACATTGTTGCCCACCATCGGGGCTTTGCCCGTTACTTCGCATACACGTGCCATCAGACACTCCTTGTTAACAGCCGGTAAAACCAGCTTGACCTCGCCATTGAAGGGGGCGGTATCCCCGAATGAGCAGCTGTTGGCTGCAAATCCTAGAAAGCCTGAAATTATAGCCTGATTGAAATTCAGCCCACTTACTTACCAATTCGCTCAGTTTGTCACGCTTTGGCGGTGGTTTTGGGCTTGTTCGCGAATGGCTGCACGTTCTGTGTCGGACAAGCGGTTGAGGTTTTTCAATTGCATCAACATGCGCGGGTTTTTAGCCAAGGTATCGGCGTGTCTGTCCAAATAATCCCAGTACAGCGTAGTGAACGGGCAGGCCGTGTCGCCGGTAGATTGCGCCGGGTTGAATCGGCAGCCTTTGCAGTGGTTGCTCATGCGGTCTATGTATTTGCCGCTGGCCACATAAGGTTTGCTGGCCATCAGGCCACCATCCGCGTATTGGCTCATGCCCAAAGTGTTGGGCAGTTCCACCCATTCCACGGCATCCACATACACCGCCAAATACCATGCGTGTACCTGCTTTGGGTGCACACCAAACAGCAGGGCATACAAACCAGTCACCATGAGGCGCTGAATATGGTGAGCATAGCCATGCATCAGCGTTTGGCCGATGGCGTCTCGCAGGCAAGCCATGTCGGTGTCCCCGCTCCAAAAAAAAGCAGGCAAATCTGCATGGGCTTGCATGGCATTGCGTTCTATGTAGTCGGGCATTTGTGTCCAATAGATTCCCCGCACATACTCACGCCAACCCAAAACTTGACGCACAAAGCCTTCCACAGCTTCTATCGGTGCATGACCTGTGTGAAAAGCGTTTTCAGCCGCTGCCACCACTTCTCTGGGGTTGAGCAGTTTGAGGTTGAGCGCGCAAGACACATGCGAGTGGTACAGCCAAACCTCGCCTTCCCACAGGGCATCTTGGTATTGGCCGAACTGCGGCAACCGGTGTTGAATGAAATCCGCCAGCACCTGTAAAGCTTGCGTGCGGTTCACCGGCCAGCCGAATGTCTCTAAGCTGCCCGGGTGGTGGGCAAAACGACTGATGACGAGTTGCATCACCTGGCGTGTGATGGCATCGGGCTCAAACCGGGTGGGCGCGGGCAATTTGCCGGGCCCTTGTTTGCCAAAACTGCCACGGTTGTCAGCATCAAAATTCCATTCGCCACCGACTGGCTTTTTGCCGTCCATCAAGACCCGGTTTTTTTGCCTGAGTTCGCGGTAGAAATATTCGAGACGAATTTGCTTGCGCCCGGCCACGTGTTGCGCAAAATCCCGCACCGTGCTGAAAAAATGGCTGTCGTCCCGCAGTTCCAGGTTCAAGCTGTGTTGAAGTGCGACACCGCGCAGGCTTTGCAGCACTCGCCATTCGCCCGGCGCGGTCATCACCAATTGCTGTGGCCGGTAGCGCTCAATGGCTTTGTCCAACTCGCCCGCCAAAGTGCCGCTGTTGTCCGGGGCATCAAGGGAAGAATAAATGACGGGCCATTGTTTGTCGCGTAAACTTTGGGCAAAGTGGCGCATCGCACTCAAAAACACACAGATGCGTTGTTTGGAAGACTTGACGTGTGTGGACTCCTCGTCCACTTCAGCCATCCAGACCGCGTCTTGCGCCGGGTCAAAGTCTTGCCAACAGGAGGCTGATGTATCTAACTGATCGCCCAGCACCAACACCAGGTGTCTGAGGGGCATCGCAGGATCGCGCAATGACAAAGTGTTCACGAAGCAGCAGGCGCGGACGCTTTGCGCTGGCGGCAAGCGTCTGAACAGTAGCGCACCTGTTCCCAGTTTTTCGCCCAAGCTTTGCGCCAAGTCATTTCACGCGTGCAAACCACGCAGAGTTTGCTCGGCAAGCTTTGCTTGTTGCCTTTGAATGCTGAATTATTGGGCACGCGTAAACAGCTCAAATACTTTTTTACTGCTCTAAAAACCGCTGCGCATCCAGCGCTGCCATGCAACCTGTGCCTGCACTGGTGATGGCTTGCCGGTACACATGGTCTTGCACATCACCGGCGGCGAACACGCCGGGCACGCTGGTTTGTGTGGCCATGCCTTGCAAGCCGCTTTGCGTGACGATGTAACCGTCTTTCATGGTCAACTGACCTTCGAAAATACCCGTGTTGGGTTGGTGACCGATGGCAATAAAGCAGCCATGTACCGCCAACTCGCGGGTCTGGTTGTCTTGAATATTTTTTAACCGCACGCCAGTGACACCAGAGGGGTCGCCCAGCACTTCATCCAGCACACTGTGCAGTTCAAGCACGATCTTGCCTGCTTTGACTTTGTCCATCAGCTTGTCAATTATGATGGCTTCGGCTTTGAATTTGTCGCGGCGGTGAATCAAATGCACTTTGCTGGCGATGTTGGACAAATACAAGGCCTCTTCAACGGCGGTGTTGCCGCCGCCAACCACACAGCACACTTTGTCGCGGTAGAAAAAACCGTCGCAAGTCGCGCAACCGGAGACACCGCGGCCCATGAAACTTTGCTCTGACGGCAGACCTAAATATTTGGCCGACGCGCCGGTAGCAATGATGAGTGCGTCACAGGTGTAGGTGCCACTGTCGCCAGTCAAAGTGAAGGGGCGTTGGCTGAAATCGACCTTGTTGATGTGGTCAAAAATGATGTTTGTATTGAAGCGTTCAGCGTGTTCCTGAAAACGCTGCATCAAATCCGGTCCTTGCACACCGTGCACATCGGCCGGCCAGTTGTCCACCTCGGTGGTGGTCATCAACTGGCCGCCTTGCGCCATGCCGGTGATCAAGGTGGGTTGCAAATTGGCGCGTGCCGCGTAAACGGCCGCGCTGTAACCGGCAGGACCGGAACCGAGGATAAGTACTTTGTTGTGTTGGGGGGAAGTCATGTTTTCTATTTAGGATGGGGGGAAGGCAAACATTGCGCTACCTGATGCTTGATTTTAGGCGCACGTCCAAAGCCGTGCAGCTTGGCGCTGCTGTTAAGCTTATGCCCGGCAATGACTTACTCACTAAACACTCTCAATAACAGCAAGCAAACCCCGCCTGCCATCAGCGGCTGGCAACGCTTTGTGCAAGAAATTGCGCTGTCGCTGGGTTTTGTTTTTTTGATGTTTTGGCTGGTTGCCATGCTCAGCCATTCCGCACAAGATCCGGCTTGGACCACCTCGGGCTCAAGCGCGATGCCACACAATTGGGGCGGGCGCATCGGCGCGGCCATCAGCGACTTAGGTTTTTTTGTGGCCGGCTATTCCATCGTTTGGTGTTTTTTGGCTGCATTCATCAGTTGGTTACAAGCACTTGCCACGCGTTTGCGCAGCGAAGACAGCGTGGTCATGCGTGCGCCTATCTGGCGTTTGACACGGTGGGCGTTCTGGAGCGGGCTGGTGTTGTTAATGATCTCCAGCACCGGTCTGGAATTCACCCGTTTGTACCGTTTCGACCCGCAATTGCCAGGGCATCACGCAGGCGGCATTCTGGGGTATTTGGTCGGTGGCGCAGCTTCCAAATGGCTGGGCTTTAACGGTTCCGCCATGGTGTTCATTGTGTTCATGCTGGTCGGTTTGTCATGGACGTTTCGTTTTTCTTGGGTGGAACTCGCAGAAAAAATCGGCGAAGGTATTGACCAAGCCATCATCGACTGGCGTGAACGCCGCGAGATGGCTGAAGACTTGGCATTGGGGCAAGCGGCAGCCCGCGAGCGTGAAGAGGACATGCAGACAGAGCGTGTTGATATTGAAGAGACGGCGCCCAGACCTGTGCGGATTGTGGTGGACACAGAACCCTTGGTGCCACCCAAAAGCGAGCGCATGGCGCGTGAACGGCAAAAGCCTTTGTTCAATGACATGCCAGATTCGCGTTTGCCGCAAGTCGATTTGCTGGACGATTCACAGCTACGTCTAGACCCGGTGGATGCCGAAACCATCGAATTTACCAGCCGTTTGATCGAGAAAAAATTGCGCGACTTCGGTGTGGAAGTCAAAGTGCTGGCAGCCGCGCCAGGTCCGGTGGTGACTCGTTATGAGATCGAACCTGCCACCGGTGTCAAAGGCTCGCAAATCGTCAACTTGGCCAAAGATTTGGCGCGCTCGCTCAGCATGGTGTCCATTCGCGTGGTGGAAACTATCCCGGGTAAAAATTTCATGGCGCTGGAGTTGCCCAACGCCAAGCGCCAATCGATTCGCTTGAGTGAAATTCTGGGCTCAGAGGTTTACAACGAACCCAAGTCTTTGTTGACCATGGGCCTGGGCAAGGACATAGGCGGTCATCCCGTGGTTGCTGATCTGGCCAGAATGCCGCACGTGTTGGTGGCAGGCACCACAGGCTCAGGAAAATCCGTGGGCATCAACGCCATGATTTTGAGCCTGCTCTACAAAGCCGAAGCACGCGATGTGCGTCTGTTAATGATCGACCCCAAGATGCTGGAGATGTCGGTGTACGAAGGCATACCGCATTTGCTCGCGCCTGTGGTCACCGATATGCGTCAGGCCGCACATGGTTTGAACTGGTGTGTGGGCGAGATGGAGCGACGCTACAAACTGATGAGCAAATTGGGTGTGCGCAATTTGGCGGGCTATAACCACAAGATCGAAGAGGCGCTGGAAGCCGGTCACTCCATTGCGAATCCGTTCAGCCTCACGCCGGATGACCCCGAACCGCTCGAGCGCTTGCCGCATATCGTGGTGGTCATCGATGAACTCGCCGACCTGATGATGGTGGTTGGCAAAAAGATTGAAGAACTGATCGCACGTCTGGCGCAAAAAGCGCGGGCCGCTGGTATCCATTTGATTTTGGCCACACAACGCCCAAGTGTGGATGTGATCACCGGTTTGATCAAAGCGAATATTCCGACGCGCATTGCGTTCCAGGTCAGCAGCAAAATTGACAGTCGCACCATCCTCGACCAAATGGGCGCAGAAGCCTTGCTTGGCATGGGTGACATGCTGTATTTGCCCAGTGGCACCGGCTTTCCGATTCGCGTGCATGGCGCGTTTGTCAGTGACGAAGAAGTGCACCGTGTCGTCAGTTATTTGAAAACCCAAGGCGAGCCCAATTACATTGAAGGTTTACTCGAGGGCGGCACGGTTGAAGGCGAAGCCTACGGGCCGGATTTGTTCGGTGAAACCGCCAGTGAAAAAGACCCGCTCTATGACCAGGCCGTGGAAGTCGTGCTGAAAAACCGCAAGGCTAGTATTTCGTTGGTTCAGCGGCATTTGAAAATTGGCTACAACCGCGCGGCGCGTTTGGTGGAAGACATGGAAAAAGCCGGCATGGTCAGCGCCATGAGCAGCAACGGACAGCGTGAAATTCTGGTGCCTACACGTCAAGACTGACAACCCAAGACATTTAACTTTTTGCAGGATAGGTTCATGACTTTGTTCAAAGCGTTTGCAGTGGTGGTGTGTGGTTTGTCGGTGTCTGCAGTGGCTTGCGCAGACAGCATCACCAGCCTGTCATTTTTTTTGAAAAACGCACGCAGCATGCGTGCTGATTTTGTGCAGTCGGTGACCACACCGGCCAAGGAAAACCGTCCCGCCAAAACCAAAACCTCATCCGGCAGTTTTGCTTTTGTCCGACCGACTGTGT
This sequence comes from Bordetella parapertussis, assembly GCA_945900685.1. Classification (GTDB taxonomy): domain Bacteria; phylum Pseudomonadota; class Gammaproteobacteria; order Burkholderiales; family Burkholderiaceae_C; genus Limnohabitans; species Limnohabitans parapertussis_C. Next base: position 5,878 of record CAMDJS010000101.1, read on the forward strand.
TTCGTTTCGATTACGCCAAACCGTTTGTGCAAAACATCATCGCTGATGGCCAGCACCTTTGGCTGTATGACGCAGACTTGAACCAGGTCACCCAACGTTTGCAATCGCAGGCATTGGCGACCACACCGGCTTCGTTGATTGCATCCGCTGGTGATGTGGCCACGCTTGAAAAAGAATTTGTATTACAGCCGCAACCTGATGCAGACGGTTTGCAGTGGATCGCTGCCACACCCAAAACACCCGACGGCAGTTTGCAACGCGTGCGCATCGGTTTGCGGGTGGAAGGCGAACAAGTGCAGTTGGCGCAACTCGACATTCTGGATGCGTTCGGCACCCGCTCGTTGATGAAATTCGAGCGCACTGAAATCAATCCGAAAAACCTGACGCAGGCGCAATTCAATTTTGTCCCGCCCAAAGGCGCTGATCTGATCAAACCTTGATCTGTCTCAAGCAGGTTGCTCTGTGATAAGTTCAAGCCAGAACTGACACTGACATGAGTACCGCACCCACCCATTTCCCACCACTGGCTGAACGCTTGCGCCCGCGCAAACTGGCCGAGGTCGTGGGACAGCAACATATATTGGATGAGGGCATGGCGCTGCGTGTGGCGTTCGAATCCGGGCAACCGCACAGTTGTTTGTTGTGGGGCCCGCCGGGTGTCGGCAAAACCACCATCGCGCGTTTGATGGCGGATGCGTTTGACGCGCAGTTTTTATCTATCAGCGCGGTGCTCGGCGGTGTCAAAGAAATCCGCGAAGCGGTGGAGATGGCGCAAACAGCACGGGATTCGTTGGAACAAAAACGCACGATTGTGTTTGTCGATGAAGTGCACCGTTTCAACAAAAGCCAGCAGGACGCGTTTTTGCCGCATGTGGAATCTGGTTTGTTTACCTTCATCGGTGCGACCACGGAGAACCCGTCGTTTGAAGTGAACTCGGCCTTGTTGTCGCGTGCTGCGGTGTATGTGTTGCAGCCTTTGTCTGAAGATGACTTGACGCAAATCATCCACAAAGCGCGCGCCATTGATGCAGTGCCCGCACTTGACGATCAAGCACAAGCGCGCTTGATCGCGTATGCCGACGGCGACGCCAGACGATTGCTCAACACCTTGGAAACTTTGGCAGTGGCGGCTCAGCGTGAACAACTGTTGTTGCTGACTGATGCTTGGCTGATGAAAGTGCTGGGCGAACGCATGCGCCGTTACGACAAAGGCGGCGAGCAGTTTTACGACACCATCAGTGCGCTGCACAAATCCGTGCGCGGCTCGGACCCCGACGCGGCTTTGTACTGGCTGGTGCGCATGTTGGATGGCGGCGCCGAACCCAAATACATGGCGCGACGCATGATTCGCATGGCTGCCGAAGACATAGGCTTGGCCGATCCGCGCGCATTGCGATTGGCGTTGGACGCTGCCGAGGTGTATGAGCGCCTAGGTTCACCCGAAGGCGAATTGGCGTTGGCCGAATGCGTGGTGTAT
>CAMDJS010000102.1 GCA_945900685.1 Bordetella parapertussis
GGAATGCGTTTTTTCCCTGCCCAGTCCAACACCATGCGGTCTCGCGCCATCAAGCCCTCAAAGCTCAACTTCAATCGACCCAAGCGGTCACCTTCGTGCGGATCAGCGCCTGCCAAATAAAAAACCAACCCAGGTGAGCAATCCGCTTCCAATTGCGCCAATGCGTCTTGCAACTGTGCCAAGTACACCTCGTCGGTGCATCCGTCAGGCAAATCGATGTCGATATCGCTGGCCTCTTTGCGAAACGGAAAATTATTCGCCCCGTGCATCGACAAGGTGAAGACACTCGGGTCGCGTTGAAAAATAGCCGCCGTGCCGTTTCCTTGGTGCACGTCCAGATCGATAACGGCGACTTGTAAAGCATGGCGTTCATCACGGGCAACTTCAGCTTGCAACAAACGCGCCGCCACGGCCACGTCATTGAACACGCAAAAGCCGCTGCCCTTGCCCGCGTACGCATGGTGGGTGCCACCGGCCAGATTGGCGGCCACGCCTTCTTTCATGGCGGTACGCGCCGCGCTGATGGTCGCACCCACAGACCGTCGCGCCCGCTCGACCATGCCTTCGGACCAAGGGAAACCAATTTCACGTTGAGCCGCATCGCTCAGGCTGCCCTGCGCTATCGCTTCTATATATACAGGTGTATGCACCAGCGCCAGCTCGCCGTCACTGGCGGGTTCGGCCCATAGAAGTTGCAGCTGAGGCAGTTCACCCGCCAGCCGCTGGCGCAGGAGCTCGTATTTGCCCATGGGAAAGCGATGGCCGTCAGGCAATTTCTGAATGTGCGTGGCGGCAAAGTAAATATGCATTCTGGATTATTGGTGAATAAACCGAAATGACTGATTACCACTAAATAATTAATTGAGAACTGGTTTCAGGCTATTTATCGGCAATTTTGTATGTTTTAAGACGTGTAACGCCATTTTTATTGTCATTTAAGTTGTATTTTAAAGTGTTTTTAACAAATTTCGCATGTATGACAGTGTAGATGATTTGATGACTGATGATTCTTTAGTATTTTTTTTAGCGATTATTTTTTATCAAGCTGGCTCATCAGCGTACTGATGATGAAGCGCTCCCGGGTCAGTCTTGCCGTTTGGATTCAACTCGCTTGGCTTGAGGTGTATCGCCGACCCTGGTCCAGCGTCACAGACAACCAAGCCAAGCTGAGCGCAGCCGGGGTCAGCTTGTCTTGGACCGGGCCCCACCATTGGTCGGCAAGTCTGTCATTGGGCCGTGCGCTTGGCAAAACACCGTCATTGCTGTCGGGCTCTTCATCCTTGCACACCAGTGCTTGGCTGGAATTGGTCAAAAAATTCAATTAATCCCATTTTTCAGCGCTGCAATTAGGCATTCAACCCTAAATTGCTGCAATGCAACAAAAACCGCTTGATTAAGCTAGTGCAAACCCTATACTTGCATTCATGCTGCGGCGCAACATGAAAGCCTGCAGTCACAAGTGAATCTATTAATCAACCTTGAAGGAATTTAACCATGATGACCGCAGAACAAATGATCGCCGCCCAAAAAGCCAACATGGAAACACTGTTCGGTTTGACCGAAAAAGCGTTTGCCGGCGTTGAAAAAATGGTGGAACTCAACATGGCTGCTGCCAAAGCCGCCATCGCTGATACCCAGTCTCAAGCACACGCTGTCATGAACGTCAAAGATGTTCAGGAACTGATGGCACTGCAAGCCGGTTACCTGCAACCCCTGAGCGAAAAAGCCGTTGCTTTCAGCCGCCACGTTTACGAAATCGCTTCCTCTACCAGCAAAGAATTTGCTGATGCGGTTGAAGCCAAAACCTCTGAAGCCCAAAAATCTGTGCACGGTTTGGTCGACTCTGTTTCTAAAAATGCACCTGCCGGTTCTGAAAGCGCCATGGCGATGATGAAGACAGCGATGTCAGCCAGCCAGACCGCTATCGAGAGCGTTCAAAAAGCAGTCAAGCAAGCCACAGAAGCCGCCGAAGCCAACCTGCAAGCCATGGCCACTTCCAACCTGGCCACTGCCACTGCCAAGCCTGCTTCACGCAAGCGTTAATTTGCCCTGAATATTGTCTCCTCGGATCCTCAGGAACGCGGGTTCAGGGATTCGTTACAAGGCCCGCTCACAAGGCGGGCCTTTTTTTGGCTAATCAAACAAGCCTCATTTCAAAGAACCCGCTTTCAAACAGAAATGCGGGTTTTTTGATAGCTATTGCGCCAACAAAGCCTTTAACTGCGGCAACGCTTGTTTCATGGCGGCGCGCCCGGCTTCTATGCTTTTCTTGCGTGCAGAAAATTCTGTGCTGCCAATGTCCGGCAATGCAGGCCTGACCACCACATCAGCCTGGGCCAGTTCCAACTGGCTGATGCTCTTACCCATGATGCTGAATGTTTGTAACAGCACTTTGAGCATGTCGCTGGTTTTGGCATCCTCTGGACGGCTGGAAATATCAATCGCCAACACCAGGTCCGCACCCATTTGTTTGGCATAACGCACTGGCACAGGTGACACCAGGCCGCCGTCTACATACTCTTTGCCGCCAATGCGTACCGGCTCAAACACCGAGGGCACTGCGCTAGAGGCTCGAACTGCTGTAGCCACATCGCCCCGCCTGAACAACACACCGTCACCGGTTCGCAAGTCGGTGGCCACTATGCCCAAAGGCATTTTCATGTCTTCAATTTTCATGCCGTTCAATTGGCTGTTGATGTATTTGCCCAAGGCTTCACCGCGCAACATGCCGCGCCCGGTGAACGGGTTGGCCCAATCGGTGAATTGCGATTCATCCATGGTGTCAGCCAGCCATTGCAACTGCTGTCCGTTCTTGCCGCTTGCATAAAAAGAAGCCACCACACTGCCCGCAGACGTACCCACCACCAACGCAGGTTTGATGCCTTCTTCTTCCAACACTTGCAAGACACCAATATGGGCAAATCCGCGCGCAGCGCCTCCGCCCAAGGCCAGACCCAGTTTGGGAATTTTCTTGACCGCAGGCGGCGTCTCAACGACCGGCGTGTCCGGCTTGACCACGGGAGGTGGCGCCGTGGCACAAGCGGCCAACAACAAAAGTAGACAAATCGAAAAGGGTCGGTATATGAAAGTCATGGTGTGTCACCGCAAAGTCAAGTTCGGGATTGTGGCAGGACTTCACTGCCATAATCGAATGGCTAAGAGCTGCCAATGCAGCGAATTTTTCATTGAAAGGCTATGTATGCAAATCAAAAATAATGTTTTTATCGTGACCGGCGGCGCGTCTGGTTTGGGCGAAGGCACGGCAAGACTATTGACTCAGCACGGCGGCAAGGTAGTGATTGCCGATATGCAAGACGAAAAAGGCACAGCGATTGCTGCTGAACTCGGCGGCGTGTTTGTGCATTGTGATGTCTCCAACGAAGAGCAAGCAGCCGCAGTGGTGGCCAAAGCGCAAAGCCTGGGCAAGTTATCCGGTTTGATCAACTGTGCAGGCATTGCCACCGCCGAGCGCACCGTCGGCAAATCCGGCCCTCACGTATTGGCTGGCTTTCAGCGCACCATCAACATCAACCTGATTGGCAGCTTCAACATGATCCGCCTAGCAGCGCAGGCCATGAGCACCAACACACCAGAAGAAACCGGCGAACGCGGTGTGTTGATTTCCACCGCATCTGTCGCTGCTTATGACGGACAGATCGGTCAAGCGGCTTACTCGGCCTCGAAAGGCGGCATCGTTGGTATGACCTTGCCTATCGCGCGTGACTTGTCCAAGCTAGGTATCCGCAACATGACGATTGCCCCCGGGATCTTCGGCACGCCCATGATGTTCTCCATGCCCAAGGAAGTGCAAGAAGCTTTGGCTGCAGGCGTGCCCTTCCCGTCTCGTTTGGGAACACCCCAAGACTATGCGAAATTGGTCATGCATATTTTGGACAACGACATGCTCAACGGTGAAGTGATTCGTTTGGATGGCGCGATCCGTTTGCCCCCCAAGTAATTCACTCAACACCAACCGATCAACCTCATCACCGAGACTGCACACATGTTTTTACGTCGCCTCATCCACGCCTCATGCCTCTTGCTGATTGGCCATTCATTGGCCATGGGACAAACCACGTCATCCACTCAACCTGAGCCGTCAACCGGTCTACAGGCCAGCGCAGGTTTGCAATTCAAGCAACGCGGTGTGGCATCTGCACACCCGCTGGCCAGTCAAGCCGGTTACCGCATCTTGCAAGCTGGCGGTTCGGCAGTGGATGCAGCGATTGCAGTTCAATTGGTTTTGACCTTGGTTGAACCGCAATCAAGCGGTATCGGCGGCGGCGCATTCATGCTTCACAACGATGGCCGTCAATTGCAGGTATTTGACGGGCGTGAAACCGCGCCATTGCTTGCACCCGGTGATTTGTTCATGCTCAACGGCAAGCCTTTGACGTTCAACGATGTGGTCGCTGGTGGTCGCGCGGTGGGTGTACCAGGCTTGCTACGCATGCTGGCCAGCGCGCATCAGCAGCACGGTAAGTTGGCTTGGGCCAGTTTGTTCGTGCCTGCCATCGAACTGGCGGAGAAAGGTTTTCCCATCAGCCCTCGCTTGCATGCCTTGCTCAAGGCTGAAAAAAGCCTGCTCAAAGACCCGCAATCGGTGGCATATTTTTTCAATCCTGATGGCACCCCCTTGCCTGTGGGTCATGTGTTGACCAACCCCGGTCTGGCCGCTGTTTACAAGGCTGTGGCCAGTCGTGGTATTGACGCTTTTTATACCGGTGAAATCGCACAAAGCATTGTCAATAAAGTGCAGCAGCACCCTAGCAACCCGGGCTTGTTGACCATGTCTGACATGAAGAAATACCGGCCTGCCATTCGCGACGCCTTGTGTTTTTCTCACACCGCTAGCAACCAGCAAGCCTTGCAAATTTGCGGCGTCGGTGCGCCCTCATCCGGCCTGATTGCCATGGGACAAACCTTCGGTATCTTGTCGCAAAACAACACGCTCAGCAAAGATTTAAACAGTGTGGATTGGCTGCACAACTACAACGAAGCCGCGCGTTTGGCTTTTGCTGATCGGGCCATGTATGTTGCTGATCCAGCCTTCGTGAATCCGCCCGCCAATGACTGGAGCAGTTTGCTAAAGCCCGCGTATCTGCAACAACGCGCCCGTCTGATGGCAACTTACAGAGCACCTGATGTCGCCGCAGGTAATCCTGGCAGCACAGCGTCTTCTTACGCGCCCATGCAAGATGCCGTTGAATACGGCACCAGTCACATCAGCATCATTGATGGGCTGGGCAATGCCGTATCCATGACCAGTTCGATTGAAAGCGGTTTTGGTGCTCGCATCATGGTCAGCTCAGGTGAACGTGGCGGCTTCCTGTTGAACAACCAACTCACCGACTTCAGCTTTTCCCCGCGTGATGAAAACGGCGTGGCTGTTGCCAACCGTTTACAAGCCGGTAAACGTCCGCGCTCCTCCATGAATCCAATATTGGTTTTTGCCACTGACGCACAAGGCCAACGCGGTCCTTTGCAAGTCAACATGGGAAGCCCGGGCGGCGCCATGATCATCCACTACACCAGTCAGAGTTTGTGGGCCATGTTGCACGCCAATCTGAACGCGCAAGATGCCATCAAACAACCGCATTCAGGTGTGAGTGCTGCCAACGGTCCGATGCTGCTCGAGAAGCCCTTGTTCAGTGCTGACACCATGGACAGCCTGCGTGCACGCGGTCATCAAATAGTGCAAATCGATATGAATAGCGGTTTGCAAGTGATTCAACGTGATGCACAAGGATGGTTCGGAGCCGCCGATCCGCGCAGAGAAGGCTCGGTCAGCGGCGACTGATTCGATGGCCATCCCCCAGTCTTTCATTCAGGAACTCATCGCCCGTACCGACGTCGTTGACGTGGTCGGGCGCTATGTTCAGCTGAAAAAAGGCGGGGCTAATTACATGGGCTTGTGCCCGTTTCACGGCGAAAAATCTCCTTCATTCACGGTCAGCCCCAGCAAGCAATTTTTCCATTGCTTTGGTTGCGGCAAAAACGGTAACGCCATTGGTTTTTTGATGGAACACACCGGTATGAATTTTGTGGAAGCGGTGAAAGACCTCGCACAGTCTTACGGCCTGCAAGTTCCAGAAGACGACACCGATCCGCTAGAGCGTCAGCGCGCGGCGCAACAGCGACAGCGCCAAGCCACTCTCAACGATGTGTTGGAAAAAGCTGCGGAGTCTTACCGCAAACATTTGAAAGCCAGCAGCAAGGCCGTGGCTTATTTGAAAGGACGCGGTCTCACAGGTGAAGTCGCCAAGGACTTTGGTTTGGGTTATGCGCCCGAGGGTTGGCGCAGTCTGGCCAGTGTGTTTCCCGATTACCAGGACACTTTGCTGGTTGAATCCGGCTTGGTCATCAGCAACAACGAAGATGCCACCGAAGAAAAACGCTATGACCGTTTTCGCGACCGCATCATGTTTCCGATTCGCAATATCAAAGGCGAATGCATTGGTTTCGGCGGCCGCATCATTGGTGAGGGAACCCCCAAATACCTGAACTCGCCGGAGACACCGGTGTTCAGCAAAGGGCGCGAGTTGTACGGTTTGTTTGAAGCCAGAAACGCTTTGCGAGAAGCCGGTTATGTGCTGGTCACCGAAGGCTATATGGATGTGGTGGCATTGGCCCAGCTTGGTTTTGCCAATACAGTAGCCACCTTGGGCACGGCTTGCACCAACGAGCATGTACAAAAACTGTTTCGCTTCACCGATGCTGTGGTGTTCAGCTTTGACGGCGACGCCGCCGGCAGACGCGCTGCACGAAAAGCATTAGACGGTGCACTGCCATTCGCTACCGATGTGCGAAATGTCAAATTTTTATTTCTGCCAGCGGAACACGACCCGGACAGTTTCATCCGCGCACATGGCAGCGAGGCTTTTGCACGCATGGTGTCTGACGCCACACCGCTCAGCCGTTTCATGATCGAGGTGTCACGCGAGGGTTGTGACATTGAAACAGCAGAAGGGCGCGCCATGCTGGCGTCTCAAGCCAAACCTTTGTGGTCGGCCTTGCCCGAGGGTGTCTTGAAAACACAGCTGCTGGGTGAATTTGCCGAGTTGGTCGGCATCGGTGAGCGCGAGTTGCTGCGGCTGTGGCAAGGAACCGGGCAAGCTGTCACCACTGAACGTCAACGTTTTGCGGGCAAAGCCTCCAAGACCCCTGCCTCAGCCAAGCCTGCGCGTGGCATCGCCATGCGCCGCAGACTGCCCACGCGGCAAGACCGGGCATTGCAAATTTTGTTCACCGACATGAACCAATGGTCGCTCATGGCCTTGCCCTTGCAACATGTGTTGATGGATTTACCAGCGCCGCACGGCGCTTTGTTCACCTGGCTGGATCAGCAATGGC
>CAMDJS010000103.1 GCA_945900685.1 Bordetella parapertussis
TCTCAGTCACAGTCTGTCAATGCCTTGAAGGAAGTCAATCGAAATGAAATCATTCACTGATTCACACCGCTTGTTGCCGGTTAGCGCCTTGATTCTAGGTCTGATCCTCAGCAACCGGGTATGGGCAGCAGATGAGGCAGATATTCAGCAAGCCACAGCGCCTGTGAAAAAACAGGACAAGCAAGGCAGCGTCAAACCCAATGGTTTGGGTCTGGTGTCAGCAGACGGCGAAAACAGCATCAACTTGACGGGTTTGGTCCATTTCGATGCACGTGCGGTTCAGTCCGGCCTGCCTCATTTGAGCGACAAAGACAGTGCTTCAGTGGCGGATACGTTTGAATTCAGACGGGCGAGGTTGGGCGTGAATGGCACCATGTACGCCCATATTGATTACGAATTGATACTGAATGCAACCGGTACAGACACGAATGTGATGGACACCGGTTTTTTGAATTTCAACGCTAACAAGCAAGCGCAAATACGTGTGGGTCGGTTTCGACAGCCTTATTCGCTGGAGTCCATGACCAAAGATGCCAGCATTGATTTTCTGGAGCGCTCGTATGGCGATTAATTGGGTCCGAATAAATTATTGGGCGCCATGGTCTGGGGCGAACCCATGCCGGGCATGAGCTACGGTTTATCGCTGGCGCAGGCAGGCTTTAATGAGGTGACCAACTCTGACCAAATAGGTGGGCTTGGAACCGGCCGCATCACCATGAACTTGGGTGAAATCAGCGGCATGAAATCACAAGTGCTGCACTTGGGAGCGAGCACCAACCGTGGCAAGTACGAGATCACGCCAACGACCAGCTTGGATACCGGTTCGTCTGCTTCCACCACCACGCGCGCCACCTTGTTGACATACCGGACCGAATCGCGTGGCTTGTCCAATGCCTACCGGGTTCAACTCACCGGTGAATCGCTGTCTTCCGCAGCCTATGGCGGCTCTGCCAACGATGTCGCCAGCGTCAGCAAAAATTTAAACAACCTAGAGTTTGCCTACGCCAACGGTTCCATCAAATACCAAAGCGAGTATTCCAAAATGAGCTTGAGCGCGAGTTCACCCACGACCACCAGTTTGAGCGCTTACAACACCTTGAACGTCAGCACAAGCACCTACTACCACGAGTTGGTTTACAACATCACCGGCGAGCAATGGGCCGATGCCTACAAGGGCGGGACATTCACTGGCGTCAAGCCTTTGTCTAACTATCGCTTTAGTCACGGTGGCACCGGTGCTTGGCAAGTGGCCGTCAGGTATTCGCGCTACACCGCCAACTACCCGGGAATAGGAAGCAGCGCAGGCGGCACCACAGGCACTTTGATTTCAACCGGTGGTCGGGCAGAGAATGCTGAATCAGCCCATACGGTCACCTATGGATTGAACTGGTTGATCAACCCGAGTACCGCTGTGAAATTGAACTATGCCATGACGTATTTTGACCGGTCTGTGTATATCTTGAGCACCACCAACACCAGCACCGCCACGGTTGAGAATGTCATTTCTTTGCGCACTCAAATGAATTTTTAATCTGGTCACACAACTGTTATGAAAAAGTATTTCTCTGTTTGGATTGTTTCGATCATGATGGGCTTGATGCCACTGGCTCATGCGCAAAATGCCGCTGTGGTGCGCGTGGCGGCAGCGTCTGATTTGAAGTTTGCTTTGGAAGAACTGTCCGCCCGTTATGAAAAGCAAACCGGTCAAAACATCACGCTGGTGTTTGGCTCTTCAGGGCAATTCACCACGCAAATACTGCAAGGCGCGCCATTTCAAATATTCATGTCAGCCGATGAAAATTTTGTCTACAAACTCTCGGATGCAGGCAAGACCGCCGACCGGGGTAAGTTGTATGCGATTGGCCGCATTGGTATCTTCACACCCAACGGGTCCCCCCTCAAAGCAGACGGTAGTTTGAAAGACTTGGCGGCCAGTTTGCAAGACGGGCGCTTGCAAAAACTGGCCATCGCCAACCCCGAGCATGCGCCCTATGGTGAACGCGCCAAACAGGTGTTGCAAAACGCCGGGCTGTGGAGCGCCGTGCAAAGCAAATTGATTCTGGGTGAAAACATTTCGCAGGCCGCGCAATTCACGTTGTCGGGGTCAGCGCAAGCCGGCATCATCGCGCAGTCTTTGGCCGTGGCACCTGCGTTCGCCGACAAAGGCCGGTTTGATTTGATTGATGCGAAAAACCACCAGCCCTTGATTCAGCGCATGGTCTTGATCAAACCCGTGTCGGCTGCTGCACAGTTGTTTTACGATTACCTCGGCAGTGCACCGGCGCAGGCGGTGCTGTCGCGGTATGGCTTTGCCATGCCTTGATTCACAGGAGATCATCATCGATTGGCAAGCGCTTTCACTGTCATTGAAACTCGCCGCGGTCACGCTGGCTTTGTTATTGCCGCCCGGCATGCTGCTCGCGCGTTGGTTGGCCTATACCGAGTTCAAAGGCAAATACCTGATTGAGGCTTTGGTGGTGTTGCCTTTGGTGTTGCCGCCCACTGTGCTCGGCTATTACTTGTTGGTGTCATTCGGTGCGGCTTCACCCTTGGGTCAGTGGTTGTCACAGCAAGGCATCCAACTTGCGTTTCATTTCTCCGGCTTGGTTGTGGCTTCTGTGTTGTTCAATATTCCATTTTTGGTGCAGCCCATACAGCGCTCGTTTGAGGCTGTACCAGCCAACTTGAATGAAGCCGCTGCCGTATGCGGTTTGGGCAGTTGGGCCACATTCTGGCGGGTTGAGTTGCCCTTGGTCTGGCCCGGGGTGTTGTCAGCCATGGTGCTGACATTCGTGCATACCTTGGGTGAGTTCGGTGTGGTGTTGATGATGGGTGGCAGTATCCCGGGTGAAACCAAAACACTGGCGATTTCTATTTACGACCGGGTGCAAGCTTTTGATGTGCAATCGGCTGATCGCATGGCCTTGCTGTTACTCATCATGTCCTTGTTGGCTGTGGCGGCTTCGTTTTTTGCTACGTCCAGATTGACGAGGCGCAGATGACCACAGGCAATAACGAAAACCACAGCGCAGGTTTGCATGTCAGTGTGAGCCAACACTTGCCCATGCCTTTGCTAGGCAGCTTCAGTTGCGAACCCGGACAAATGCTGGCGCTGGTAGGCCCCTCCGGTGCGGGCAAAACATCCATGTTGCGATTGATGGCGGGTTTGCTCAAACCCGCCAAAGCCAAAGTGCTGATAGCTGGCGAAACCTGGTGCGACACGGACCAAGGCATTTGTTTGTCAGCGCGTCAACGTCTGGTGGGTTTGGTGTTTCAAAACTACGCTTTGATGCCGCACATGAATGCCCTAGACAATGTCGCGCTTGCCATGTTGCACTTGCCCGTGAAAGAGCGTGTGCACGCTGCCATCGACTGGCTGAACCGCATGGGTTTGACGAACGAACAGCAACAACGTGTGCCCGCGATGTTGTCCGGCGGTCAGCAACAACGGGTTGCGCTGGCCAGAGCCTTGGCCAGAAAACCTCAGTTGCTGTTGATGGATGAGCCGTTTTCCGCTGTGGACCAAATGAGCCGCAGAGGGCTTTACACATTGATTGCAGATTTGCGCCGCGATTTGCACATACCTATCGTGCTGGTCACACATGATTTGAACGAAGCCAGACAACTGGCAGACAAACTGGTGGTGATGGATGAAGGGCAGGTGTTGCAAGAAGCCACGCCTGCACATATTCACAGAGCACCGCGCAATGCCCGCGTGGCTGACCTGGTGGGAATTCCCAACCGCTTTCATGGCCGCTGGTTGGGCACTGGCGGGCCGTATGCATTGCCAGAGGGTTTTGCTTGGCTGGAGTGGTTGTCGCACCCCGAGGCTGCAAGCGGGTTGGCGTTGCTTGTCAAAGACAAAGGGCGTTTGAAGAAAACCGGTCAAGCAGTGACTTGGGTGATTCAAGGTGACGGTTTTCAAGTTCATCCTTCATGGACTGAAGAAGACAAAAACGATCAACAGCGCATCGTGTTGCAGGCACAAGTCAGTGCATTGCGCAGTCTGGGTGAAATGTCGCTGGCCACATTGTCCTTAGAGGAACCTGCGGACCTTCAGTTGCAATTGACGCTGTCAGGTATGCAAAGACACAACGTGCAAACCGGGCAAAGTCTCAGTATCAGCATGGACTGTCGCTGGATACATGTGATGCCGGTGCGCAGTTGATGGTCTGTCTATCAGCGCTTGCTCAATTCAATCTGTATTCATAGCTCAAATGCAGCACGTAATTTGCCGGATTTTTGCCAACGCCAGGCAAATAGGAAAGACGCATCCCTTGTTGTGAATCAAAACTGTGTTTGAAACTTAATGCACCCATGGGCATCCATTCATAAGGTGTTTGCTGGGTGTAGTAACCCGTTGCCAGACTGCCCATCAGCGATACGGAATCAACCATCGGGTTGACCGGTAAATCCCATTCCCATGCGTAACCCAGGTAGAAAGTGGTTCGATTCAGACTGTTGTCATAAACCCCGCCCGTGACACCCCTACGGACAAGGTACAGGCCATAGTTGGCGTTATTGAATTGACCGCCATCATGGTAGCTCGGACCGTGTATGCCAAAGTAAGTGTTGTCAGCATGCGCGGTGAGGTGTGTGAGGCCTGACAAACTGATGAAAAGCAATAAGGCAAGTCTGCCAATATTTCTAGCGATTCGGGAATATTTGCAAATTAAAAAAGTATCAAGCTTGGTTGGCATGTCAATCTCCAGTGAACATGCCAGCCTTTAAGCAAAAAAGAGCCCCGCAGATAGACGGTTTTTAAACACCTGTTTTCGAAAGAAATCACTTGTTGGTTTGCATTAATTGCAAATCATTCACAGTGTGCGTGCAGGCTTATGTAAAACGGAAAAACATTCAGAAATGCGCACCATTAAGGGCTTGTTGAAATGCATAAGCAGCTCTTAGGCAACAGCGATTCAGCGGGATGTCGCAGGTTGAAGCGAGTCGCGATACAGAGCCAGCGATTGCGCGACGAGTTCAGTGAGTTCGCCGGTATGGCCTGCATCTATGCCTTCAAACAATTGGAGTCGCATGCGCGGCTCCCAAAATTTGCGAATATGGTTGGCGATGCCTTCCAATGCTTCCGCGCGATCCGGGTAAGCCGAAAAAAACTGACCGATTTGGTTGGCCATGTGGACCAGGTTATTGATATCCATGTGATGAAGTCTCTGTGCTTTCAGCCATCGCTGAGTTCATAAATCGTTCGGGGAAACTGTATGCCGTGAAGCTGTCTCCCCGCACTTGTCCAGCCAGCAGCAGGTTGTGCGACTGCGCGATGTCTACAGCCAAGCGAGTTGGTGCAGAGACCGCGGTCAAAGCACCTGCGCCGGACTGGATGGTTTTTTGCACCATCTCAAAACTGGCGCGGCTGGTGATGCAAACAAATCCTTGCGTCGCATCCACATGGGCTTTGGTCATCGCGCCAATCAGTTTGTCCAAGGCGTTGTGTCTGCCCACATCTTCACGCACGATTTGAATCACGCCGTTGGCATCCGACCAAGCGGCGGCATGCGTCGCGCCGGTTTGCAATTTCAAGGGTTGCAATGCTCGCAGTCCTGCGTGCGCGCGTTCCATGGCTTGCACATCCACTTGAACCCAAGGCGCTTGCGGCAGTGGCAACTTGACTTGCGCCAAGCTGTCGGTTCCGCACAAGCCGCAACCGGTGCGACCGGCCATGCTGCGCTTGCGTTCTTTCAAACGTGCTTCGCATTGGGCGGCAATGTCGATGTGTACTTCCATGCCAAGTGCTTGCTCAATCACTTCAACACCATACAGTTGCGAGGCTTGGTCAATCAAACCTTCACTGAGCGCAAAACCAAGGGCAAAGTCTTCCAAGTGCAAAGGCGTGGCCATCATCACGGCATGTGAGATGCCGTTGAACACCAAGGCCACTGGCAGCTCTTCAGCCAGATGTGCTCTTGATGCCAATTGCATGTTCACTTACCGACCACCTCAAAACTGTCTGACTGTGCTTTGGCCAGCAAATCGAGTTGGTTTTTGTTGAAACGCTTGTAGTTTTGTTGCCACTCAGACGGCTGGCTGACTGCCACCACTTGCACCGCAGTCACTTTGTACTCGGGGCAGTTGGTCGCCCAGTCAGATGCATCGGTGGTGATCACATTCGCACCGGACTCGGGGAAATGGAAGGTGGTGTAGACCACACCGGCTTGCATGGCCTCGGTCACCCGGGCACGCAACACCGTGCGTCCAGAGCGGCTCTCAATGCCAACCCAGTCACGGTCTTTGATGCCGCGCTCTTCAGCATCATGCGGGTGAATGTCCAAGCGGTCTTCATCGTGCCACTGGTTGTTGTCTGTGCGGCGGGTTTGCGCGCCCACGTTGTATTGCGACAAGATGCGACCCGTGGTCAGCAGCAACGGGAATTTGCGCGTGACTTTTTCTTCAGACGCCACGTATTGTGTGGGGAAGAACTTGCCTTTGCCGCGCACAAAACCACTGACGTGCATGATGTCAATGCCTGCGTCTGCGGTGTCCGCATTGCAAGGCCATTGCAAGCTGGTGTGCTGGTCAATCTTTTCGTAGCTGACACCGGCAAAGCTTGGTGTGAGCGCCGCAATTTCTTTCATGATCTCTTGCGGATGCGCATAGTGCATGTCGTAGCCAAGCGCTTTCGCCAGTTTGACAGTGACTTCCCAGTCAGCCAGACCCGCCATTGGCGGCATGGCCTGACGCACGCGCGAAATGCGGCGCTCGGCGTTGGTGAAGGTGCCGTCTTTTTCCAGGAACGATGAACCCGGCAAAAACACATGCGCGTACTTGGCAGTTTCATTCAAAAAGATATCTTGCACAACGATGCATTCCATGGCCGACAAAGCGGCCGCCACGTGTTGTGTGTCCGGGTCGGATTGCACGATGTCTTCGCCTTGGCAATAAAGCCCAAGGAACGAGCCGTCCATGGCGGCGTCAAACATATTGGGAATACGCAACCCCGGTTCGGGGTTGAGTGTGACGCCCCAAGCGCCTTCAAACAGTGTGCGTGTGGTGGTGTCAGAGATGTGGCGGTAGCCGGGCAACTCGTGCGGGAAACTGCCCATGTCGCAAGCGCCTTGCACATTGTTTTGACCACGCAAGGGGTTGACGCCCACACCTTCGCGTCCGACCATGCCGCAAGCCATGGACAAATTGGCAATGCCCATGACCATGGTCGTACCTTGTGAATGCTCGGTCACACCCAGGCCGTAGTAAATCGCTGAATTTGGACCTGCTGCATA
>CAMDJS010000104.1 GCA_945900685.1 Bordetella parapertussis
CGATGGCCGAAGTCGAGAAAGACTATGACATTGTGTTGATCGATTGCCCGCCCTCGCTGTCATTGCTCACACTCAATGGTTTGTGTGCCGCCCATGGCGTGATTGTGCCCATGCAGTGTGAATACTTCGCCCTTGAAGGCTTGACGGACCTGGTCAACACCATCAAACAAGTGCACGCAAACTTGAACAAAGACTTGAAAATCATAGGCTTACTGCGCGTCATGTTTGATCCGCGCATCACTTTACAGCAGCAAGTCAGCGACCAATTGAAAGCGCATTTTGCAGACAAAGTGTTCAACACCTTGATTCCCCGCAATGTGCGTTTGGCAGAAGCACCCAGCTATGGCTTGCCCGGCGTGGTGTTTGATCCGGGCGCCAAAGGCAGCCAGGCCTTCATCGACTTTGCCAAAGAATTGGTGCAAAGATTTCAGCAGACTTGATAGAAAAAAAGCAGATGGTTACCAAAAAAATCAAAGGATTGGGCCGTGGCCTAGAAGCATTGCTCGGGCCCACTGCCGGCGAAGCGGTATTGAATGCTGCCACCGATGCCACGCCGTCTACGTTGCAGTTGGACCAAATGGTGGCTGGCGTCTATCAGCCGCGCAAACGCATGGACGAAGGCGCTTTGTATGAGTTGGCGGAAAGCATCAAATCGCAAGGCATCATGCAGCCGATTTTGGTGAGAAAAATCGCCAGTGGCGGCTATGAAATCATTGCCGGTGAAAGGCGTTTTCGTGCAGCCAAATTGGCCGGTTTGACCGAGGTGCCGGTGTTGGTGCGCGAGGTGAGCGACCAGAATGCCGCCGCCATGGCGCTGATCGAAAACATGCAGCGCGAAGACCTCAATCCGCTGGAAGAGGCCATCGGCATACAGCGGCTCATCAAAGAATTTGGACTGACACATGAACAAGCCGCGCAAGCCGTGGGGCGCTCGCGCAGCGCGGCCAGCAACTTGTTGCGTTTATTGAATCTGGCAGAGCCTGTACAAACCATGTTGGTCGCTGGTGACATAGACATGGGTCATGCGCGTGCATTGTTGAGCTTGGACAAGGCCGCGCAAATCACAGCAGCTAACCAAATCAGCGCCAAAAAAATGTCGGTGCGTGAAGCTGAAAATTTGGTGAAAAAAATTGGCGCTGATTTTTCTTTGGTGACCCAAAAGCCCGCCAAAGAAAAATCCCGAGACATCAAACGTCTCGAAGAAGAACTGTCCGATTTACTCACGGCGCAAGTCGAGATACGTGTCAAAAAACACACCAAAAGAAACGGCAAAGTGGACCAATCTGGAGAGCTCTCTATTGCTTTTGGATCCATAGAGGCACTGAATGGATTGATAGATAAACTCCAGAGCAAATAAACGCCCCAGTCAAGGGGTGAAGTGCCAGAACACAGCAATTCATACCGAACTTTCACCATCACGTGAGCAATCACAGGAGACAAACCATGTTTAAGAGATTCAAACTCAACGCCAAGCAATGCTGCATCGCCAGTTTGCTTATGGGCATCGCTGGCAGCAGCTTGGCGCAGGAAACCTTTCGCATAGGCATCGTCAGTTTTTTATCCGGCCAAGCGGCTGAGAGTTTTGGCATACCTGCGGTTAACGGCGCGAAAGTGTTAGTAGACGCGTTCAACAAAGGACAGGCGCCCGCACCCTACAACAAGCCCGGCATCGGCGGCTTGCAAATAGAAGCCATTTATGTGGATGAAGCCGGTGGTGCAACCAAACAGGTGCAAGAGTTGCGTAACTTGTACGAGCGCGACAAAGTGGATGTGGTGGTCGGCTATGTGGGCTCAGGCGATTGTTTGGCCGTGGCACCAGTTGCCGAAGAATTGAAAAAATTCCTGATTTTGTATGACTGCGGCACGCCCAGAATTTTTGAAGACAACAGCTTTCGCTATGTCTTTAGAACCGCAGCGCATGCCACCATGGACAACGTGGCGATGGCGCGGTATTTGAAAACACGCAACATACCCGTCAAAAACTTCAGCATGATCAACCAGGATTACGCTTGGGGCCAAGACTCACGCAAGGACTTCATGTTGTCCATGGCCAATCTGTACCCAGAGGCCAAGCCCGTGGTTGATCAACTGCCGAAATTCGGCGCGGGCCAGTACGGCACAGAAATTTCAGCCTTGATGTCGCAACCTGTGGACTTGATTCATTCAAGTTTATGGGGCGGGGATTTGCAAGCATTTATCTTGCAATCTGCACCGCGCGGCTTGTTCAAAAAATCGCAAGTGGTGTTGACCGCCGCAGACCATGTGCTGCCCGGTTTGGGCAACAAAATGCCAGACGGCGCCATCATCGGTGCGCGCGGTGCATATGGTTTGATGGCGCCGCCTTCACCCCTCAATACCTGGTGGTGGGACACTTACAGCAAAGCCTACAACGTCTATCCTGTGCAAGCGCCTTACCGCATGGCGCAAGCCTTGATGGGCTTGAAGCTCGCTGCTGAAAAAGCCATGGCTGCCAACAAAGGCAAAAAACCATCCACAGAAGTATTAGCCGCTTCATTGCGCGGCAGCGAATGGATGTCACCCGCTGGCAAAGTTCGCATGACTTTGTCCAATGGCCAACAAGCCATCCAAGACACCGCGATTGGCCGCACCAAATGGAGCGAAGAGAAAAAAATGGTGATGCTCGAAGACATTCAACGTTTTGATGCCGAGTGCGTCAACCCGCCCTTGAATGTGAAATCCGAAGACTGGCTCAAGTCCGGCTTTGCAGGCGCGAAATGCGACAGCAAACCCGAAGCGAAACCCGACGCCAAAACCACAAAGGCTGCCAAATAACATGCAACTTGCGCTGACTATCTTGGTTGACGGCATCAGTTATGCCTCGTGGCTGTTTATCGTTGCACTCGGGCTGACTTTGGTTTTCGGGGTGCTGAAAATATTGAACATTGCCCACGGCAGCTTTTATGCGCTGGGCGCGTATGCCGCAGCCACCGCGGTGGCTTGGATGAATGGCGTGGCCAGCCATGCGCAACTGTCCTTGCTCGCCATGTTGCTCGCAGCCGTGGCGGTGGCCATGGTGGTCGCGCCCTTGACCGAACGCGGTCTGTTGCGGTTTTTTTACGGGCGGGATGAAGTCTTGTTGGTGTTGGTCACCTACGCCATGTTTTTGATGCTGGAAGACATCACCAAGCTGATTTGGGGTGCCAACCCTTATTACGTGTCAGAGCCCTATGCCATGTTCGGCAATTTGGAATTGGGTCAACAAAGTTATGTGGGCTACGATGTGTTTTTGATGGTGTTGGCCACCGCCGTCGGCTTGGCTGTCTGGTGGGGGTTGAACCGCACCCGCACCGGAAAAGTCGTGACCGCGGTCATTCACAGCCCAGAGATAGCCGCGAGCATGGGTGTCAAAGTCTCACGTATTTATATGCTCTCGTTCACCGCAGGTATTTTTCTTGCAGCACTCGGTGGGGCATTCACTGCGCCCATGATTTCGGTGCAGCCCGGCGTGTCGGTCGGCGTGATCATCATCTCATTTGCCGTGGTCATCATCGGTGGCTTGGGCAGTATCGAAGGCGCGGCCATCGGCGCCTTGATCGTGGGTTTGGCTCGTGCGCTGGCCGTGCATCTATGGCCGGTTGCAGAACTGTTCTCGGTCTACCTGGTCATGGCTTTGGTGCTGGTGTTCAGGCCGCAAGGTTTGTTTCAGCGCATACAAGCGCGAAAGATTTGATGCCATGACACACATGACATTCAAAGCGCTTGGGGTTTTGTTGCTGGGCTGCGTCGTCGGCTTCTTCGTGCCGCGCTGGTTGCAATTCATGTTGACCATGGCCATGGCGAATGGCTTGGTGTCGCTGGGCATTGTGCTGTTGATGAGAGGCGGCGTGGTGGCTTTCGGTCAGGGCTTGATGTCGGCACTTGGCGGCTATGCGGCTGCTTTGGCGTTCATACATCTGGGTTGGCAAGACGCGCTGTTGTTGCCTGTGCTCGGCGGCGTGGTCGCGTGTGTGTTGACAGCGCCCTTTGGCCTTTTGCTGGCCTCGTACCGAGGCATTTTCTTTTCCATGCTCACATTGGCCATGTCCATGGTGGGTTATGGTGTTTTGGTGAAAACCGACAGCCTGGGCGGCTCAGACGGCTTCAACATGGGCCGCGTCAGTTTGCTGGGCCAGTCGTTGCCAGACGCGCAGGTCAGTTTTGTCTTGTTCGCGGTCACCTGGTTGTTTGTGGTGTGCGCCTCTGTATTTGTGCGTATGTATTTTTCTTCGACGAGGGGGCTGGTGACACAAGCCATCAGAGACAACGAATTGCGGGTCGAATACATGGGCGGCTCGGTCAGCCAAACCATGGCTCTCAATTTCTGGCTGGCATCTTTCTTAGGTGGCACCGGTGGTGCTTTGGCTGTCATGGCCTTGGGTCACATCGATCCCAACTTCAGTTACTGGACTACCTCTGGCGAGTATGTGTTTGTTGCCATCTTGGCAGGCACGCAAAGCGTGGTGGCGGTGATGTTGTCTTCCGTCGTGCTGGAAATGGTTCGTTCGTTTTCCAGCTCGTATTTCCCGAGCACCTGGCAGCTGGCTTTAGGCGTGTTTTTGTTGCTGGTGATTCGTTTTCTTCCGCAGGGCTTGGGCTCGTTGTGGCCTGCCAAAAAGGATGCCCCATGAGTGACGCATTCTTATTGCAAGCCAGTGGCTTGAACAAACATTTCGGTGCGGTCGTGGCCGCGCAAGACATCAACGTCAATATCCGGCAAGGCGAGCGGGTCAGCTTGATCGGCAGCAACGGCGCAGGTAAAACCACGTTTGTGAACATGATCACCGGTTATGTCAAACCGGATCAAGGTCAGATTGCATTTGCAGGCGAAAATATCTCCGGCATGAATCCCAGACAAATCACCCGGCTTGGAGTGGCTCGCTCGTTTCAAATACCGCAGCTCTACCCCAGCATGAGCGTTTTAGACAATATGCTGGTGGCGCAGGCCTGTCATGACAACCGCTTGTCTTTGTGGCGTGACGCGCGAACAACGCATGCCGTGGCGCGGGCAGAACAGGTGTTGACCCGCTTCAGATTGCAGGACCAGCGACACCGCACCGTCGCTGAATTACCGGGTGGCATGCGCAAATTGCTCGACATTGCGCTCGCCATGACTGGAGAGCCGCGCCTGCTTTTGCTGGATGAGCCCACCAGTGGCGTGGCGGCAGAAGAAAAATTCCCAACGATGGACACCGTCATGCATGCTTTGGACGGACAGCCTTTGACAACTTTGTTTGTAGAACACGACATGGACATCGTCAGCCGGTATTGCGACAGAGTCATCGCGTTTTACAGCGGCCGCATCATTGCAGATGATGTGCCGTCCGTCGCTTTGGCCAATGCCGATGTGCGCCGTTATGTCACCGGCGAAACTGGCGCGGTGAGCGGGGCAAACCATGCTTGAACTGCGTAACTTGCATGTGGATATCGCGTCTGCGAACGTTTTGCGCGGCTTCAATTTGAGCCTCACGCAAGGGCAGATGCTGGGCTTGGCCGGGCGCAACGGCGCGGGCAAAACCAGCACCTTGCGCAGCATCATGGGGCACTTGCCGCTGCGCGAAGGCAGCATTCATTTTGACTCTCAAGACTTGTCCGCCATGCCGATTCATGCGCGTGCCGCCCTAGGCATTGGTTACATGCCGGAGGACAGGGGCTTGGTGCCGGAGTTGACGGTTGAGGAAAACATACTCATTCCTTTGTGGGTCAGCCAGACTTTGACGGTGGATGAGCGACTGGCTTTTGTTTACCAGGTCCTGCCTGAACTCAAAGAGATGTCACAGCGTCGCGCTTTGTTGCTCTCAGGCGGTCAGCAAAAGCTCGTGGCATTGGCGCGCGCATTGGCCGTGGGTACGCGCTTGCTGTTGTTAGACGAGCCGTTTGAAGGCGTGGCCCCGGCCTTGGCCATGCGTCTGTCCGAAGTGATTGCCAAGCTCAAAGGCAGCGAGTTATCGGTGTTGATATCTCAATCTGATTTGAACCATTCCAGCGGTTTGCTGGACGACACCGTGGTGATTGAACGCGGCGCCAATATCAAAAAATCTTTCCCGGATTCATGATGTTTTTCGGGTCCAGCGCCTGCTTGATGGTGCGCATCATGGACACCGCGCCGGCGCCTGCTTCGGTCACCAGAAAATCCATTTTGTGTAGCCCAATGCCGTGTTCACCTGTGCAGGTGCCGTCCAATGACAGCGCGCGTGCGACCAACTGGTTGTTCAAGGTTTCAGCGGTGGCGCGTTCCTCGGCGCTGTCCGGATCGATCAAATAACCGAAGTGGAAATTGCCGTCGCCGACATGGCCTACCAAAAAATAGGGGATGCCTGAGGCTTCTACCTCGGCGATCGAATCGAGCAGGCAATCGGCCAGGCGTGATATGGGCACACAGGTATCGGTGCTGATCACGCGGCAGCCAGGGCGACTGGTTAAGCCAGCGAAATACGTGTTGTGTCTGGCCGTCCACAAGCGGGTGCGGTCTTCCGGTGTGGTTGCCCACTCGAAAGCTTGGCCGCCGAACTCAGAGGAAACCTCTTGAACCGTTTCGGCTTGCTCCTTGACGCTGGCGGGTGAGCCGTGAAATTCCATCAACAACATGGGCTGCACCGGCAAATTGACTTTGGAATAGGCGTTCACCATGCGAACCGCATTTTTGTCAATCAACTCTACACGCGCGATAGGCACGCCCATTTGAATGATTTGTATGGTCGTGTGAACCGCCGCTTCGATAGACGGAAAAGAACAAGTGGCGGCTGACACGGCCTCTGGCAATGGAAACAGTTTCAAAGTGATTTCAGTGATCACGCCCAGCGTGCCTTCGCTGCCGACCATCAAACGCGTCAGGTCGTAACCGGCTGAGGATTTGCGTGCGCGGGTGCCGGTGCGAATGACCTCACCACTGGCGGTGACCACTTCCAGGCCCAGCACGTTTTCGCGCATGGTGCCGTAGCGAACCGCATTGGTGCCGCTGGCGCGGGTGGCACTCATGCCGCCGATGCTGGCGTCCGCGCCAGGGTCAATCGGGAAAAACAAACCGGTGCTTTTGATTTCTTCGTTCAATTGTTTGCGGGTCACGCCGGGTTGCACGGTGACCGTCAAATCTTCAGGGTTGATGCTGAGCAACTTTTTCATGCGCGAAACATCAATGCTGATGCCGCCCTGAACCGCGAGCAAATGGCCCTCAAGAGA
>CAMDJS010000105.1 GCA_945900685.1 Bordetella parapertussis
CACACATCAGCGGGAGCCCCAAGGGTTAAACCACCCCGATCGGGCAGTCCTAAAAGCGCGGCGGGTGCACTGGTAATCACCTGCAAGGCACGCAGTTTGTCTACCTGACTTTGTGCCGCCCATTTCAGGCTGGCGCTCAGCAATAACTCCAAACCTGTGGCCCCTGGCTCAGCTTGTGCAAACGGCAAAGCCTTGGCGTCGCCCTCGACAGGTGTGTGATCTGACACCAAAATATCAATGGTGCCATCGGCCAAACCCTGACGCAGGGCTTCACGGTCACGCTGTTGCCGCAGCGGCGGGGTCAATCGAGCCCGCGTATCAAAGTACCCAATATCTGCATCGGTGAAATGCAGGTTATGGATACTGATATCACAAGACAATGGCAGCCCTTCAGCCTTGGCCGCACGAACCAAGGCTACACCTGCTGAACTTGAGAGTTTGCTCACGTGAACGCGTGCACCAGTCATGCGCATGAGGTCAATATAGGTATGCAGTGCAATGGTCTCGGCCGCCGCTGGCACGCCACTCAAACCCATGCGGGTAGCCAAGGGTCCGCTGGCAACAATACCTTTGCCTAGGTAGCTGTCTTGTGCTCTGAGCCAAATAGCATAACCAAAGGTCGCTGCATATTGCATGGCACGTTGCAGGCTCTGGGTGTTCGAAATAGCGTACTCTGCTTGCGTGAACCCGACACAGCCCGCTTGGGTTAACTCGACCATGGGGGTCAACACCTCACCCTGAAGACCACGCGTCAATGCGCCTAAGGGGTAAACATTGGCCAGGTGCAGCCGCTTGGCACGAAACTGCAACATCTCCACCAAGCCGGGTTCATCAAGCACCGGTTGGGTGTCTGGCAAACACACCACGCTGGTGACACCCCCCGCTACCGCGGCAGTTAACTCGCTCTCTAGCATGCCTTCGTGTTCATGGCCGGGTTCGCCAAGGCGAGCACAGGCATCCACCAAGCCAGGGATGACCCAGCAGTTTGAAGCGTCAATTTGCTTATCCGCATGAAAGTCTTTGGAGACTTGGCCCATGGCCACCACTTTGCCGTCGGCGATCGCCAAATCGGCCTTGGCGTCAAAGCCACTTGCGGGGTCAAGCAGATGACCGTTATGAATCAAAATTTTCATGCATCATTCCCTGCAACGATAGACATCACCGCCATACGCACAGCGATACCGAAAGTCACCTGATTCAAAATCACACTTTGCGGACCATCGACCACCGCCGATTCAATTTCTACGCCTCTGTTGATAGGTCCAGGGTGCATGACGATGGCATCGGGTTTGGCGGCTTGCAGCCTGACAGTTGTCAAGCCGAAATTTTTGAAATATTCCTGACTAGAGGGAAGCAAAGCACCGCTCATGCGCTCGTTTTGTAAGCGCAAAGCGATGACCACATCACAGTCACGAATACCTTCTTCAAGGTTGTGAAAAACCTTCACGCCAAGTTGAGACAAGTCCGAAGGCATTAACGTGAGAGGACCCACAACGCGAACCTCAGCACACCCTAAAGTGGTGAATGCATGAATATCTGACCGAGCCACGCGGGAATGCAAAACATCCCCCACGATTGCCACACGCAAGTTGGCAAAGTCCTTTTTAAAGTGACGAATGGTGTAGGCATCCAGCAAACCCTGGGTAGGGTGCGCATGGCGTCCGTCTCCTGCGTTAATGACATGCACATGGGGAGCCACATGCTCGGCAATCAGGTAAGGAGCGCCAGACTCGCCGTGGCGAACCACAAAAATCTCAGCAGCCATAGCACTCAAGTTGGCAATGGTGTCTAGCAAGGTCTCGCCCTTGCTGGCTGAAGAACGGGCGATATCCAGATTGAACACATCTGCACTGAGTCTTTTGGCAGCAATTTCAAAAGTGGTTCGGGTTCGAGTGCTGTTTTCAAAAAAAAGATTAAAAACCGACTTACCTCTCAAAAGAGGTACTTTCTTGACATCGCGGTCACTCAGCGAAACAAACTGTGTGGCCGTATCCAAAATATGTGTCAGGATCTCACGCGACAGGCCTTCGGTCGACAGCAGATGAATGAGTTCGCCGTTTTTATTCAGTTGTGGGTTGCGTTTGTACAGCATGGGCTAGCCCTCCAATGAAAACGCAAATTGGCCTTGGCTGTCTTGCTTCAAGCGCAAGGTCTGCTCTGCAGGCAAAGTCACATGGGTCACTGCAATATCAGCCTGAATGGGCAACTCACGTCCTGAACGGTCAACCAGCACCGCCAAATGAACCGCTTTGGGACGACCATAGTCAAACAATTCATTGACCACAGCGCGTATGGTGCGTCCGGTGAAAAGCACGTCGTCAATCAACCAAATGACAGCGCCTTCCACCTCGAACGGCAGTTTGGTCGCAATGCTTTCTGCCATCCCACGCTTGGAAAAATCATCTCTGTGCAAAGACGAGGACACGATACCAAAGGGAACTTGTCTGGCCAAGTCATGATGTAAACGCTCAGCCAACCAAGCGCCACCCGAGGTGATGCCGACCAAATGCGCTTCAGGTACAAGCGTGTTTTGCAAGCTGATGAACAACTGCTGGTAAAGCGTTTGTGCATCTAGTGATGAATAGTCAGTAATCATGGGTTCAGGCTTCGCAGAAATTGATCCAAAATGACACACGCAGAAGCTGCATCCACATCTACCGCGCCTTGGCTGCGTGCCTCGGTGGTCGAATAACGTTCATCTACCTCAAAGACTGGCAAGCTGTAGCGCCCACGCAGTTGCCTGGCAAATTTTTGTGCGTGAAGGGTGTTTTCGTGCGCTGCGCCATCGGGGTGGTAAGGCACACCGACGACCAAAGCGTCAGGTTGCCACTCGTCTATGTGCTTGGTGATAGATGTCCAGCGTGCTTGGCCAGAGCCATGAACCGTGCCTTGTGGCTTGGCATGCCCCAGCAGGCGAGACGCATACGCTACGCCGGTGCGTTGTTGTCCAAAATCAAAAGCCAAAAAAGAGTGCAACTCGGTTGCTGCGGTTGGAGACACCGCCAGACTCACGCGTGACCCGCCTGAGGTGAAAGCATCCAAGCTTGTAAACCTAAAAGAGCCAATGCACGGTCATATCGTTGATCGATGGGTGTGTCAAAAATCACCTGTGGATCGGCTTGCACTGTGAGCCAGCTGTTCTCCCCCAGTTCGGACTCCAGCTGTCCTTGCGCCCATGCCGAGTAGCCGAGGGTGATAAGCACACGTCTGGGACCAGCACCGGTGGACAAGGCTTCAAGCACATCTTTGGAGGTGGTCATCTCTAAGCCACCTGGAATACAAAGGGTTGAGGCATAAGCTGCCTCACTGGCTTCAGCAGCAGTCATGGTGTTGGACAGGGGCTCATGCAAAACAAATCCGCGTTCTGTGTGAACAGGGCCACCCTGAAAGACAGGGATTTCAACCAAATCAGAACGACCCAAATTGAGCTCAACCTTTTCGAACAGGTCTTGCATACGCAGGGTACTGGGTTTGTTGATAATCAAGCCCAAAGCACCTCGGTCGCTGTGCTCGCACATGTAAACCACGCTGCGATTGAATGATTCGTCCATCAAACCGGGCATGGCAATCAAAAAATGATGCGTCAGGTTGATGGGTTCGAAATCTTGAGTCATTGGGTTATTTTAAAGGGTGAATATGAAGCCAAACTCTAGGGACTTTTTTGACCGATCTCTGGTGTGGTTTAGACGCGATTTACGCGCAGATGACCACACGGCACTGCACCACGCCCTGCTGCGAAGCAAGCAGGTTTTTTGCATCTTTATTTTTGACACTGCCATTCTTGAAAGCCTTCCACGCTATGACCGTCGGGTGGCATTTATCCATGGCAGTTTGATCGATCTGGACCAGCAACTGCGCACGCTTTCAGGCGAAGAAGAGGCCGGACTTTTGGTGCGGCATGGAGAACCGCTTACGTGTTTGCAGCAATTGGTCACCGAACTCGGCGTTCAAGCCGTCTTCACCCACCATGATGATGAACCTTATGCATTGACGCGGGATACGACAGCCAAAGGTGTACTTGCCAACCAAGGCGTCGCCTTCGTCAGCTTCAAAGATCATGTGGTCTTTGAGCGAAGTGAAATCTTGACGCAAAACAGTCAGCCTTATGGTGTTTTCACCCCTTACAAAAACAACTGGTTGAAGAAAGTCACTGCGGCCGATTTGGCTGAAAAACACATCAAGCCTTCAGCCGGTCAACTTGCAGCCATACCTGCTGCTTTGCGTCGCCCCCTACCTAGCTTAGAAGACATTGGCTTTGAAACAGTCGATTTACCATCGCTACACATACAAGCTGGCACCAGCGGTGCACAGCTTTTGCTCAAAGACTTTGTCAAACGGATCAGCCAGTATCAGCAAACCCGCGATTTCCCCAGCGTGAAAGGACCGAGCTACCTGAGTGTGCATTTGCGCTTTGGTACGGTGTCAACCAGACGCTTAGCCCGACTGGCTTACCCTTTGGCAATAGAGGGGGATGCAGGTGCGCAAACATGGCTGGGCGAATTGATTTGGCGCGATTTTTACCACCAAATATTGCACCACCATCCACGGGTTGTTAAACAATCATTTAAGCCTGTATACGACGCAATTGATTGGGAAACCGGCAAGGAAGCCAAACAATTGTTTGCCGCATGGTGTGAAGGGCGAACAGGCTATCCACTGGTCGATGCGGCCATGGCGCAAATCAACCAAACCGGCTATATGCACAACCGCTTACGCATGGTGGTGGCCAGTTTCTTGGTGAAAGACTTGGGCATCGATTGGCGCTGGGGCGAACAGTATTTCGCTCAGCAACTGATCGATTTTGATCTGGCTGCCAACAACGGCGGTTGGCAATGGGCCAGTTCCAGTGGCTGCGATGCTCAGCCTTACTTTCGTATCTTCAACCCCATCAGCCAAAGCGAAAAGTTTGATTCGCAGGGGAAATTTATTCGCCGCTACTTACCTCAACTTGCAGCGCTGCCCAACGACGCCATCCACGCACCTTGGTTGGCAAAGCCCTTGGTCTTGGAAGCGGCCAATGTCACGCTGGGCAAGACTTACCCACTGCCCATTGTTGACCACGCCAAGGCCCGCTTGAAAACCTTGATGCGTTACAGCGTGGTGAAAAGCAAGAGCGACTGATGTAGCTGGTCGCCTAGATTTGCACCATTTCAAAATCTTCCTTGCGCGCACCACACTCTGGGCAAGTCCAATTCATGGGCACTTGCTCCCAAGGCGTTCCTGGGGCTATACCCTCTTCAGGCGCTCCAGCGGCTTCATCGTAAATCCATCCACAAATCAAGCACATCCAAGTCTTGTTCACAGTCATTTCTTTCTGGTTATTAAGGTAAAACCCGCTAGAGCGGTGGCATAGAATGAAGCAGATTCTATAGATGGCATATGAACACTCCTACCCCCCTGCCTGATGAAGGCCAATCAGAGGAAATGGCACACCCTTGTGTGCTGTGTTTCAATACCAACGATCCCAGCGGCGCAGGTGGTTTAACCGCAGACATCTTGGCGATGTCTTCTGTAGGCGCTCATGTATTGGCGATCTCCACGGGAAGTTATGTGCGCGATACCGCCGAGGTTTTCGACCATATTGCGATGGACGATGAAGCGGTTGATGAACAAGCCCGCACCATCTTGGAAGACATTGCGGTTCAAGTGATCAAAATTGGTTTTTGTGGTTCCCCTGATGTTCTTTCCACGGTGGCTGAAATTTGTGCTGACTACGCCGATGTGCCAGTAGTTGCCTATATGCCCAGTCTGTCGTGGTGGCAAGATGAACCTATCGACGCTTACCAAGACGCTTTCATGGAACTGGTGTTGCCTCAAACAACGGTTTTGGTGGGAAACCACAGCACCTTGTGGCGTTGGTTGCTTCCAGAATGGGGTAGCGACCGCAGTCCCACTGCCAGAGATTTGGCCAAAGCCGCGGCCGATAAAGGGGTGCCTTACACGTTTGTCACGGGCATGCCCCAAACAGGTGGCCAACATACTGAAAACGCCTTGGCCACACCTTTGAATGTGATCGTCAGCGAAACCATTGAACGCTTTGATGCAGTCTTCACTGGTGCTGGTGATACCTTGAGTGCCGCTTTGGCTGGCTTGCTTGCCATGGGCGACGATTTGGAAGCTTCTGCTGGAGAAGCACTTGGCTACCTCGATGGCAGCTTGGACGCCGGTTTTCGCCCAGGCATGGGTCATGCCGTTGCCGACCGGCTGTTTTGGGCGCACAGCGTAGACGAAGGCAGCGGGTTTGAAGATGACGACGATGCTGCCGCAACTGCTGACGACTTTTCTTTGCCCGCTCACCAAACACGACATTGATGTTTATTCACTGAAACCATGACTGATCTGAACCAAACCCTTTTCGACCGCGCCCGCCTTGTCATCCCCGGCGGCGTGAATTCCCCTGTACGCGCCTTTCGCGCTGTGGGCGGAACGCCGCGCTTTGTCAAACGTGCCCAAGGTGCTTACTTTTGGGACGCCAACGACAAGCGTTACATCGACTACATCGGCTCTTGGGGCCCGATGATCTTGGGCCACGGCCACCCCGCCGTGGTCGAAGCCGTGCAAAAAGCGGTGCTCGAAGGCTTCTCTTACGGCGCTCCGACTGAGCGCGAAATTGAACTCGCCGAGGCCCTGTTGAAACTCATGCCCTCGATGGACATGGTGCGCTTGGTCAGTTCGGGCACCGAAGCGGGCATGAGCGCATTGCGTTTAGCGCGTGGTGCCACAGGGCGCAGCAAGTTCATCAAGTTCGAGGGCTGCTACCACGGCCACGCCGATGCGCTGCTGGTGAAAGCCGGCTCGGGTTTGGCCACTTTTGGCAACCCTACCAGCGCCGGTGTGCCCCCCGAAGTGGTGCAGCACACCTTGGTGCTCGAGTTCAACAACATCCCCCAATTGGAAGAAGCCTTTGCCCTGCACGGCAAAGAGCTGGCCTGTTTGATGATCGAGCCCATCGCCGGCAACATGAACTTTGTCCGTGCCAGCGTCCCCTTCATGAAACGCTGCCGTGAGCTCTGCACCCAGCACGGCGCATTGTTGGTGTTTGACGAGGTGATGACCGGCTGCCGAGTCGCCTTGGGCAGCGCCCAAAGTGTGTATGCCCAATCCATTCCCGGCTTTGAGCCCGATGTGACGGTATTGGGCAAAGTGATCGGTGGCGGCATGCCCTT
>CAMDJS010000106.1 GCA_945900685.1 Bordetella parapertussis
CTTTGGTTCAGCTTGGGCGTCGGACTGCTTGTCATGCAGGTCGGTGCTTACTTGGTTCCCCGGTTGGGCACGCAAGAAGCCCTTTTGGTCACCATCGTGGGTTCCATCGTGGGCGCGGGCTTGCTTGCTTGGGTGGCCAAAGTGGGTTGTGACACTGGCTTGTCTAGCGCAGGTCTCATGCACCAAGTGTTTGGCAGCAGTTTTGCGCGGTTGCCGGTGATGCTCAATATTGTTCAATTGGTCGGATGGACCACGTTTGAGTTGGTGATCATGCGCGATGGCACGCTGGCCATGACAAATGCCACGCATTGGTCTGCCCCCTATGCAGCGACTTTGCTCTGGGGTGTGGTTTTGGTGGCGCTTATGACCGGTTCCATGCTGGGCTTGGTGCGCAGCTTCCTCAGTCGCTTTGGATTGCCATTGGTGGTGTTGTCGCTGCTGTGGTTGAGCTGGCAATTCATCGGCATGTTGCAAACACAAGGATTGGAGAGTTTTTGGAACAAACCCGGCAACGATCAAAAAAATTACATGCTGGCCATGGAGTTGGTGATAGCTATGCCAGTGTCTTGGTTGCCGTTGATAGCTGACTATGCACGCTTTGGCAAAAACAGCCGCTCAGCCATGACCGGCAGTTGGCTCGGCTACGCATTGGCCAATATCTGGTGCTATGCATTGGGCGTGATGGTGATCAGTGTGTCAGCGCCTGATGCCAATTTGGTCAACACTTTGTTGCTGGCGCAAGGCGGCTTGCTTGCGCTGGGTCTGATCTTGCTGGATGAACTCGACAATGCCTATGGTGATACGTATTCCGCTTCAGTCAACAGCCACAGTATTTTTTCGGGCATCAGTACCAAGCATTGGGGCATCTTGATTGCGGTGCTGTGCACAGGTTTGGCCATGGTGTTGCCCATGCACAGTCTTGAGCCTTTCCTATTAACCTTGAGTTCAGTCTTCTTGCCACTGTTTGGCGTGATTCTGGGTCGCATGGGTTTTGGCTACAGCAGCACGATGACATCTAAGGTGGACATAAAAGCCGTGTTGTCGTGGTTGGCAGGCATTGCGCTGTACCAACTGTGCATGCAATTTGAATCGCCATGGGGCTCTGCACTGCCGAGCTTGATGTTGACTTTGTTGCTGGGCTGGCTGACCCGCCCCGTCAACTCAAAGGCTTCAATTGCATAAGGACTGGCGCAAACCCATGGTTCAAGGGGCCGTGACCTTCACCGGTTTTCACGCCTGCACCATCGGCAATCGCCCGGCGAATGAACGCGCGTGCCGCCGCCACCGCGTCAGCCATGGTTTTGCCCGAGGCCAAATGAGCGGCAATCGCAGAAGACAAACTGCAACCGGTGCCATGCACATTGCGACTGTGAATGCGGGTCGCTTCAAACACCACGGCATCACTGCCAGGTCTTTGCAACACATCGCACAACACATCACCGGGCAAATGCCCGCCTTTGAGCAACACGGCTTTAGCGCCCATGTCAAGCAATGCCTGAGCCGCGTTGTGCAGTTGATCAACAGCGGTCAAGGGTTGTTGCAACAACAGCGAAGCTTCATCCAAATTGGGCGTGACCAATTGCACGCGCGGAAACAGTTCTTTCACCAGCACCGAAACGGTTTCTTCGGCAATCAAACGGTCGCCACTGGTGGCCACCATCACCGGATCGAGCACCACCTGCTTCAATCCGTAATGGTCGATGGCCCAGGCGACCACTTCAACCACGTCGGGCGAATGCAACATGCCGATCTTGACCGCGTCCACGCCGATATCGTCCAGCACCGATTGCAATTGCGCTTTCAAAAAACTGGCCGGCACGCCGTGAATCGCTTGCACGCCCAAGGTGTTTTGCGCGGTCAAGGCGGTGATGGCTGTCATGCCGTAGCAGCCCAATGCGGCAAAGGTTTTCAAGTCAGCTTGAATGCCGGCGCCGCCGCCGCTGTCAGAACCGGCGATGCTGAGCACGCGGGCGTATTGGCTGGTGAATCTGGTGTTTTCCATGGCGTGCATTATCAACAATGTCCGGTACACCGCAGTGAACCGTTGGAGACTCATGCATGACTGAACGCTTGCGTTGTGTGGTGCTCGGTGCCGGTTTGATGGGCCGCTTGCTGGCGCACGCATTGGCCACAGCAGGTCACAGCGTTACCGTGCATGAAGCAAGCGGCGAGGACGGCATGGGTGCAGCCGCTCGCGTGGCCGCCTCCATGTTGGCACCTTTGGCAGAGTCCGCCATCACCGAGTGGCCAGTGGTAGATATGGGGCAATACAGCTTGCAGCGCTGGCCTGTGTTGATCAACCAATTGCCTGTACCGGTTTTTTTCCAGCAGCTAGGTACGCTGATGCTGTGGCACCGACAAGATGCATTGCAAGCACGCATGCTGCTGGACAAATTGCATATCAACAGCCGTCAACTGCCGCCTGATTGCACACCGCAAAACCTGGACAACGCGTCACTGCACAGGCTTGAACCCCAGCTGTCCGGCAAGTTTCAGCAAGGCTTGTATTTGCCGGGTGAAGGCCAATTGGACAACCGACAGTTACTGGCAGGCTTGCTGCAATCCTTGCAACTGCAAAAAGTCGACATCCATTGGCACAGCCCGCAACAGCTGCAAGATGTCATCGCTCAAAGCCAGCAGGCAAACAGTTGGGTATTTGACTGTCGGGGTGTTGGCGCGTCTGTTGATTGGTCGCAGTTGCGCGGCGTACGCGGTGAAGTCATCCGTTTGTATGCGCCTGAGGTGAACATACACAGACCAGTGCGGTTGGTGCATCCGCGTTACCCCTTGTACATCGCACCCAAACCGGACCATGTGTATGTGATTGGCGCTACCGAGATAGAAAGCGATGACAAGTCTGAAGCCAGTGTGCGCTCTACCTTGGAATTGCTGAGTGCTGCCTACAGTTTGCACAGCGGTTTTGCAGAAGCGCGCATTCTCGAGATCAATACGCAACTTCGCCCGGCCTTGAAAAATAACCTGCCGGAGATTCGACGCCTAGCGCCGCGTTGCCTGCAAATCAATGGTTTGTACCGGCACGGCTTTTTGATCGCACCTGCCATGCTGGACGCGGTCTTGGGCTTAGTGCAAGGAGATACCACATTGGCAGACAGATTCAGCTTGATACAAGCGAGCGCACATGTCTGAACAGCGCATTCAAGTTCGGGTCAACCAAATCAGCACAGAACTGACAGTGCCTGCGTTTTTGTCGGACGCCATCGGGGCGGCTGATGTGAAACCACCATTTGCAGCTGCGGTGAACATGCAATTTGTACCCAAGAAAAACTATGCCAGCCACGCATTGCAGGCGGGCGACAATATTGAATTGATCGTGCCGGTCACAGGAGGTTAGATTGAACACGCATGCCGATCCACTGATTTTGTACGGCGAAACATTCAACAGCCGTTTGCTGCTGGGCACCTCGCGTTACCCATCTCCGCAAGTGCTCGAAGATGCGGTGCGGTTGGCGCAGCCTGCCATGTTGACCGCATCGCTGCGTCGCCAAACAGCCCATGCCGACACGTCTCCTGCGTTTTGGAATTTATTGCGCGACATGAAAGTACCGGTGCTGCCCAACACCGCCGGTTGCCACAGCATTCAAGAGGTCATCACCACCGCAGAAATGGCGCGCGAGTTGTTTGAAACGGATTGGTTGAAACTGGAATTGATCGGTGACGACTACAGCTTGCAACCGGACACGGTCAACCTGCCCTCTGCCGCAGATCAACTCATCAAAGCAGGGTTCAAGGTGCTGCCGTATTGCACCGAAGACTTGGTGCTGTGCCAGCGATTGGTGGATGTCGGCTGCCAAGCTGTCATGCCTTGGGCCGCTCCTATAGGTACAGGCAAAGGCCCGGTGAATCCTTATGCCATGCGCATGTTGCGCGAACGGTTGAACGTGCCCCTGATTGTGGATGCAGGACTCGGTTTACCGTCTCACGCCTGCCAGGTGATGGAATGGGGTTACGAAGCGGTGTTGCTCAACACGGCTGTGGCGCTGGCGCACAACCCGGTGAACATGGCGCACGCATTTGCCTTGGCTGTTCAAGCCGGCAGAGATGCGTTTTTAGGCGGTGTCATGCAACCGCAAGAAACCGCACAAGCCAGCACGCCCTTGATAGGCACGCCGTTCTGGCACCACAACTGAAAGACAAGCCATGGACATACAAGACTGCGCCAATGACATTGCGCGTGAACACACGCATTTAGCGGCCGGTGAAACAACTTCTATGGGAGTTCTTTCGCACGAACTCCCTGTGAATCCATCTACCGTTTTTTCAACAGCCTGGCTGGGAGCTCGCTTGCTGGGTTTCGTGCCAGAGGATGCTGAATGCATTGCGCACGCATGGCAAGCACAAACCGATCGCATCGGTTCCTTTGAAGTGACTGACTGGCCGTGCGATCCGCGTGACTTTGCCCTGCCAGTACTTGATGCCTCACATGCATTTGCCGCTTGTCCTGAGTCATTAGGTTTGTACGCGGTGCTGCCGGATGCAGATTGGGTGGCTCGCATGGTGGAACTCGAAGTACCTACCGTGCAATTGCGATTCAAATCTGATGATGCCAATGCCATTCAACAGCAGGTGAAGGCTGCCGTCAAAGCAGTTCAAGGCAGCCACACCTTGTTGTTCATCAATGACCACTGGCAACATGCGATTGACGCAGGTGCTTACGGTGTTCATTTAGGACAAGAAGACATGTCTGATGCACCGCTGCAAACCATTCGAGCAGCGGGCTTGCGCCTAGGTTTGAGTTCGCACGGTTATGCAGAAATGCTCAGAGCGTATGCGGCGCAGCCCAGTTATTTGGCCTTGGGCGCTGTGTTCCCCACCACGCTCAAGCGCATGGCCACGGCTCCCCAGGGTTTGGGACGACTTGCCATGTATGCGCGATTGATGCGCTCGCAATCTCTTGTTGCGATTGGCGGCATCGATTTTGAACGTCTGCCTGCGGTCATGCAAACTGGTGTGGGCTCGGCGGCCTTTGTTCGTGCCATAACCGCCGCCGCTGATGTGCCACTGGCCGTTGCGCAATTGCGCGAATGCATGCAGTTAAACCAGCAAAGCCGTGCTGTTTGAAAAGATCCTTCACATGAGAACACCGCCTCGTCCACCCTGTTCATTGAGCCTCAGGATGTTCCTCAACTAGGGCCTGTATTTTTGTCATGGTCATACACGCTGCCATGAATGCTCGGGACATGTCCCACAGGGGGGCGACTAAGAAGTGCGGTGGTAGCTGAACATTAAAAATAATAAAACAATGCTTTGCTACTGAGCGGATCATTGGGGAATCATGACCGAATCAAAGTATTCTTCCGGATTTTTGACGCATTTCAAAGTCTGGTGCCAGAACTGCGAGCCCGATCCAGCATATTCGATCGGTAAAATACTCATCATGTTGAAGTGCATGGTTTCCAATTGCTTCATTCGGTTGTAATTCATGAGACCGCGTTTTCCCATTTCAATGTAGGCAGAACAATTGGCGCCCACTTCACTCAACTTCGGGTTTTGTGCATGAGCACACTCATGAAAATAAACAAAATCCCAAATAGTCTGAGAACCTTTGATGGATTTTTCATGTGCAGGCGCATCGAAGATGATGGTGGGCCACCCACTGTCATCTAGGCGCATGACTGCTACTGCTCTTCCTAGCTCGGGGCTGCGATGTTTAACATCGGTGTAACGGTCCCAAATTTCTGTAGCCACGCCAGTTTTGCCATTCAAATTGACTTCACATTGCACGTTTTCGCCAGTGGAAATCTCAAAGGCATAGGTATTGATGCAAAGCGAGAGGAGCAGCCATGCAAAGGCTGATGTGAAAAGTCTGAGGACAAGGCTGTGCATATTTCGCCCCTTTAAACAGGATTGCTGAAAAACTGAACAAGCAATATAGCTTTATAAGTCTAAGGTCAATATAGAGTCAAATGTTTTTTCAGATCGGCAATTTGCGTAAGACCCCATAAGAAAAAAAAGTACTTTCTTTTCGATAGTTTATAAGGCTGTTATACCAACAGCACGATGCAGGAACAATGACACACGCCCCTGACAGATTGCACGTTTGGGGCTGATAAATTACCGATTTGAAGTGACCAATCAGTTAACGCACGAAAACCAACTTCATCAATGAATGGAGTTGCAGGCCGTGCAACAAATCACAGTAAAAATCATCAAGATTACGCATCTTTTCGATGCGTTACTTTTATAAAACGACTTTAAAAATCAGGTTTCCAATACCTCATATTTTTTTTGCTACAATCATTTTTTATGTTTTATGCACAGCTTAGTTTACCTTAGCTCGGTTCATAATCCATGATCCTTGCTAGATAAAATCAAATTTATTCCTCGATAGCTCAGTTGGTAGAGCGCCGGACTGTTAATCCGTAGGTCCCTGGTTCGAGCCCAGGTCGAGGAGCCACTTAAGTCGTTGATATACATAAATAATTCCTTTTAATTCAATGTCTGTGTTTTATTTTTAACGTATTGAGTAGGCGCCTGCGTAGGCAAAATTACGTCACTTTGCACACTTCTCTACCCACATGCAGGCTTGCCCATTTAGGGAGGCGATTGTCATGCAGGATCTATCAGCCCTAAAAGCTGCAGATTTTTTTTAACCAATCTACCGACATAGGAACTGCGATACATATTTAGAAAACGCGGGATGATCACCTCAACATCAGCACAGCTGAAGGATATATGGCCAATCCGTACAGCAACCAAAGCCAGTTGAAGTTGGTGGGATAGAAATTTGTATCATTTTGTTTCATCATGTCCATCGTCCTACTATCGACAACTCGCAAATAGCCAAGAGACAGTCGTCTCAACTTAGAACAACTGTCCTCCACGATACTGAACTGAACCCCAGAAGTTGGACAAACTTAAAGGGGTTACATGAGGAAATATCACATCGATTTCAAGCTCAAGGTGGTCAAGAGCTTTTTGGATGGGGACGGTGACATGGAGTTCATGCCGAGGACATCTAAAATAGGAATCTCTAATTTTGAATAGACTACCTGATGGGGGAGATTACGGATAGAATTTTCAGTGATTGGAAATTCTATTGCAAACAAACATAAGAAAGTTGACTCAATGAGCACTGATTACATAGGGCCAGAAGATATCGAAGCATTCCTTAAAGACTTAGCAAACGCAGAAGTCAA
>CAMDJS010000107.1 GCA_945900685.1 Bordetella parapertussis
AACAACCCTGCCGGCCATTTAGATCCGGGCGAGTCGCCGCTGCAAGCCTGTGTACGCGAGGTCTTAGAGGAAACTGCATATGCTTTCACGCCGACCGCACTGGTCGGCATTTACCTGTCGCGCTTTAGCAAACCGCCCACGCCGGAGGATCCAGAAGAAGACATCACCTATTTGCGGTTTGCCTTCACCGGCGAGCTCGGCGCGCATGACCCAACCAGACAGTTGGATACAGGCATTGTGCGAACCCTGTGGATGACTATGGACGAGATGAAAGCCACCCAAGTGCGGCACCGCAGCCGCTTGCTGATCCGTTGCGCCGAAGACCATGCCAAGGGCATACGCCTGCCTCTGGACATGGTTTACACCGATGACAGTGTGTTCATGCCGGGCAGCCCTCCCTGATCAGCTGGTTTGCATTTCTGCGGCCGGGTTTTCTGATTGCATGACGTATTGAGCCCATGGCGCCAAACGCTGCGTATCGGCACGCAAGACTTCTTGTTTGACCCGCAAAATCTGGGTCGGGTGCATGGAGAAGTAGCGCAATCCCAAACCCAGCAACAAGCGCGTCAAACTTGGGTCACCCGCCATTTCACCGCACAGCGCCACCTCTTTACCGGCAGCCGCGCCTTGCGCAATCGTATTGGCCACCAAATTCAAGATGGCCGGGTGCAGCGGGTCATACAAATGCGCCACCTGCTCATCGGCCCGGTCAATAGCGAGTGTGTACTGGATCAAATCATTGGTGCCGACCGACAAAAAATCAAAATGCTTAAGGAACAATGGCAGGCTCAAAGCTGCTGCCGGTATTTCAATCATGGCACCAACCCGCAAGGGACCGTAAGGCACAGATTTTTTATCCAATTGCTGACGTGCAAGTTCCAGCAATTGAAATGTTTGGTGGATTTCCTGGGCGTGTGCCAGCATAGGTATCAACAAATTGACCTTGCCATGCACTGCGGCACGCAATATGGCTCGCAGCTGGCTCAAAAACATGCCCGGATCTGCCAGACTCCAGCGAATGGCGCGCAGCCCCAGCGCTGGATTCAAATGCTCTTGGTCTTTGGCTGTGCGATCCAGGGGCTTGTCTGCGCCCACATCCACAGTTCGAATCGTCACCGGCAAGCCTTGCATGCCTTCGACCGCCCGTTTGTAGGCTTGGTATTGCTCTTGTTCATCAGGCAACTTTCCATCGCGCCCCATGAACAAAAATTCGCTGCGAAACAAACCCACGCCAACCGCGCCCATTGCCAGCGCCGAAGGCGTGTCTTCAGGCAACTCGATATTGGCCAGCAAATGCACTTGTTGACCGTCTACAGTGACTGCCGGTGTATGCCGCAACCGCGCCAACCGCTCACGTTCCAACTCCGACTGTCTTTGTTTGAACGCATATTCAGCCAGGATGATGGGTGACGGGCTGACGATGATCACCCCCGCGTCGCCGTCAATAATCACCCAGTCATCTTGTTTGACCCATTGGCTGGCTTGGCGTGCACCCACCACGGCCGGTATGTCCAGACTGCGCGCCACGATGGCTGTATGCGATGTTTTACCGCCGACATCAGTGACAAAACCGGTGAACACGCCTTGCTTGAACTGCAACATGTCCGCCGGTGACAAGTCATGCGCGATCAGCACCAGCGGCGCGTCATGTCTGTCATCCAGCAATTGGTCTTGGTGCCAGGTGTTGGGTGATTTGCGCTCTGTTGGCTGCGGCAATTGGGTGGTTAAGCCTTTCATGTGACGCAGCAAACGCTCGACGACTTGTTCCAAATCCCCTTTGCGCTCTCGCAAATACACATCTTCCATCTCGTCAAACTGTCTGGAGACGACTTCGAGTTGCGAGGTCAAGGCCCATTCTGCGTTGTACAACCTGTCTGAGACCCAATGCCTGACACCGTCGGCGAGCATTTCGTCCTGCAACAGCATCATGTGCACTTCGAGCAGCGCGGCTAATTCAGGCGGCGCATCTTTGGGCACCGATTGGTGCAAACGCTGGACTTCTGCCATGACCGCATTTCGGGCTTGCGTGAAGCGGTTGAGTTCCTCTTCAATTTGCGCTTGCTGAATGAAATAGTGAGCCACATCCACGCGGCTGCTAGCCACCAGCACTGCCTTGCCGATAGCAATGCCTCGCGCTACTGCTAAGCCGTGAATGGAGAAGGTCATGTCAGTGTCATTCGCCTTCGCCGAATTTATCGTTGATCAAGTCGCGCAGTGCTTGCATGGCTTGGGCCTCTTGTTCACCTTCAGTCTCAATCTCCAAATCCGTTCCCATGCCAGCTGCGAGGATCATCACACCCATGATGCTTTTGGCATTGACTTTGCGCTCACCTCTTTGTAACCAAACCTGGCAAGGGAAACTGCCGGCGATCTTGGTCAGCTTGGCAGACGCTCTGGCATGCAAACCGAGTTTGTTGATGACAGTGATAGTTGACTTCATACATTCCTGTGATTATTTTGTTGTACTGCTGTTGCCGCTTAATTGCAGCACGCCCTGGGTGCCACCTTCTAAGGCGCGACTGGTCAAGTCTTCCAAGTTTTCATGCCGATAACACACGGTGCGCAACAGCATGGGTAAATTGACGCCTGCGATCAAACTCGATTCATGCGCTTGCACCAAACGTTGAGCCACATTGGAAGGGGTAGCGCCAATGACATCGGTCAACACCAGAATTTGTTGACCCGGCTCAACGTCCAATAAGTGCTGCGCAGACGCAAACGTATCTTCCGGCGCTTCATCTGGAGGCACATCAATGGCGATGACTTCGCCCGTGCAATCCGGAAAAACATGCAAAGCACATTCCCGCAAGGCAGTGGCCAAAGGCGCATGGGCAATGATCAATATTCGAGTGGACATGAAAAGGTTTCTCTGACTTGATTATCACCCTTGATGCAGATGCTCTTGTTTCTCTGATGCGGCCTGCACATTTCCTCCTCCTTGTTCACACCGCTTGGCAAGATCCTGCTCGGTTCTTTTAAGGCAGAATAGTTCGATGAATTCACTGGATGGCATCAAAATTTTAGACTTGTCCCGGGTGTTGGCCGGGCCTTGGTGTACGCAAACACTGGCGGATTTAGGTGCAGACGTGGTCAAAGTCGAGCGCCCTGTTGTTGGCGACGATACGCGCGGCTGGGGTCCTCCTTTTTTACAAACGGATCAACGCACAGACAGCGCCGAGTCGGCTTATTTTTTAGGCGCAAACCGCAACAAGCGCTCCATCATTTGCGACTTGTCCAGCGCTGTAGGCCAGCAATTGATCCGAGATCTGGCAGCCAAGGCCGATGTGCTAGTAGAAAATTTCAAAGTCGGTGACATGCAGCGCTATGGTTTGCACTATGAGGTGTTGAAGTCGATCAATCCCCGACTGGTCTTTTGCAGCATCACCGGTTTTGGTCAAACCGGTCCTTATGCAGATCGCGCCGGTTATGACTTTGCGGTGCAAGCCATGGGCGGCTTGATGAGCGTCACTGGTGAGCGGGATGACGCAGGCGGCGGCCCGCAAAAGGTCGGTGTGGCTGTGGCAGATTTGTTCACCGGCATGTATGCCACTGTGTCGATTTTGGCGGCTTTGCGCCACGCTGAGCGCACCGGCCAAGGTCAACATATCGACATGGCTTTGCTGGACACGCAAGTCGCCATGCTGGCCAATTTAGGGGCGAACTACCTGGTGCATCACCCGCGTCAAGCACCGCCCGATCGGATGGGTAATGCACATGTGAATATCGTGCCTTACCAAGTGTTTGAAGTCGCTCCAAACGCACAAGGCGTGCGTGATTTTTTGATTGTGGCGGTTGGCAATGACGGCCAATTTGCCAAGTTATGCGAGTGCCTGGCCAAACCCGACTGGGCTTTGGACAAGCGTTTTGTTCGCAACCAGGACCGGGTGCGCCACCGCGATGTACTGATTCCTCTCCTTGCCGAACAATTGATGACGCAAGGCAAGCAGCGCTGGCTGACACTGCTGGAAACCGCCAAAGTGCCTTGCGGTCCCATCAATAATTTGGCTGAAGTGTTTGCTGACCCGCATGTACTGCATAGGCAAATGGTTCAGCAGTGGCAGCATCCCCTGCAAGCTGATTTGTCGCTGGTGGCCAGCCCGATCAAAATGAGTGCAACCCCGGTCAGGCTGTCGATGCCCCCGCCCATGCTGGGCCAACATCACAGCCAGGTTTTGCAAGACTGGCTAGGCATACAAGACAACGGGGGAGCCTCACCCCCGTCTTCAGTTTAAGCTTGTTAAGCCTTAAAACTTTTTTTACGGATCAGGTTTTATTTGTTGCGGAAGTTGTCGTGACAGTTTTTACACGTGCCCCCGGTGGCAGTTACGGCGGCTTTCAGGTCATCTAACTTGCCTGTTTTGGCGGCTGCATTTAACTTGCCAACCTCGGCCATCATTTTGTCAGCGGCTTCTTTGAACTTGGCGTTATCTGACCAGACCTCGGGCTTGGCTTTGGTGTTTCCTGCCATGTCTGTGCCTTCACCGAATGCAGCCCATGGCAGCTTTGACATGGCTTCAACCACCGCTGCATTGTCGGCTGCGGCCTTGGCGTCAAAAGGGATTTTTCCTTGAGCCATCGCGGCTAGACGACCAAAATGCTGACCCATGACAAACAAAGCACTTTGGCGGTATTTGACCGCGTCCTCGGCTTTGGCAAACTGCGCACTCACCGGCAAAGACATTGAACACAGCAACCAAGCTGCGGTCATCACAATTAGCTTTTTCATGCGGTTTCTCCTAGAGTTTTCCAAATATAGCGCATGGCCATCCGCTCGTCACTCCGTTCCAGTACCATCAATTCATGGTTTATTTGTTCATCTGCTCACTATGAATTCACTGGTCAAAGTCTGGGATTTGCCCACCCGCTTGTTTCACTGGGTGTTGGTGTTGTCCATATCAGCCTCGGCCATCAGTGTGCTGGTGTTTGAGCACATGGTGTGGCATGCCAGATTTGGCTATTTAATCGCTAGCTTGCTCTCATTCAGACTGGTTTGGGGCTTGGTGGGCGGGTACTGGTCTCGGTTTGTCAATTTCAAACCCTCTTTCAGTGACAGCCTGGCTTACCTGCGTCACCCGGCGCACTGGACCCGCGCAGGCCACAACCCTTTGGGCAGTTGGTCTGTGATCGTCATGCTTTCACTGATTTTTTTACAACTGGTGACAGGTCTTGGTAGCGATGACGATGCAGGTTTTTCAGGTCCGTTGACCCCGCACATCAGCAGCGCCTGGGTCAGTTTGGCCACCCGTTACCACGCGGATGTGGGTCAATGGTTGCTGCTCTTTTGGGTGTTCCTGCATATGGCGGCTGTTGCCTACCAAACAGTGATTAAAAAAACACCGTTGGTGAAAGCCATGCTTAGCGGCTATCGGGTGATGGCGCATGCCAACCCCTCTTCTGCCGACGCTGGCAGACACCGCTGGCTGGCTGTGCTGCTGTTTTCAATCTGCTTGGCAATCACCTATGTTTGTCTGCAGCTACTGGACACGCAGGGGTAGAGAAAGGGCTGCTGCACTTGCATACAAGTCAACAGCAGCTTGGCTTTCCCTGTCTTTATTTACACGCTCAATGCTTGACTTGAGACAGCATGGTGTCAGCGTCGCTGACTTCAAATTTGCCCGGTCCTTCAATATTCAAGGTCTGCACTTTGCCGTCTTTGACCAGCATGGAATAGCGGTTGGAACGCAGCCCCAAACCTTTGCCTGTGAGGTCTAAGGTCAGGCCTGTGGCTTTGGTGAATTCTGCATCACCATCAGCCAACATGCGCACTTTGCCCACCGCATTCAATTCACGGCCCCAAGC
Organism: Bordetella parapertussis; assembly: GCA_945900685.1. Classification (GTDB taxonomy): domain Bacteria; phylum Pseudomonadota; class Gammaproteobacteria; order Burkholderiales; family Burkholderiaceae_C; genus Limnohabitans; species Limnohabitans parapertussis_C. The sequence goes on from CAMDJS010000107.1 coordinate 5,800, forward strand.
GCCCATGACAAACGCATCATTCACGCTGACACACCAGATTTCATCCACGCCTGCGGCTTTCAACTCAGACATCTTCTGCATGTACCCTGGCACGTGTTTGGCAGAACAAGTGGGAGTGAATGCACCTGGCAGGGCAAACAAGGCGATCGTCTTACCCGCAGAGGCTTTGGCCACGTCCACCGCGTTGGGTCCGATGCTGCAAGCTTCTCCTTCAACATCTGAATACTCCATCAATGTGGTGTGAGGAATGTTGTCGCCGACTTTGATCATGTTTTAGCTCCTTGGAAAAAGAAATGACCCACAATTGTGGGCCATTTATCGAAACACCGTTGTCAGGTTGACAAATACAACTTAAACCTCAGCAGCCTTTTCCACCAGACGGGTAGCAACCCAGTTCTTGGTTTTGGAAATGGGGCGGCTTTCGGTGATTTCGATCACATCACCGAGGTGATACTGGCTGGTTTCGTCATGCGCGTGGTACTTGCTGGACTTGCCAACGATCTTGCCGTAGAGCGCGTGCTTGACGCGACGCTCGACCAGCACAGTGACAGTTTTGGCGCGCTTGGCGCTGACAACTTTACCGATGAGAGTGCGTTTGAGTGATGTTTTGGCTTCAGTCATGTTCACTCCTGGGCAGCGGCTTGTTGAGCCTGTATGGTTTTAGCGCGGGCGATAGCGCGGCGTGTCACCTTCATCTGCGAAGTGTTGGTGAGTTGCTGTGTGGCTTTTTGCATGCGCATATTGAAATGGGCTTTTTGCAATTCCTTGATCTCGGTGGCGAGACCGGCAGCGTCTTTTTGGCGTAATTCAGATGTTTTCATGAAAGGGCTCCTGAATTATTGGCCAATGAGGCGTGACACAAAGGTGGTGCGCAAAGGCAGTTTGGCGGCTGCCAAACGGAAAGCTTCACGCGCGAGTTCCTCGGGCACACCCACGATTTCGTACAGCACTGTGCCGGGCTGAATTTCAGCCACGTAGTACTCGGGGTTGCCTTTACCGTTACCCATTCGGACTTCGGCAGGTTTTTGTGAAATCGGCTTGTCCGGAAAAATACGGATCCAGATACGGCCGCCACGTTTGACGTGACGCGAAATGGCACGACGTGCAGATTCGATTTGACGGGCTGTCAAACGACCGCGGTCAGTGGATTTCAAGCCGAAGTCGCCGAACGCCACGGTATTGCCACGGGTGGCGATGCCGGTGTTGCGACCTTTTTGTTCCTTGCGGTATTTACGGCGCGCTGGTTGCAGCATGCTTATTCTCCTTGTCCGTCCGCAGCCGTGCCAGTGGATGCGGGCGCGGTGATCTTACGAACGCGCTTGACG
>CAMDJS010000108.1 GCA_945900685.1 Bordetella parapertussis
ATAATCAGGCTTGTTTGTTTCCCTAAGTCCGGTCACCGGATACCTCCCATGGCTATAGCTTCCCCGCTCGCAGACCTGTCTGCCAGATTGTCCGGTTTCATCTTTGCTTTCAAATTGCCCGATTGGCTGGTGCATGAATTGCAGGACAAACTGGTGTTGCTGATCAACCATGTGCTTGCACAGGAACCCGCAGCGCTGGATCGTCTGCGTCGCCAACAAGGCCAGTGCGTTCAATTGAGCTGGCGCGAGTACCGCTTGCAATGGCGGATCACGCCCGCTGGCCTGTTGGAGCGCTCTGACGCACGGTCAAGCGCAGATTTGCATTTGCATATCAATCAAGATTCACCGTTTAGCTTGGTGCAAGCTTTGGCCAAAGGGGAGAAGCCGCCCATGCGCATTGACGGCGACGTCATGCTGGCAGCGGATATCAACTGGCTGGTTGACCATGTGCGGTGGGACATCGAAGAGGATTTATCCCGTGTATTCGGGGACGCCGCCGCGCACCAGATAGCGCTTGTGGCCAAACGTGCCGTCAGTGCATTGCGTGAGTTCGCCGCCAAATGACCCGCATTTACCGCGGTGTTTTCATTGTCTGGATCGTCCTGCGGTTCGGGCTGGATGAGCTGCTGCTCTCCGGCTTCAAACAAGCCTGGTTGATCCGTGTCACCCGTGTGTTGACCATTGGGCGCAATTTGTCCGCACCGCGCGGCCAGCGTTTGCGCCAAGCTTTGGAGCATCTCGGCCCGGTGTTTGTCAAACTCGGTCAGGTGCTGTCCACCCGGCGCGATTTATTGCCCAGCGATATCGCCGATGAACTGGCCAAGTTGCAAGACCAGGTGCCGCCTTTCCCCTCAGATGTCGCCGTGGCTTCGATTGAGCGCGCGCTTGGTCGACCCGTAGACCAAATATTTAGCCGCTTTGACCGGGTGCCAGTGGCCAGCGCATCCATCGCACAAGTGCACTTTGCCAGCTTGCGCGACAGCAGCGGTCAAGAGCGCGAAGTGGCAGTCAAGGTGCTGCGCCCGGGCATGCTCAGTGTCATCAACAAAGATGTGGACTTGATGCGCACCATGGCCGTGTGGTTAGAGCGCTTGTCCCACGACGGCAAGCGCCTCAAACCGCGCGAGGTGGTGGCAGAGTTTGACAAATACCTGCATGATGAACTCGACTTGGTGCGCGAAGCGTCTAACGCCACGCAACTGCGTCGCAACATGCAAGGTTTGAACTTGGTGTTGATCCCGGAAATGATTTGGGAATATTGCACCCGCGACGTCATCGTCATGGAGCGCATGCATGGCGTGCCCATCAGCCATGTCGATGCATTGCGTCAAGCTGGTGTGGACATCCCCAAGCTTGCGCGTGACGGCGTCACCATCTTTTTCACGCAAGTGTTTCGCGATGGATTTTTCCATGCCGACATGCACCCGGGCAATATCCAGGTCAGTCTGGCGCCTGACACCTTCGGTCGTTATGTGTCGCTGGACTTTGGCATCGTCGGCACACTCACCGAATTCGACAAAGAGTATTTGGCGCAAAACTTCACCGCGTTTTTCAGGCGTGATTACAAACGTGTGGCCGAGTTGCACATCGAGTCCGGTTGGGTACCCGCACAAACCCGTGTGGATGAACTCGAGTCTGCGATACGCGCTGTGTGCGAGCCCTACTTTGACCGGCCTTTGAAAGAAATTTCTTTGGGCATGGTGCTCATGCGTTTGTTTCAGACGTCACGCCGGTTTCAGGTGGAAATTCAGCCGCAATTGGTTTTGCTGCAAAAAACCCTGCTCAACATCGAAGGCTTGGGGCGTCAACTTGACCCGGAGTTGGACTTGTGGAGCACAGCCAAACCGTTTTTGGAACAGTGGATGCTCGAGCAAATCGGGCCGCAGCGTTTATGGAAACAGCTCAAAGAAGAAGCGCCGCGTCTGGCCAAGATGCTGCCTGAAATTCCGCGCTTGGTGCATACTTTTTTACAGCGTGACCAAGAACAAGAGCGCAAGCAGTTATATGAATTGATCCGCATGCAACAACGCACCAACCGCACATTGCAAGCCATATTGCTGTTGGCGCTTGGCTTTTTTGCAGGCATGGTCATCACCGCGCTGCTCGGTGTCTGGAGCCTAGCGGTTTGATGACTCCCTGGGCCGTGACTGGCTTTGACGCGCCTGCCGGGCGATTTGAATGCCATAGATGATGACGGCCAATGTCACCACCAGCATCAGCAGGCTTGCAGCGGCATAAATGGACGGGTTAACGCCACGGCGAGCGTAATTGAAAATCACTTGCGGCAGTGTGGTGACGCCGGGCCCGGCCAAAAACTCAGACACCACCACATCGTCAAATGACAAGGTGAAGGTGAGCAGCCAAGCCGCCACCAAGGCTTGCGACATATTGGGCAGCATCACCAGAAAAAACACCTGGAAGGGGCGACACCCCAAATCCAATGCAGCTTCTTCGATGGATCGGTCCATTTCCTTGAGCCGCGATTGGATGACGACACTGGCATACGCCATACCCATCAAAGCGTGTCCAAGCACGATAGTGAGCGTACCCCGCTGCGGCCACCCCAGCACTCGTTCCATGCCGACAAACAGCAACAACAGCGACATGCCGATGATGACCTCGGGCATGACCAGCGGAGACGCCAGCATGGCGTTGAACAAAGTGCGACCACGGAATTTACCGAAACGCACCAAAGCGAATGCCGCCATGGTGGCCAGCACCGTACCCAACGTGGCGCTCATCAACGCGACTTGCAGTGACAGCGAAAAACCTTCTACCAAGCGGGTATCTTTGAGCAACGCCTGGTACCAACGCAAGGAAAAACCGGTGAACACGCTGTCTTGGCGTGTGCTGTTGAAAGAGAACACCACCAAAAACGCCAACGGCAAATAAAAGAACGCGTACACCGCGCTCAACCAAAATTTACCCAAATGTTGACGCCACCACTCCATGCTCATGTGCGCGACTCCAGTTCGGCTTTGCGACTGACGCGCTGGTTGTACCAAGCCAATGGTATGACCACGCCGACGATCATCACGATGGCCAATGCGCTGGCGCGTGGCCAGTTGTTGCTGCTGAACATTTCATCCCAGACCACGCGCCCGATCATCAGGTTTTCAGCACCACCTAACAGCGAGGGAATAACGAATTCACCCAGGCATGGAATGAACACCAGCATAGAACCAGCGACGATGCCCGAGCGGCTGAGCGGCACCGTGACCAACCAAAAGGTTTGCCAAGGCGTGGCTCCCAAGTCTTGTGAGGCCTCCAGCAAACGGACATCGAGTTTCACCAAATTGGCATAGAGCGGCAGCACCATGAACGGCAGGTACACATAGGTCATGCCGATCAGCATAGAGATATCGTTGTAGAGCAATTGCACGGGCTCTTGCACCAAGCCAAGCGCCATCAACAGATGGTTGATGATGCCTTGCTCAGTCAGCAAACCTTTCCATGCGTAAACACGCAACAAAAAAGAAGTCCAAAAAGGCAGCATCACCATCAACAACAGCAAGGTGCGAACAGCCGGTTGGCTGCGCGCTACAAAATAAGCAAACGGGTAGCCCACCAGCAAACACAACAGCGTGGTCCACAGCGCGTATTTCAGCGACAACAGGTAAGACTCGGTGTAGAGGGTTTGCAACCAACCGGTGTCCATGTCTTTAAAAAGTGACACGTAATTGGCCAATTTCAGGTGCAGCATCACTTGGCCGTTGCGCGTTTCGATCAAGGGCGCGAACGGGTCCAAGCCTTCACCCATGTCGGTCACGCTGATGCGCAACAAAATAAAAAAAGGCACTGCAAAAAACAGCAGCAACCAAAACCAAGGGACGGACACCAACCCGAGGCGCCCATAGCGCAACGAGAATTGATGCAAAGAGGTAAAGAGTTTCACGGTCTCATACGCTGCGTGACCGTGAGCACACAAGGCGAGGCGCATTCATACATGGAGTCTCGCCTTGTGCTCAGGATTTACTTGCCTTTTTTGAAGCTGGTGAACACCGAAGTCATGGACTCGCGTGTGGCGTTGCCCAAAGCCTCGGGTGGCACCAGCAAAGCCAAATTGGCTTCGTCGGGGAAGACCGCTGTGTTTTGCGCTACTTCAGGTGTCACGAGAGCCACGCTGGCTTTGGTGGCTGTGGGATAGCCCAACTCGTTAGTTTGAGAAGCGGAGACTTCAGCTTTCAAGTAATAGTTGATGAATGCCATGGCGTTGTTTGGGTGCTTGGCATCGGCTGGCACAGCCAAGGTGTCAAAGAAAATCAAGCCGCCAGTTTTAGGCAGCAGCACTTCAATTTGGATGCCGCTTTTGTTTTCTTCAGCGCGTGCAGCAGCTTGGTTGAAGTCACCGGCCCAGCCAAGTGCCACACAGGCTTTGCCGCCTGCGAGGTCGTCAATCATGGTGCTGGAGAACAAACGGATGTCTTTGCGAACCTTGGCCAACATCTCGCCAGCCGCTTTGTGGTCAGCCGCGTCTTCCGAGTAGGCTTTTTTACCGATGTAGTGCAGGGCGGGCGGCAAAATTTCGGTGGGTGAATCTAAGTAGGCAATGCCGCAGGATTTGAGTTTGCTGGTGTAGGTGGGGTTGAACACCAGGTCCCAAGCGTTCTCGGGCATGGGTGTGCTGCCCAGCGCTTTGGCAACCTTGGCCTTGTTGATGGCTACAGTGGTGAAACTCCATGCCCAAGGAATGACATATTCATTGCCGGGGTCGACACTGACCAATTTACCCATCAGGTTAGCGTCCAGGTTTTTGTAATTGGGGATTTGTGATTTGTCGAGTTTCTTGAGCAAGCCCGCATCGATTTGGGCTTTGACAAACACCGAGCCCGGTACCACGATGTCGTAGCCAGTGTTGCCAGCCACCAGTTTGGCTTGCAAGCCTTCATTGTTTTCAAAGGTCTGGTAGTTGACCTTGATACCTGTCTCAGCTTCAAAATTGGCGACCAAGTCTTTGGCGACATAGTCCGGCCAGTTGTAAATATTCAGAACTTTTTCCTCGGCATTGACAGCAACGGCGGGTGCTACGGCCTTGGGTTCTTCTTTCTTGCCGCAGGCGGCAATCGCCAAAACGGCTATGAGTACCAATGAAAAGCGATGGAACATGATGAGGATGACTCCAAATTAGTAGGTGAAAGGTCGAGGCTCAGCCTGTAACAATCGACAGGTTCCCAAGTATATGTAATGAAATAGGGGGGTTGGCTTAAAAATCGTCTCGCAGAAGATAAAAGCATACAATCTGCGGCTTTGTCAAACCTCTTTAAATTAGCGGTAACACCATGCCTATTTATGCTTATAAATGCGGATCTTGCGGTTTCGCGAAAGACCATTTGCAAAAAATCTCTGATCCGACTTTGACAGAATGCCCGCAATGCGGCAAACCGTCATTCTCCAAGCAGTTGTCTGCCCCCGGCTTTCAGCTCAAAGGGTCGGGTTGGTACGCCACCGATTTCAAAAGCGGTGGCACGCCAGCCGCACCTGCGGCAGGCGCGGATTCAACCTCAACCGCCGTGGCGGATGCGCCGGCCAAAACCGACACACCTGCAGCCTCGGCCAGTGCATGCGCACCGTCTTGCGCTTGCCATTGACCTGCATGGACCCCCATGAACATTAAAAAATACATTTTTGCTGGACTGCTGGTTTGGCTGCCGTTGGCCATCACCCTGTGGGTGTTGAGTTGGTTGGTGGGTGCCATGGACGGCATTTTTGCCAACGTGCTGTTTGGCTTGAGCAGCGTATTGCCCCTGGCCGTCAGCGACTCCTTGCAGCACTTGCTTCAAATACGCGGCTTGGGCGTGGTCTTGGTGTTCTTGGTGCTGATCAGCACTGGCGCTTTTGCCTCCAATGTTGCCGGGCGCTGGTTGGTCAATCAATGGGACAAATTGTTCACCCACATACCTATCGTCAAGTCCATCTACACCAGCGTCAAAAAAGTATCTGACACTTTGTTCTCAAGCAATGGCAACGCGTTTCGCAAAGCCGTGCTCGTCCAATACCCTCGTCAAGGCGCTTGGACGGTTGCTTTTCAAACCGGCACCCCGTCGGGCGAGGTGGCCACACATATCGGCGCCGGTCACATCAGTGTGTATGTGCCGACCACGCCCAACCCGACCAGCGGTTTTTTCCTGTTGGTACCAGCCACTGATGTGATTGAATTGAACATGAGTGTGGATGAAGCCTTGACCTATGTAATTTCCATGGGTGCTGTGTCACCCGATTTACCCGTCATTAAAACCACTTCCTGAACCTGGCAGGCGCTAGGCCAGCCAAACAATTAAAAATCTTGTAACGAAAGAATTTTCACCATGGCAATGCGATCTCACTACTGCGGCTTGGTCACCGAAGCCCTCCAAGGTCAAACCGTCACTTTGTGCGGTTGGGTCAACCGCAGACGCGACCACGGTGGTGTGATTTTTGTCGACTTGCGTGACCGCGAAGGTTATGTGCAGGTGGTCTGCGACCCGGACCGCGCCGAGATGTTCAAACAAGCTGAAGAACTGCGCAACGAGTTTTGTATCCAGATCAAAGGCTTGGTGCGTTTGCGCCCTGACGGCACCACCAACGAGAACTTGAAAAGCGGCAAGATTGAAGTGCTGTGCCACGAACTCGTGGTGTTAAACCCATCAGTCACACCGCCGTTCCAGTTGGATGACGACAACCTGTCCGAGACCACTCGCCTGACTCACCGCGTGCTCGATTTGCGTCGTCCTTACATGCAGAAAAATCTGATGCTGCGCTACAAAGTGGCGATGGCTGTGCGCAAGTTTTTGGATGCCAACGGGTTTGTCGATATTGAAACGCCCATGCTGACCAAGAGCACGCCCGAGGGCGCGCGCGATTACTTAGTGCCCAGCCGTGTGAACGACGGTCACTTTTTTGCACTGCCGCAGTCGCCTCAGTTGTTCAAGCAGTTGTTGATGGTTTCTGGCTTTGACCGCTACTACCAAATCACCAAATGTTTCCGTGACGAAGACTTGCGTGCTGACCGCCAGCCCGAATTCACCCAGATCGATATTGAAACCTCGTTCATGGACGAAGAAGAAATCCGCGCTTTGTTCCAAAACATGATCAAAGGCGTGTTCGTTGAAAC
>CAMDJS010000109.1 GCA_945900685.1 Bordetella parapertussis
GCCCATACGCTGGGGTAAGGGCCAAAGTAATCGTGGTGCTTGTCCACCGCACCGCGGTAATACACCACCCTTGGCGCTGCTTTGGGATGGGGATGACCCAAAGCATCGGGGCTACCCTTTTGGGCGCGGGTGATTTTCAAATAAGGGTAGCTTTTGTCGTCGCGAAACAAAATGTTGTAACGCGGCTTGAGGGTCTTGATCAGGTTGTTTTCCAGCAGCAAGGCCTCGGCCTCGGAGCGCACCACCGTGGTTTCAAGGCGGGCAATCTTGCCCACCATATGCCCAATGCGGGTGCCACCATGGTTTTTTTGGAAATAACTGCTGACTCGTTTTTTCAGGTGGTTGGCTTTGCCCACATAAAGTACCTGTCCCTCGGCGTCGTAATAACGGTAGACACCGGGCAAGGGAGGCAAAGCGGCTACTTGCGACAGCAGCTCGGGATCGAAGGCTTCAGGTTCAGTCACGACACGATGGCAACAGAAACCTCTCCCAAACCGGGAAACTGTGCAGCCAAATGCTGGCCTTGCTCAACCGGCACGGGCACCACACAGGTCCCCGTGATGACCACCTCGCCTTGGCGCAGGCACATGCCATGGCTGATCAGTTCATTGGCCAGCCAGGTGAGCGCCACACGGGGGTCGCCTAAAGCGTTGGAACCTTTTCCTAGCGCCACCACCTCGCCGCCACGGCTGACCTGCACGGCTTGTGCGGCCAAATCCACGCCGCGCCAGTCGGTGGTGAGCGCTGCGCCCAGCACCATGTGACTGGCACAAGCAAAGTCGGCGATGAGCTGAGCCTCACCTGCGGTGACAAAGTCTTGGTAACGGGAATTGGGAATTTCAATCGCCAGATGCAGTTCAGCCACCTGCGCCATGACCTGCTGAACCGTCAAAGGCGAGGCCCCCTGCGCCAGCACATCCGCCCCCATGCGAAAAGCAAATTCGGCTTCGATGACCTGCATGACATTGCCGCGCATAGAAACCGCAGCGCCATCGGGTAAACAACGCGAAGCCAACAAGCGCCCCGCCAAGGGGCCGCTGACACCAATATGCGCTTGACCTGCGCTGCTGGTGGCCGCAATCTTCCAACCTATGGCTTTGTCGCCCGTGGCTTCGAACAAGGCTTGCTGAACCGCATAGCCTTCGCCACGGGTTTGGGGACGATGCTCAGCAGCTATGCCGCTGATTTGCAGGGGTGCCTGCCACGCCGACAACAATTGCTGCGCGGCTGCCTGTGCCCCTACCATTGGCCGACATTGGGCATGGACGCCCAAGGTTCTGCGGGTGGCAGTGGCGCATTGGCTTGCAATAACTCGACAGACACGCCATCAGGGGATCGCACAAAGGCCATATAGCCATCGCGTGGGGGACGCAAAATGGTCACGCCATGCTGCTGCAAACGCTGGCAACTGGCGTAAATATCGTCGACCGCATAGGCCAAATGCCCAAAATTGCGACCGCCTTGCAGGACCTCGGGGTCCCAGTTGTGGGTGAGTTCGACTTGGGCGCTGTGGTCACCTGCAGCAGCCAAGAAGACCAAAGTGAAACGCCCCGAAGGCACGTCTTTTTGGCGGATCACTTCAAGGCCCAAAGCATCTCGGTAAAACTTCAAAGAAGCATCCAAATCGGTGACACGCACCATGGTGTGCAAATAGCGCATATCAGGGAATCCGTGTGGACTGCCAAGAAATGAATTCCAAAGCGTTGTCCTTTTTCTGCCAAATGCTGGTGAAGCGCAAAACGACATTCATGTCATTTTCTTTGACCCGCACGTCATAGTTGCCAATGCCATTGATGATGGCAACACACCCATAGGTGCGAACGGTGACGTCTGAGCGGCGCATGACCTTGTACTTGACCGTGCCAGAACGCATGGACTCGATATAAGAAGCTTTGTTGTCCAACACTGAACTGGTGTGTATGTAGACCAAATCGGGGGAAAACAATTTGTCCATGGCCGCAAAATCGTTGTTCATTTGAGCGGCATAGCGAACGTCTTCAGCCTTTAAGGCCTCATCGCTGCTGACGGGGGTGCAAGCCCCGCCTGCGGCTTGCGCCAAGCTCATGGATGCCCACGCCATGAAAAGTCCTATAGATCTCAAAATAAGACGCATCGCAATCTCCTCTAGATGTTGTGCGTCAATGATAGCTGACCACTTTTTTTCGCACTGCTTAGACGGATGGGTGCGCAGCTATGGCTGCTTTCATCGCTTGTGTAGCAACATCCTCCAACCAGCCAAAGTCCATGTGCTGATGCGCTTCGCAAAAAAACCAAGGCTCACGGGAGTCAGGTTCTAACATCACGCCTCGGTCTATCAACTGCCAGCAAAACGCTCGGTATAAATTGCTGTTGGTTTTGCGCCAGTCGCGGTAGGTTTGCGGCACCGTAGGCGTGAAATGGATACCCAGCATAGAGCCAGGGCCAGCAAAAGTGTGTTCAATCCCTGCTTGGGCAAAAACGCGTCCCAACAAATCGCGTACCCGCTCGCCCACGCTGTTCACGGTTTGCAGGGCATCGGTATGGGTCAAGATATTCAAGGTGCAATGCGCCGCACTCAGTCCCACCAAATTGGCGGTGTAGGTGCCGCCATGCACCACAGCGCCAGCATGGGCACCGACCACATCCATCACATCCGCACGGCCACCGAAAGCCGCCACCGGATAACCATTGCCCATGGCTTTGGCAAAGGTTGTTAAATCTGCATAGATGCCATACAAAGCTTGCGCCCCACCCTTGGCCACGCGAAAGCCTGACTTCACCTCATCGATGATCAGCAAAGTGCCATGCGCTGTACACAGCTCGCGCAAACGCTGAAGCCATGCTTGGCTAGCCGCGATACTGCCCGCATTGCCAATGATGGGTTCAAGCACCACGCAAGCCAGTTGGTGGTCGTGGCGCTGAAACAAGTCTTCCAACGCCGCAAAGTCGTTCAACCCGATGATGTCGACCAGGTCATGGGTTTTGGCAGGAATACCAGCACCAAAGGGGATCACTTTCGGTGCTTGGCCGCTGTGAGCGTCCCAGTTTTCGATGTCAGACTTCCACATTAGTTCGTCGTACAAGCCGTGAAAGCCGCCTTCCACGGTGGCCATACGCTCTCGTCCAGTGAAGCCTCGGGCGGTTCGCACCGCCCCCATCACCGCTTCTGTGCCCGAGTTGGCAAAACGCATCTTCTGTATCTGCGGACACAGGGCTTTGATTTGCTGCACCACCAAGGTGTCAAGTTCGGTCGCAAAACCCGTCAAGGTGCCGCCGCTTTGAATTTTGGCGATCACCGCTTGGTCTACCCGCTCATCGCCATAGCCCAAAATCACCGGCCCATAGCCCAAACGGAAGTCCACATAGGTTTTACCGTCCACATCGAACAGCTCGCAGCCCTTGGCCCGCTGAATAAACACGGTTCTGTCAGGCCCCCAATAGCGGTAGTTTTCCGCCACACCCTCGGGCATATGTCGCATCGCCTCTTGAAGCAGTTCAGACTGACGGCTCATGGTTTCACCGCCTCGCCATGCGGGGGACGCAGCAACAAACCCACCCGCTCTTCCAACAACTTCACCACATGCAGTTCTGCTGCCTCATCTCCATAGCGGCTTCTTGCCTCTTCAAACAAAGCTTGCGCATGAGCGCCCATGGTGAGCGAATAGCCCTGCGACTGGGCAATTTGGTTGACCAACCCTAAATCTTTGCAACACAAGGCCAGCGAAAAACTCGGGTCGTAATGGCCTGCAAAAATGGACGGGATGTCGTGCCGCGCCAACCAGCTGTCACCGGCGCTGGAGGTGATGGCTTCTTGCACCACATTCAGCGGCACACCCGCTTTGGCGCCCAGCATCAAGGCCTCGCCAATGGTGGCTGCACCCACAAACCACAGCAAGTTGGTCAGCAGTTTCACGGTGGCTGCATTGCCTGGTTTGCCGCAATGGAAAATCTTCTCGCCAATGACTTGAAAAATCGGCAGGTGTTTTTCGTAGCAGTCTTTGTCGCCACCCACAAAGATGGACAAGCGCCCCAAGGCCGCCATGTCCACCGCGTTGGTGACTGGCGCTTCTAAAAAATGAACACCTCTTTCGCCAGCCGTTTGCACCAAGCGTTGCACCAAGTCCACCGAACTGGTGGAGGTATCGATCACCGTAGCGCCCGAACGAACGTGGGCAAGAACACCGTGTTCACCCAGCATGACTTGGCTGACTTGAGGGGGGCCGGGCAGCGAGGCCATCACCACATCGGCTTGCGCTACGGCGTGCGCTACGGTGTGGGCTTGCTTGGCACCCAAAGCCACCAAATTGGCTGTATTGTCAGGCACCGAATCCAGCACCGTGACGTCATAGCCTGCGCGAATCAAATTCGCAGCCATCGGGTTGCCCATGTTGCCAACACCGATAAAGGCCAGAGTTGGCAATGGGTTCATGATTTTTTAAAGGTCAAAAACTGCGGTTTGTTACCCGAATAAGGCTGGTAGCTAAAGCCAAAACCCTCAAGCAGCGCCAAGGCCTGCGCAAACCCATAGGTACGGTATTGAATCGTCTGCGCCATCAAGGTTGTGTCGCCATCGGCCAAATAGTAATGTTTGGTAAAGCCATTCTCACTGGGTTCAATTTTTTGGGAGTACATCATGCCGTTCGAAATAGGACTGGCGTAATCATTGTGCGGGCCTTGAACGCCCAGCAGCAATTGCCCACCCGCATTGATATGCTGCGCCACCTTGGATAAACCCTGGCGATTGGGTTCTTCGTGCGCAATGTGGCTGACCAAAAAGGGTTCTTTGTCACCATCGATCACAAAGTACCAAACGCCACCGTAGGAAAAAGCCAAGTCATAGCTTTGGTCTAGGTGCAGTTCAGTCACATTCTGGTTTTGTAATGTGATTTGGGGGAAAATTTGCAAGCGTTGCTGGGCAATGGACAACATGGCTTGGGTTAAATCCACGCCGGTCAAGGCCAGGCTGGGTTGACGCTTGGCCAACGTTTCCAATATCAAACCAGTGCCACAACCAATTTCAAGGACTTGGGAAAAAGGCAAATGCTGAACCAAGTTGTCTACAATTTTGTCGTAATCATAATAACCAGATGTCATGATTAAGTCGTAATAACCAGACATATTTGTGTAATCGCCCATTGTCTTCCCTGGTAAACATCTAACCTAGAGTTGAGAACGCCCTTAATTTGCAAGGGTTCTCAAAATTTGGGGCAAGCATATCAGTCTTAAAAGGGCACGCATTTCTGCATCAGCCATGCAATGACTTGAGTCGCCCATCTAGAATGGGTCTATGGATAAACCAAACGTCTGTACTTACTGCAATTTGTCTGAGTCGCGCATCATCGACCAAAGTCCGCTGACTTTGGTGTTTCGCGATGTCTTTCCAGTCTCACCGGGCCACACCCTGATCATCCCGCGCCGTCATGTCGAATCCTATTTCGACCTCACCGACCAAGAGCGCGAAGACATGACTTTCATGATGATGCGAGCCAAAAATGCCCTCAAAACGGAGCTAAGCCCTCAAGCCTTCAATATCGGCATCAACGAAGGTTTTGCCGCAGGTCAAACCGTCGCACATATCAATATGCACTTGATTCCCCGCTTCAAAGGCGATGTCACCGAACCACGCGGCGGCATCCGCTGGATTTTTCCTGACAAAGCTGTTTTTTGGGAAAAGAAACCCGCCACAGTCACCACAACAGAAACAAAATGAAAAACAACTTCATCTCAAAACAACTGACCATCGCCACCCTTATTTTGTCGTTTGGAACGGCACTGCAGGCTGCAGAACTCAGCAACGACGACCGGATTTACCAAGCCACTTTTGGTGTCATCACCGCCTTTGGCTACAAAATGCAAATTGACGCCGACCCTATTTGCAAAGGCAAGGCCTACCCCGATTTCGATCTGAACCAATTTTTGAATGCCATCCCTAAGGATTTCCTCACCCGCCCGGGTCAGCGTGAAGGCATTGCCAACCAATTCAAAGGCTATTTCCAAAATATCAACACCCTGCAACTGCCTTCGGGACAAACAATTCCTGTGTCTTACCAAGAGTTGAAGAAAGGCACGGCTTTGTTGCTTCGCAAAGAAACCGAAAGCAGCGATGTGTCCGATTTATGCCAAAAAATTTACGATGACGCCGACAAAATTTTTAAAAAGCAAATCCAGAGTATTCAACAGTTGATCGTGAAAAAATAAGGCCTGTCCATGAAACCCCACCTTGGCTTTTCCACTTTGACCCGTACCCGCTTAGCCATAGCTCTGATGGGATTGTTGCTCTTGGGCGCCTGTACCCAAGAGCAACAAAATAAAATTGGCCGCGGAATCCAAAACTGGACCGGCACCGATGGCGTACTTGAAGTTTATGCTGGCGATAAATTGGTGCGCCGCTTCCTGAAGGTGGACAAACTCAGTACGGCTTTGGGAACAGATGACGGCAAAGCCCGCGACTACCGCTTCGGGTATGGGGTTTTAGACGAAAACCTGAATATGCAAGCCGACCCCAACGAAAAACGTGTCTATTTCGAATTCAGCAGCTATTCAACTATTGTGTTCTTTGAAAACCCAAACTGAACAAGCAGGGGGTTTTTAACCAGCAGACCAGTTGGGTTGACGCTTGTCCAAGAAAGCTTGGAAGCCCTCTTGCGCACTCTCTTCCATCATATTGCAAGCCATGGTTTGTCCCGCCAACTGATACGCGGCGCTCAAGCCCATCTCCAACTGTTGGTAGAACAAGGCTTTACCTAAACGAACTGCAGGCTCGGGTTTGGCTACGATCTTGAGGCACAACTGCAAAACCGCCTCAGCCAACTTATCCGCCTGCACCACCTGGTTAATCAAACCACGCTCTTTGGCGGTATCGGCATCGATAAAGTCACCAGTCAACAGCATTTCCATCGCCTGCTTGCGGTGCATATTGCGACTCAAACCCACGCTAGGGGTGGAACAAAACAAACCGTAGTTGATGCCTGACACTGCAAACCGAGCGTCTTGGCTGGCCACAGCCAAATCACACATGCTGACCAACTGGCATCCCGCCGCGGTGGCAATGCCTTGTACTTGCGCAATCACGGGTTG
>CAMDJS010000110.1 GCA_945900685.1 Bordetella parapertussis
CTGGCCAAGCGCTGACCATGGCATCTTTTCTGATTCGCCGCCTGCTGGCGGTGCTGCCTGTGTTGTTGGTGGTGTCGCTCTTGGTGTTTTTCATGTTGCGACTCGCCCCCGGTGACCCTGCGGCGGTGATCGCAGGCAACAACGCCACCCGCGAAGACATCGCTAACATCCGCGCGCACATGGGTTTGGACAAGCCCATCGCTGTGCAGTATGTCTTGTGGATGAGCCAGGTGCTGCAAGGCGATCTGGGTTACTCCTATTACTTAAGCAAACCCGTCACTGCATTGGTGGCGCAACGCATGGAACCTACCTTGTCGCTGGCGCTGGGTACGGTGCTGCTGGCCGTGTGTATCGCCGTGCCTCTGGGCAGTCTGGCTGCGTGGCGCATGGGCGGTTGGTTAGACCGGGGCTTGTCGGCGTTTTCAGTGGCTGGTTTTTCGGTGCCGGTGTTTGTCATCGCCTACCTGTTGATTTATGTGTTCGCCATGCAATTGCAATGGCTGCCGGTGCAAGGCTATAAGCCGATCAGCGGCCCGCAGTCGCAAGGCACCTGGGCGTGGATGCGTCAACTCATACTGCCCTGGCTGACGCTGTCCACCGTGTATGTGGCCTTGATTGCACGCATCACCCGTGCCAGTGTGTCCGAGGCGTTGCAAGAAGATTTCATTCGCACCGCGCGCGCCAAAGGTTTGACCGAGCGCACGGTGTTGGTTCGCCATGCCTTGGCGAATGCAGCCGTGCCCATCGTCACTGTGATCGGTATTGGCGTGGCTTTGTTGATAGGCGGTGTGGTGGTGACCGAAACCGTGTTCGCGATTCCCGGCTTAGGTTCACTCACTGTGGACGCGGTGCTGAACCGCGACTTTCCCGTCATACAAGGTTTGGTGTTGTTGTTCTCACTCAGCTATGTGCTGATCAATTTATTGGTGGACACCAGTTATGTTTGGTTAGACCCGAGGATTCGTCACTGATGGCCACGCTGAACCAACGTTTATGGGACCACGGCTCGGTGCGCTTCGGCGCAGCGGTGTTGTTGTTTGTGCTGTTGTTGTCGCTGTCAGCGCCTTGGTTGGGCACGGTGGACCCGGCGGCCATGGACTCGAATGTCATCAATCAACCGGCGGGCAAAAGCGGCGCATTCAATTTGCCCGACGGCAGCGTGGTGCAACACACGTTTTGGCTGGGCACCGACAATTTTGGCCGCGATGTGTACAGCCGCGTCATGTACGGTGGGCGCATCTCTTTGGTGGTCGGTATTTGCACGTCTTTACTGGCGCTCTCACTCGGTGGTTTGTGCGGCATGCTGGCCGGTTATTTCCGCCGCGTCGATGCCGTGCTGATGCGTTTCATGGACGGCTTGATGGCCATACCTGCGGTGTTGCTGGCGATTGCCTTGGTCTCAGTCTTGGGAGCGAGTGTGGCCACGGTGGTGGTGGCGATTGCCATTCCTGAGGTGCCGCGCGTCACGCGCTTGGTCCGCTCGCTGGTGCTGAGTTTGCGTGAAGAAGCGTATGTGGAAGCCGCGCGCGCTTTGGCCACGCCGACGGCGGTGATTTTGTGGCGGCATGTGCTGCCCAACGCCATGGCGCCGCTGTTGGTGCAAGGCACGTTTGTGGCGGCGTCTGCGGTGTTGACCGAAGCTATTCTCAGTTTTCTGGGGCTGGGCTTGCCGCCGGATGTGCCGACCTGGGGCAACATCATGGCCGAGGGCCGGGTGCAGTTCAGCATTCAGCCGGGCAATGTGTTGTACCCCGCGCTGTTTTTGGTGCCGACCGTGCTGGCCATCAATTTGCTGGGCGACGGTTTGCGCGATGTGCTTGACCCTAAATTTGCCAAGCGGGTGGGTTGATGAGCACACCTGTTTTATCTGTGAACAATCTTTCGGTGGCCTTGCCTGCCGGTGCTGACCGCAGCCATGCTTTGCAAGACATTGCTTTGCGCTTGAATGCCGGTGAAACCTTGTGTGTGGTGGGCGAATCCGGCTCCGGCAAGTCGGTGCTGGCCATGGCGGTCATGGGTTTGCTGGCGCGTGAATTGCGTGTCACCGCTGGCAGTATCCATCTGCAAAACGAATCGCTGTTGGACTCAACACCGGAACGCATGCGCGGTTTGCGCGGGCGTGCCATGGGCATGGTGTTTCAAGAGCCGATGACGGCATTGAACCCAGTGATGCGCTGCGGCGAACAAATCGACGAGGTGCTGCGCTGTCACACCGACTGGCCCCTGTCGCAACGCCGTGAATCCGTGTTGAAGATCATGCAACAGGTGCGCTTGCCCGAGCCCGAACGCATGATGGACAGTTTCCCGCACCAACTCAGCGGCGGGCAACGCCAACGCATCGTGATTGCCATGGCCATGGTGTTAAAGCCCGCGCTCTTAATTTGCGACGAGCCGACCACCGCGCTGGACGTGACCACGCAACAGGAAATATTGAAACTCATCAAGCAATTGCAACAAGACAGCGGTACGGCGGTGTTGTTCATTACGCACGACATGGGCGTGGTGGCTGATATCGCCGACCAGGTGCTGGTGATGCACCGTGGTGTAGCGGTCGAGCAGGGCGCGCGCACACAAGTGTTGCAACAACCGCGCGCGGATTACACGCGCCAGTTATTGGCGGCGGTGCCAAACATGACACCGCCCGCGACTCGCGACTTGCCAGATACACCTCCAGTGTTGCGGGTGCAAGACCTGCGCAAAACCTACTTCAGCCGCGAAGGCTGGGCGACGGTGCGTCGCACCGATGCGTTGGTTAACGCCGGTCTGTCTTTGCGTGCCGGTGAAACACTGGGCATCGTCGGCGAATCCGGTTCGGGCAAGTCCACGCTGGCGCGTTGTGTGCTGCGTTTGATCGACCCGGACAGCGGCGGAATTTTTTGGGGCGATGACAACATCGCTTCATTGTCTGAAGCGCAATTGCGACCCTTGCGTCACCGGATACAAGTGGTGTTTCAAGACCCGAACCGATCGCTGAATCCGCGCATGCGTGTCGGCGAATCCATCATGGAAGGCGCGCGCAATTTCGGTTTGAACACACAACAAGCGCAGGAACGCGGTAAAGCCTTGCTTGCGCAAACCGGCTTGGATGCGAGCGCTTGGGAGCGTTACCCCAGCCAGTTCAGCGGCGGTCAAAGACAACGCATTGCCTTGGCACGAGCTCTTGCTTGTCAGCCCGATGTGTTGGTGGCTGACGAAGCGGTCAGTGCACTCGATGTGTCTGTACAAGCGCAAATTTTGGATTTGTTGCGCGAAGTGCAGCGCAGCATGGGGCTGGGCTTGCTGTTCATCACCCACGATTTGCGTGTGGCCGCACAACTCTGCGACAGCGTCATCGTCATGCACAAAGGCTATATCGTGGAACACGGCAAAACCGCCGATGTGTACGCCCACCCGCAACATGACTACACGCGCAATTTGTTGGCCAGCGTGCCCGGAGCGAATGCATGACTTGTGTTTTCATCGCCGGGTTTCAGCACGAGACCAACACGTTTGCGCCCAGCCTGGCCGATTGGGAAACGTTCAACCGCGGTGACGCGTTTCCTGCTTACATACGCGGCGAGGCCATGCAAACCCAGTTCACCGGCGTGAATATTCCCGTCGGTGGATTCATCGATGCGGCCAAGCGCCACGGCTGGCAGTTGTGGCCGTCGGTATGGGCGGGTGCCAGTCCGTCATCATTCGTGACCCGTGACGCGTTCGAGCGCATCGCCACTGACCTGTTGCAAGATTTGAAGCAAGCGCTGTCGCAAGGTATTGATGCGGTTTACCTCGATTTGCACGGCGCGGCAGTGGCCGAACACGCAGACGATGCAGAAGGCGAATTGCTGGCGCGTGTGCGTGCGCTCATCGGTGAGAACATGCCTTTGGTGGCGAGTTTGGATTTGCATGCCAACGTCACGCAGCGCATGTTAAGCACGGCAGATGCTTTGGTGGCTTACCGCACCTACCCGCATATCGACATGGCCGAGACCGGCGAACGCGCAGCCGAATTGCTGCAACGGCGTTTGCGTTTGGGGCGGCGTGAAGCGCTGACAGTGCATCGCCTGCCTTACTTGATTTCACTCAACGCGCAATCGACTTGGTTGCAGCCGGCCAAAGACATTTACGCCGCCATCGATGAGATCGACAAAGCGCATCACAGCGTGTTGAGTTTTTGCATGGGCTTTGCAGCCGCCGATTTTGAAGAATGCGCGCCGGTGCTGTGGGCTTATGCCGAGCAAGCACAACAAGCCCAAGCCGCTGCCGAAGCCTTGCATCAACTGGCTGCACCACCAGCGCAATGGCGTATGGTGTTTGTAGATGCACGCGAAGCCGTGGCACAAGCCTTGGCTTTGGCGGCGCAACACGCTCGCCCGGTGTTGATTGCCGACACACAAGACAACCCCGGTGCCGGTGGAGACAGCAACACCACAGGCATGTTGCATGCATTGCTGCAACAAGGGGCAGGACAGCGTTTCCCCGGTGCAGTGGCGCTGGGTTTGATGTACCACCCCGAAGTGGCGGCGATGGCTTATGCCGCTGGTGTTGGTGCGGTGATCGATGTGGTGTTGGGTGTGTCAGTGACGACTTATGCAGGCATGAGCGATGCGCCGGTGGTCGCGCGTGCCCGCGTGGTGGCTATCAGCGACGGGCGTTGCGTATTGAAAGGCCCCATGATGCGCGGCATGACCAGTCAACTGGGGCAAAGTGCGTGCTTGGAAATCGAGGGCGTGTTGGTGGCCGTGGTCAGCGGCAAGGCGCAGTTGTTTGACCGCGAGATGCTGCGCATACTCGGCATCACGCCGGAAGCCATGAAACTGATCGTGCTGAAAAGCTCCAACCATTTTCGTGCCGATTTTGAGCCGATCGCCAGCAAGGTGTTGGTGGCCAAGGCGATTGGCCCGATGGCGGCCGACCCCGGTGATTTGCCTTGGCGCAAACTCAGTGCGCTGACACGCACCCGAGCCTGAAAGGAGAAGTCCATGTCTGATCTGAGCCAATGCACGGTAGAGCAAATGCTGACCTTGTTTCGCGGTGGCGCGGTCTCGCCTGTCGATGTGACACAAGAAGTGTTGCAGCGTATCCAACGCATCAATCCACTGATCAATGCGTTTTGTCTGGTGGATGAAGAAGCCGCCTTGGCGAGTGCGCGAATCAGTGAGCAACGTTGGCAAGCACACAGACACAATGGCAGCGCAGTGGGTGCTTTGGAAGGGGTGCCCGCATCGATCAAAGATTTGTTGTTGACGCGGGGTTGGCCAACATTGCGCGGCAGCCGCACCGTCAATTCAAAGCAAAGTTGGGATGTGGACGCTCCAGCGGTTGCGCGATTGCGCGAAGCCGGTGTGGTGCTGTTGGGCAAAACCACCACGCCCGAATTCGGTTGTAAAGGTGAAACCAATTCGCTGCTCACCGGCATCAGCCGCAACCCATGGAACCTGGCGCACACGCCCGGCGGTTCATCCGGCGGCGCATCTGCTGCAGTGTCGGCAGGCCTAGGGCCGCTTGCCATCGGCACTGACGGCGCAGGCAGTGTGCGCATACCCGCTGCGTTTTGCGGCAATGTCGGGTTAAAGCCCAGCTTCGGTCGCGTGCCGGCTTTCCCTTTGTCGCCGTTCGGATCGGTGGCGCATTTAGGGCCGCACGCCATGACCGTCACCGGTGTGGCGCAGATGATGAACGTCATCACGCAAGCCGATGCACGCGATTGGACCTCGCTGCCTTTTGATGCTGTGGACTACACCGACCAATTGCTCAGCGGCATCAAAGGTTTGCGCATCGCCTATTCACCCAACTTGGGTTATGCAAAAAATGTGCATCCAGACATTGCCGCCGCCACGGCACAAGCTGCTCAATATTTGCAAGACCTGGGCGCGGTGATAGAGCAAGTTGACCCCGGCATCGAAGACCCGCTAGATATCACCACCGGTTTGTGGTTTGCCGGGGCTTACCAGGTGTGGCGCACTTTGAGTAAAGAGCAACAAGCCTTGACCGACCCCGACTTTGCGGCGCAAGCAGCCATTGGCGAGACACTGGACGCAAACGCCTTGCACCAGTTGAACCAACGCCGGGGTTTGCTCGGATCACACTTGCGTCAGTTCATGCAACGGTTTGATTTGATACTGACCCCCAGCACGGCAGTGCCCGCTTTCAAAGCGCTGCCCGCCGGACACAGCGCTATGAACTCAGAAGCCATGTTGGGTTGGACGCCTTTCAGTTACCCATTCAATTTGAGCCAGCAACCGGCTATCAGTTTGCCTTGCGGCTTGACCGCTGATGGCTTGCCCATGGGCGTGCAATTGGTCGGCCCCATGTTCGGTGATGCGCTGGTGCTGCGCGCGGCCAAAGCCTTGGAAGATTGCTACCCCTTGTTGCGCCCCGATCTTGATCAAGTTCATAGCTGATCGGTTCCGCGCATAATCGCCGCCATTCTTCTTTTGTGACAGCGCCATGACTTTTATTGCCCTTGACGTCGGTAATACCCGCTTGAAATGGGCCATGTATGACAGCCCGCGCACCGACGCCTCCTTGTTGTCGCAAGGCGCAGTGTTTTTAGAAAACATCGATCGCTTAGCCGATGAAGATTGGAAGTCGTTGCCTGCGGCCACGCGCATGCTGGGTTGCATTGTGGCGGGTGATGCATTGCGCCGCCGCGTGGACGAGCAACTAGAACTCTGGGACTTGATGCCCAGTTGGGTCGTGCCTTCGGCCAGTGAAGCCGGTCTGCACAACGGCTACGACCACCCCACGCGATTAGGTGCGGACCGCTGGGTCGCCATGATTGGTGCGTTGGCGCGAATGCGCGCACAGACTGCCCAAGCTGCACCGCGGCCGATGGTGGTTGTCATGGTCGGCACCGCCGTCACGGTGGAGGCGATAGATGCACAAGGCCATTTTTTGGGCGGTCTTATTCTTCCCGGCCACGGCATCATGTTGCGCGCACTCGAGTCGGGCACCGCTGGACTGCGCGTGCCTACCGGTGAAGTGCGCGAGTTCCCCACCAACACCAGCGATGCCTTGACCAGTGGCGGCACATTTGCCATTGCTGGAGCCGTCGAGCGCATGGTGCAAC
>CAMDJS010000111.1 GCA_945900685.1 Bordetella parapertussis
CGGTATCCGTGCAGAAACACCATCGCTACAGACCGCAAGCCCCTGTCATAGGCGGCAGACAAGCCCAAGCGCAGCGTTGCTTGATCTAGCACTTGAACCACCTCACCATGTGCGCCCATGCGCTCATCAGCCTCTATCACTTCGCTGTAGAGCATCTCGGGTAAGACGATATGTCGGTCAAACAAACGAGGGCGGTTTTGGTATGCAATGCGCAGCACATCACGAAAACCTCGGGTGGTGACCAACAGCGTGGGTTCGCCTTTGCGCTCAAGCAAGGCATTGGTCGCCACAGTGGTGCCCATGCGTACACAGGCAATGCGCTCAGCCGGTACAGGTTCATGGGCCTTTAAGCCCAGCAACTCGCGTATCCCTTGCACCGCGGCATCCGCGTACATCTGCGGGTTTTGGCTCAGCAGTTTGTGGGTGTGCAATTCCCCCAAAGGATCTCGCGCCACGATGTCCGTGAAGGTGCCGCCCCGGTCAATCCAAAATTGCCAGCGCTGATCAGCTTGATTAACTTGCATATAGAAAATTAAACCACGCTTTGCCTGCGACGGTTTAGCTCACCTCCACATAGATTGATAATGCTGCATCTGTATCCCTCAAACACCTTATGAGTGCTGTCATCGCCATTTGTATCGGAGCCTGTGCTGGCGCTTTGGCTCGCTGGCAACTTGGGCTGTTGTTCAATGTGGGCGCAACGCTTCCTTGGGGCACGCTGTACGCCAATTTGATCGGCGGTTACCTCGTTGGCGTGTGCGTCGCGGTGTTTCAAGCTTTACCTGAGCTCGATCCTGCGTGGCGGTTGCTGCTGATCACGGGGTTTTTGGGCGCACTCACCACCTTTTCCTCTTTCAGTGCCGAGGTGGTTGCCATGCTGATGCAGTCGCGTTTTGTGCTGGCCTTGATGACCGCGGGTTTGCACTTGCTTGGCTCTTTGCTCTTAACGCTTGCCGGTATCAAGACGGTCGGTTTGCTGCTGCCTCGGTAAGCGCTCTGTCAGCCATATCACCCACATTTAACACCTCATGAATACACCAGTTAGCACATTAGACAGACTCGCCTTGCTGGAGCAAGCTAGGCTTGCAGTGCTGTTCAATGGTGAGGCTGCTTCTCCCACACTGCCTGCCTGGATTTCACACAGCTGGCGTCGCTGTCTCAGCAACGGTTTACACCCTGACTACAGCGTGGCTTTTGATGCCGTTTCTGCGGCACACATTGCCCGCACACTCGACCTTCAGCGCGATTTTGTTCAAGCAGCGCAGCCTGAAATAGAGCGCTTGTGCCGTGCCATCGCAGGAACCTCTTTTTTCGCTTTGCTGACAGACGCCAAAGGCGTGGTGTTGGATGTGGGCGGCAGCATAGACCGCCACGACAAAAGGGTGGAAGCGATTGCGCGTATCGGTGTGGACTTGTCCGAGGAGTCGGTAGGCACCACCGCCATCAGCGCTGCCTTGACCGAGCTGCGACCTGTTTGGCTACACCGTGGCGAGCATTTTTTCCGCGACACCTCTGTTTACAGCTGCGCTGGTGCACCCATTTGGGGGCCACAAGGCGACTGCATCGGCATGCTTGACCTCACGGGCATCAACAGCCCAGAGCGTCCCGAATTGATGCACTTGGCAGCCCTGTCGGCTCGCACTATCGGCAATGCCTTGTTGCTTAGCCAAGCGCATGATTTGTTATTGCGTTTGAACTGGCCAGGCCGCTTGATGGGTGACGATAACGATGGTTTGGTCTTGCTCAGCAGCGAAGGTGAGGTACTTGGTGCCAATATCGCCGCACGTGAAATGCTGAACCTTTTTCCCAACGCGGGAAAACCCTTGCATGCTAGCGATGTCTTTGCCTTGCCTTGGACGCTGCTGTTTGATGCGGCTTCAAAAGACCACTACTTAGATGTGCCTTTGTGGAGCGGCCTGCACCTGCAAGCACGGGCTTTTGTAGAGGAAGATTGTGAACAAGCACCGCTGATCAGCGCCACAGGTCCTTTGCACCAACTGCAATCAGCCATGATTCGAAAAGCCATCGATTTATCGCGTGGGAATGTTTCACAAGCGGCCAAAGCCCTTGGTATCAGCAGGGCCACACTTTATCGCAAGCTCTCGCGGTCATCTTCTAAACATTGACCCGCCAGACCCTACAATCCCCCATCGATTTTCGGGAGTCAGCCATGGGCGCGCTATTGGGTTTTTCAAACGGCATTGACCGATTCAACACTTGGTTAAACAAATACGTTATTTGGCTGATATTGATTGCGACGCTGGTCAGCGCCGTCAACGCCTTGGTGCGAAAAATCTTCAACACCAGCTCCAACGCGTTCTTGGAAATCCAATGGTATTTCTTCGCCGCTTCTTTTTTACTCGCGTCTGCTTACACCTTACTCAACAACGATCACGTGAAAATCGACGTGATTTATTCGAAGTTTTCACGCCGCACCCAAATCCAAATCGACATCTTTGGTTTTCTTGTGTTTTTGCTGCCCATGTGTACTGCCGTTTTGTGGTTTGGCGTTCCTTTCTTCGTGCAGGGCTTTGTCAGCAACGAGATGTCCTCCAATGCGGGTGGTTTGATTCGTTGGCCGGTTTACGCCATGCTGCCACTGGGTTTTGGTCTGCTGTGGTTGCAAGGTGTGTCTGAGTTGATCAAGCGCGTGGCGTTTTTGCAAGGTCTGATTGACGACCCTACCATGAAAAAAGACGAGAAAAGCCCTGAAGAGCTGCTTGCAGAAGAGATCCGCAAGTTGGCTGAAACCAAAGCCCAATCAAAAGCTTAAGACAAAGAGAAACGCCATGGAATTCATTATTAACAACTTAGCGCCCATCATGTTCTTGGGCCTGATCGTTTTCTTGTTACTGGGCTTTCCAGTTGCCTTCAGCTTGGGGGCTTGTGGTTTGTTCTTTGGCTTCATCGGTATAGAACTCGGCGTGCTGCCCGAACCCTTGCTGCAAGCCCTGCCTTTGCGCATTTTTGGCATCATGCAAAACGATACCTTGCTGGCCATTCCCTTCTTTACCTTGATGGGTCTGATCTTGGAGCGAAGCGGCATGGCCGAAGACTTGCTCGACACCATTGGTCAGTTGTTTGGCCCCATTCGTGGTGGTTTGGCCTGTGCCGTGATTTTTGTGGGTACCTTGCTGGCGGCTACCACCGGTGTGGTGGCGGCATCGGTGATTTCCATGGGCCTCATTTCCCTGCCCATCATGCTGCGCTACGGCTATGACCGCCGCTTGGCGTCTGGCGTGATTGCAGCCTCGGGTACTTTGGCACAAATCATCCCCCCCTCCTTGGTGCTCATCATCTTGGCTGACCAACTGGGACGCAGCGTGGGCGAGATGTACAAAGGCGCTTTCATCCCTGGCTTCATGCTGGCGGCCATGTATGTGAGCTATGTCATCTTGATCGCCATATTCAAGCCCACGTGGGTGCCGGCACTTCCCATGGAAGCCAGAACCATTCGTGAAGACGACGGTAAGTCGGGTTTGTTGTCCTTGCTGTTTCTCACCATCGTCAGTGCCGGATCCGCCATCGCGCTGGGGCAAAACTACGGTGCAGTGGTCTCTTACTTCAAAGGTGTGGCGGGTGTGAATCCGCCCACCGATGAAACCATCGTGGTGTCTTTGTGCGCAGGTGTTTTGCTGGCCTTTGTGTTGGCTGTGCTGAACAAAAACCTGCGCTTGGGCCTGCTCTCGCGTATGGCTGAGCGCGTCACGTTTGTGTTGATCCCTCCCTTGTTTTTGATCTTCTTGGTGTTGGGTACCATCTTTTTAGGTATTGCCACACCCACCGAAGGCGGCGCCATGGGTGCGTTGGGCGCCATCATCATGGCGGTGTCTCGTGGCCGACTCAGCTGGTTGTTGCTGCGCCAAGCCATGACTTCCACCACCAAGCTGGCCAGCTTTGTGGTGTTCATCTTGATTGGCTCGACCAGCTTTAGCTTGGTGTTCCAAGGGGTGGATGGACACATATGGGTGGAGCACCTGCTGGGCGATTTGCCGGGTGGACAGCTCGGCTTCTTGATCGTTGTCAATATTTTGATCTTTGTACTGGCTTTCTTCCTGGACTTTTTCGAGTTGGCTTTCATCGTCGTGCCCTTGCTGGGCCCAGTCGCTGATAAGCTGGGTATCGATTTGATTTGGTTTGGTGTGTTGCTGGCTGTGAATATGCAAACCTCGTTCATGCATCCGCCGTTTGGTTTTGCCTTGTTCTACTTGCGCAGCGTTGCCCCCTTGAAGGCTTACTTTGACAAGCCCACGCAAAAAACCATTGAGCCTGTTACCACCGGTCAAATCTACTGGGGTGCTGTGCCCTTTGTTGTGATTCAAATCATCATGGTGGGCCTCATCATCGCCTTCCCAGGCATTGTTTCCAGCGGTTTGGACAAGGAAGAAACCTTGAACATGGAGCAGGTACAAAACGAGATGATGAACGCCAGCCAAGGGGAACAAGATCCCAACGCTGCTGCGCCTGCAGCAGGGAGCGAAGCACCCGCTGATGACCCCATGAAGATGAGGCAAGACGCCATGGACAAGGACGCAGCTACCAAGCCCTGATCTAAAAAATCAGTCCCATAAAAAAAGCCCCGTGAGGGGCTTTTTTTTATACCTTGCCTAAGTAGTCTCGTTTACCTATCTCAACGCCGTTGTGTCTGAGGATGGCATACACCGTGGTGACATGGAAATAAACATTGGGCATGGCGTGGTTGAGTAAAAACTGCATGCCTTTGTAGTGGGTTTCCACATCGCCGCGCTTGGTAACAATGTCTTTGTCTTCGCTGCCGTCGATTTGGGCAGCGCTAAAACCATTGATAAACGCAATGGTTTTGGCAATGCGTTGCTTGAGATCAGCAAAGCTCACTTCATTGTCTTCATAAGCCGGTATCTCCACCCCTGCCAACCTTGCCACCACGCCTTTGGCGGTATCGCAGGCAATTTGTACCTGCCGTGTCAGAGGAAGCATATCGGGGTAAAGACGAAACTGCGTTAAAGCAGTTTCATTCCATTTCTTGGTTTCTATATGTACCAAGGCCTTGTCCAGCAGGTGGTCTAAGTTCGTCAACATATTGACGATGCGTGGCACGCTGGCCTGGTACATAGAGAGGGACATGGAATCCTTTTAGAGTTTGACGCTTTGCATGTAACGATCGAAGGTGGCTTCAGAAAAACGGAACCACAGGTTTTGGTCACGTCGGAAAGAAGAGTAGTCTTCGTAGACTTTTTTCCAGTTGGGGTTTTTGGCACTCAGTTCGTCGTACAAAGCCATGGCTTCTTTGAAACCCGCGTCCATCACGTCTTTGGGAAAGGGCAGAACCTTGGTTTTGCTGGCCACCAATTGCTTGAGTGCAATAGGGTTGCGGGCATCGTACTTGGCTTGGCATTCGATGTGCGCATAAGCTGCCGCACACTCAATAATGGCTTTGTTCTCAGCAGACAAACTGTTGTAGGCCTTGTCATTGATGAAAACATCCAGCTGGGAACAACCTTCCCACCAACCGGGGTAGTAGTAAAACGGCGCCACCTTGTTGAAGCCCAATTTTTGGTCGTCATAGGGCCCGATCCACTCGGCGGCATCGATGGTGCCTTTTTCCAAGGCTTGGTAAATCTCGCCACCAGGAATGTTTTGTGGCACGCCGCCCAAGCGCTCAACGACTTTGCCCGCAAAGCCGCCCACACGGAATTTCAAGCCCTTGATGTCGGCCAAGGACTTGACTTCCTTGCGGTACCAGCCGCCCATTTGCGCACCAGAATTGCCGGCGGGGAAATTGATGATGTTGTACTGCTTGTAAAACTCACGCATGAGCTTCAAGCCATTGCCTTGGAACATCCACGCCGTCATTTGGCGGCTGTTCAAGCCAAAAGGAATGGTGCAGCCCAGCGCAAAAGTTTCGTCTTTGCCAAAGAAGTAGTAAGGAGCGGTGTGCGCCACTTCTACTGTGCCATTTTGTACACCATCCACCACGCCAAACGGAGGCATCAGCTCGCCCGCTGCGTGGGAAGAAATCACAAACTTGCCGCCGCTCAGTTCACCGACCTTTTTCACAAAGGTTTCGGCGGCACCGTAAATGGTGTCAAGCGACTTGGGAAAGCTTGAAGCCAAGCGCCAACGAATAGCGGCTTGGGCATGCACAGCGGGTGCAGTGCCCGCGGCCAGCACGCCCAAAATACCCGCGTTTTTAAGAGCAGAACGACGATCCATGCTTAAGTCTCCAAAGAGTGAATAGTTTGCGCGGCGAGTGTATCAGCCCACCAGTTTCAAACTGGGATTAACCGTAGCATCTGTGGGCTTGAGATATTGCGCAAAACGTTGCTGGATGGAAGCTTCAATGCCTTGCGAATCAAGGCCTAGGCTGGAGAGAATTTTTTGCGGATCGCCATGCTCGGTGAACACATCGGGTACCCCTATGCGCCATACGGGAATGGTGATGCCTGCATCTTGTAAAGCCTCAAGGACTGCGGACCCAGCGCCACCCATCAGCGCACCCTCTTCCACGGTCACCAAGGCTTGGTGACTGGACGCCAGCTGAAGCAATAACGCTGTGTCCAAAGGCTTGGCCCAACGCATATTGGCCACGCTGGCGTTGAGGTTCTCAGCGGCTTGTAAAGCGGGGTACAGCATGGTGCCAAACGCCAATATCGCCACGCCCTTGCCTTGGCGACGTATTTCCCCTTTGCCAAACGGCAGGGTTGGCAAACCAGCACTCATCGGTGTGCCCACACCCGCTCCGCGTGGGTAGCGTACCGCCACGGTGTGGTCTTGCGCGTGCGCGGTGCTGAGCAACAGGCGGCATTCGTTTTCGTCCGCGGGGCAAGCGATGCTGACTTGTGGAATGCAGCGCAGAAAAGGAATGTCGTACACACCGGCATGGGTGGGGCCGTCGGCGCCGACAATGCCTGCACGGTCCAGCGCCAGCACCATGGGCAGCTTTTGCAAAGCCACGTCATGAATAAGCTGGTCGTA
>CAMDJS010000112.1 GCA_945900685.1 Bordetella parapertussis
TGCGCTTACTCAGTTTGTCGCCTTGCTCGTTCAACACGGTGGGCAAATGCGCATACACCGGCGGCACATGGCCCAGCGCTTGAAAAATATGGATTTGCCGGGGCGTGTTGTTCACATGGTCGTCGCCGCGAATCACATGGGTGATGGCCATGTCTATGTCATCCACCACCACGCAAAAGTTGTAGGTTGGGGTACCGTCGGGGCGCGCAATCACCAAGTCGTCGAGTTCGGTGTTGCTGATGGAGATGTGGCCTTTGACCTTGTCGTCCCAGGTCACAGCACCGCTTAAGGGTGTTTTAAAACGCAGCACCGGTTGCATACCGCTTGGAATGGAGGGCAAAGTCTTACCCGGCTCGGGCCGCCAAGTGCCGTCGTAACGCGGTTTTTCTTTGGCCGCCATTTGCTTTTCGCGCAAGGTATCTAACTCGGTCACGCTCATGTAGCACGGGTACACAAAGCCATTGTCCTGCAACTGCGCCAGCACTTGCTTGTAGCGGTCCATGCGTTGCATTTGGTAGAACGGACCTTCGTCATATTCCAACCCCAGCCACGACATGCCTTGCAAAATCACATCCACCGCTTCTTGGGAAGAACGCTCCACATCGGTGTCTTCAATACGCAAAATGAATTTGCCGCCGGTGGCCCGGGCAAATGCCCACGGATACAAAGCCGAACGGATATTGCCCAGATGAATAAAGCCGGTGGGCGACGGTGCAAAACGTGTTCTTGTGGTCATCTCAACGGTCAACTTAAATGGTTTCCAGACCGCGCAACAAATCGGTCTTCATGTCTTCAATATGTTCCAAACCCACAGCCACGCGAATCAGCCCTTGGCCAATACCGGCAGCTTGTCGTTGGCCTTCGGTCAACTTGCCATGTGAGGTACTGGCCGGGTGGGTCAACAGCGTTTTGGTGTCTCCCAAATTGGTACACAGCGACAAGGTTTGCAGACTGTCGAGCACATGGAAGGCACGCGCTCTGGCTTGCTCAGGGTCTTTGGCTTTGATGTCGAAAGACAGCACAGCGCCACCCATGCCTGACATTTGTTTCAATGCCAATTCATGTTGCGCATGGCTTTTCAAACTCGGGTAATACACACGAGACACCTCGTGATGTTGTTCCAACCAAAGCGCCAACTCGTGGGCACGGGCGCTTTGCGCGCGCATGCGAATGTCCAGCGTTTCCAAGCCTTTGAGAATCACCCAGGCGTTGAAGGGCGCCAACACCATGCCGCTGTTTTTCATCACGGGCAGAAATTTTTCATTCACCAAGGCATGGCTTGCACACAAGGCACCGGCCATCACGCGACCTTGGCCGTCAAGGTATTTGGTTCCCGAGTGCATTACGATGTCCGTGCCCATGTTCACAGGAAGTTGAAAGATAGGAGTCGCAAAACAATTGTCGACAGCCAGCAAAGCCCCGGCATTGTGAGCCAGATCTGCCAAGGCAGCGATATCACACACATCGGTCAACGGATTGGTGGGCGTCTCTGCAAACAACAGTTTGGTGTTGGGCTTGATCGCCAATTTCCAAGCAGACAAATCGGTTTGCGACACCATGGTGGACTCAACCCCAAAACGGGCGAACTCAGAACCAATCAGCTTGATGGTTGAGCCGAACATCGATTGCGAATACACCACATGGTCACCGGCCTTGAGCAAGCTAAACAGCATCAAGGTGATGGCCGACATGCCACTGGATGTGGCAATGGCCGCCTCGGTGCGCTCAAGTGCGGCAAGACGCATCTCGAAACTGCTGACTGTCGGGTTGCCTGCTCGGCCATAGGTATAACCATCTTCCTCGCCTGAAAATCTGTCGGCAGAAGCCTGCGCCGACGGTTGCACATAACCACTGGTCAGGTACAAGGCTTCTGAGTTTTCTCCGTATTGGCTTTTTTCAACGGCCAGTCGAACCGCCAATGTCTCAGGGTGCAGGGAAGAGGGTTGCTTTGAATCAGTCATGGCGTGAATTAAGGATGGGCGTTGGGCAAAGCCAGGCGTGAATGGTCGGCACTGTCTTCCTCGGAACCGACCCGCTGTTGACTCATGCGGGAGATGTCTTCGCTGCTGACGTCGCCGGTGATGTAAACACCGTCAAAGCATGAAGCATCGAAGCCATCAATGACAGGTGCGCCGGGCAAGGCTGCGCGCGCCACGGCCTCGAGCATGGGCGCAATATCTTGGTAGATCAGCGCATCGCAACCGATCAATTGCCGCACTTCTTCCACCGTTCTGCCATAGGCCACGAGTTCCTCGGATGTCGGCATATCGATGCCGTACACATTCGGGTAACGCACCGGCGGAGCGGCGCTGGCCAGGTACACCTTGCGTGCGCCTGCATCACGCGCCATTTGCACGATCTCTTTACTGGTAGTGCCGCGCACGATGGAATCATCCACCAACAACACGTTGCGATCTTTGAACTCGCTGACGATCACATTCAGCTTTTGGCGCACAGAGCGTTTGCGCACCGCTTGACCCGGCATGATGAAGGTGCGGCCGACATAGCGGTTTTTCACAAACCCTTCGCGGTAGGGTTTGCCGAGCAAATGCGCAAGCTGTGTGGCACTGGGGCGACTGGATTCAGGAATCGGAATCACCACGTCGATGTCTGATGGAGGCACAGTGGAGACGACCCGCTTGGCCAGGGTTTCACCCAGATTCAAGCGCGCCTGATAAACAGAAATGCCGTCCATGGTGGAGTCAGGACGAGCCATATACACATACTCAAATATGCAGGGCATGAGTTGGTGCTTGGCCGCGCACTGGTGCGCATGCAACTGACCTTGCATATCGATGAACAACGCCTCGCCTGGTGCGACATCGCGCACAAACACATGGCCAGTTCCTTCCAGCGCAACAGATTCACTGCCCACCATCCAAGTACCGTCGGCACCGCGCCCCAGACACAAAGGCCGGATACCGAATGGGTCGCGAAAAGCCAGCAAGCCGTGTCCGGCGATCATGGCGATAACCGCGTAAGAGCCTTTGATACGTTGGTGCACGCCGCTCACGGCCGTAAACACATCGGTCGCTGCCAAGGTAATGCCGCGTGTGGTTTTTTCCAACTCATGCGCCAGCACGTTGAGCAAAACTTCTGAATCACTTTCAGTGTTGATATGGCGGTGATCGGTTGAAAAGAGTTCGGCTTTGAGGACTTGAGCGTTGGTGAGATTGCCGTTGTGCACCATCACCAAACCAAAGGGCGCGTTCACATAAAAAGGCTGCGCTTCTTCTTCGCTGTAAGCGTTACCTGCGGTCGGATAACGCACCTGACCCAAACCGATATTACCGGGCAATGCGCGCATATTGCGAGTGCGAAAAACATCACGCACCATGCCCTTGGCTTTTTGCATGAAAAATTTTCGATCCAACTGAGTGACGATACCAGCCGCATCTTGTCCGCGGTGCTGCAACAACAGCAAAGCGTCATAGATCAACTGGTTCACATGGGACTGACTGACAACCCCCACTATGCCGCACATCAAGTCACCAACCTTTCTAATGGCGCCGGCAACGCCGGCTTTAAATACACAAGCAGCAGATGAACAGTTTGTGCGACGCGAGAACCCATCCATTCCAGATTGGATTTCAACGGCGTCAAACCTACCAACAAGGTGATTGCCAGCAACATGATGGTTGCTCGCAACACGCCGAATACGCCTCCTAAAAAGCGATCAATCAAGCCCAGTCCGACCATTGAAAGCAGTTGTTTGAGCAAGCTTGCGAGCAAGCCCATCACAAGCAGCACCAACAAAAAAATCAAAACCCAAGCGCAAGCCATGCGCAAACCCTGAGTCCATGAAAGTGGCAAGACTTGGGAGGCATCAGCTGCGAATTGACTCGACAACACAAAGCCGAGAATCCAAGCCATCAATGAAAACACTTCCTTGACCACTCCGTGCCACACTCCCCAAAGGCCGGAGAGCAACAAAACGCTCAGTAAAACCCAATCAACCGTATTCATGCATCAAAGTGTCAAGATGACTGCATTGGGTTGCAGCGATTTGGTTTTATTGATGACTTTTTGAGCTTCCTCACGTGTCGCAAAAGGGCCAGCTCGCACGCGGGTACGTTTGCCTTCGCTGGTTTGAGCCACATGGGTATAGGTTTTGACACCGGTTTTCTCAAGCTTGAAACGCAGGTCTTTGACCTTGGTTTCGTCTGAGTATGCGCCGAATTGAACAATAAAACGTTCAGCTGTTTTTTCATTAGCCGCAGGCTTGGCGACAGCGGAATTCTCAACAGGTGCAACAGGTGCTGGTTTGGTGTTGTCGGCTTTGACCGGTTTGCTGCTGGCCGGTTTATTGTCTATGGTTTGGTTAGCTTCATCCGCCACAGGCACTTCTTTAGAAGAATTTTTGCTGTCTTGTTGAATAAGTTGCTCATTGCCGGACACAGCCTCGGACACCGGGAGTTGCGTCAATGCGGCTTTGTCAGGCACAGGGGCTTGAGGGGGTTGGCTTGGTTTCACTGCGTCACGCTCGGGCATGTCGATGCGGATATCAGACGCTATGTCCCTGGGTTTGGTATCAAAAACAATGGGAAAGCCAACCACTGCGATGAGCACCAAAACCGTCGCACCAATCAATCTATGGCGGGCCTGTTTGCGCAAACTGTCCATGCTTTGGGCATCATCATTGACAGATTCAGCAGAGGAATTGGATTTGGTGCGGGACTTGAAAAAGGCCATGAGCAGGTTCAGGTGGGTAAATAAGCGGGTAAACGGCCATCAATGCCATGCTGCAAAACACCGCCAACAGTGAAGAACGAACCAAAAACGAGAATTCTATCAGCGGGGTCGGCGGCTTCCATCGCCTGAGACAGCGCTTGTTGAGGTCCGACAAACTGGCTGGCTTTGGAAGTGGATGGCGGTGAAAGTGACTGCCACGCAGTGTGTAATTGCACAGCCGTGGCCGCACGAGGCGTCGGCAGATCACAGAAGTACCAACATTCGACAAGCGGAATCAGCCGTTTGAGTAAACCGGCAATATCCTTGTCCGCCATGGCGCCGATCACGGCATGGGTTCGGGGGTAAAAACCCATGGCATCCAAGTTGTGCGCCAAGGCAGAAGCAGCGTGCGGGTTGTGCGCCACATCCAAAACTATGGCCGGTTGACCCGGCAGTATTTGAAAACGTCCAGGCCATTGCACTGTCGATAAACCCGCGCGAATAGCTTGGGCAGTGACGGGAAGTTGTTGTCGCAAGGCCTCCATCACAGCCAACACCCCAGCGGCATTCAACATTTGATTGGCTCCGCGCAAGGCCGGGTAAGCCAAGCCGCTATAGGTGCGACCGCGCGAGCGCCAGGTCCATTGCTGCGTATCGCCGGTGAATTGCACATCCTTGGTCACTTGCCACACATCCGCATTCAAACGGCTGGCATGCGACGACACCGATTCAGGCGGCGAGGGGTCACTGATGACCACCGGTTTGTGGGGACGCATGATGCCGGCTTTTTCAAAACCGATGCTCTCTCTGTCTTTGCCAAGCAGTTCCATGTGGTCTAGGTCAATGCTGGTGATCACAGCGCAATCGGTGTCTATGACATTGACCGCATCCAAGCGACCGCCCAAGCCGACCTCCAAAATAACCACATCCAAAGAGGCGGCAGCCATACAACTGAATAACGCCAGACTGGTGAACTCAAAATAACTCAGGGTGATATCGTCTCTGGCCGCCTCGACTTTTTCAAAATGCTTGATCAGTTCTTCAGCGGCGACGGCTTGACCCTGCAGACGGCAGCGCTCTTGGAAATACACCAGATGCGGCGAGGTGTACATCCCGGTTTTGTAGCCTGATTGGCGGTAAACCGCTTCCAGCATGGCGCAAGTAGAGCCTTTTCCATTGGTGCCCGCCACGGTGATGACCGGGCAATCAAATCGCAAGCCCATGGTGTCTGCCACTTGGGCCACGCGTTCCAGCCCTAAATCAATAGATTGCGGGTGTAAGTTCTCGCAATGACTCAACCAATTTTCTAGATTCATGCAAAGATTGTCACAGATTCAAAACAGCCCACCGTCAACCGCACGGTGGGCTGCACCGTTGAGATAAATACCGACACCGATCAAGGAGAAATGTATGAACAAATGGATACCAGCTTTTGGCCTCTTAGCTGTCTTTTTCAGTATCAGCGCGCAGGCACAGGAAATTGGACGCGTGATCTCTACAGTTCCCATCATTCAACAAGTCGCGGTTCCCCGCCAAGTGTGTTCTCAACAGCAAGTCACCACCCAGCCGAGCAAATCAGGAGCCGGTGCCATCATGGGTGCGATTGCGGGCGGCACGGTAGGTCACGCCATAGGCCGCGATGGTTTGGGCACAGCCATAGGCATGTTCGGCGGCGCCATCCTTGGCAACAAAATCGAAGGCACACCTGCCCCTGAGCAGAAAACCGTGCAGACATGCAATAACCAAAATTTCTATGAAAACCGCACTGTGGCCTACAACGTGACTTATGAATTTGCGGGCAAACAGTACAACGTCCAGTTACCGCAAGACCCTGGCCCCACAGTCCGCTTGCAAATCACCCCCATGTTGTCTAGCAATCAAAATTACAACTACCCGCCCCTGCCACCAGCAACCGCTGTTCCACCACCCGGTTCGGCACCTTTGAGTTGGTAAGCCCAAGCAATTAACCCAAGCACTTAGCTCCAGCCGCTGAACCCAGCGGCTTTTTTTTGGGCATGACCTAGAATCCCGCCTTTGTTATCAATCGGTAAGTTTCATGCGTAAAAACTCTACAAAGTCAGACACTTCCAAAGCACCGCAACG
>CAMDJS010000113.1 GCA_945900685.1 Bordetella parapertussis
GCGTGATGTTGTGCTGGGCTTTCATAAGGCTGTGAATCTGATATCTTTCAATCTGGCTGAGGTGTTTGTAATTCATCGGGCAACTTAGACTTGCAGGTCAGGAAGCCTTGAATGCTAAACATCCTCAGCCTCCTTCCTACGGTTAATCAAAGTTGCACTTCGTGCTTGAATCCGCCCAATAAAAAAAACACCAATAAGCAGAAAAAATGAACTTTTTTTAAAATGCTGCTATATGTAGTTAAAGCAGCTCATAAATGTTCACCAACAGACATCCAAGGCGATGAGTTTCATCAGGTCTTGACTCTATCCCTTATCCAAAACCTCAACCGACAAATACCCACCACCGCCATAAGCTAGCGGTTTTTTGTCATTCATTTGTATGCGCTCAACTCTTGCCACAAACAATTCATGGTCACCACCGGGATAAGTGGCTTCTAAACTGCATTCAAGGTAAGAAGTACAACCCTCGATCAATGGCACGCCGCCAAGGCCTAGTGCGTGGGGCACCTCTGCAAAATTTTTCACACCTGAGGCCGCGAACCGGTTGGACACAGACACTTGGTCTTGCGCCAATATATTGACTGCAAACCGCTGGGCGTTTTTGAATGTTTGGAAACTGCGTGATTGCAAACGCAGACTCCAGACAATCAATGGCGGGTCCAGCGACAAAGAACTGAAGGAATTCGCGGTGACGCCGTCGGGTTGACCATGGGCATCAAGCGCTGTCATCACTGTCACACCTGTCACAAAGGTTCCGAGACAGCGGCGCAACTCAGTGGCATCAATCACAGGCAAAGTCGCTTCAATGGTGTCGGGTTTCATTCAATGTCTCAGAAAAAAAATAGGTATGTCGTTTAGGCAAGCCTCAGATTGTCGTTGATGAGTCGTTGGTCCCTTTTAGTGGCGATTAAATCCTTTGGATGCAAGGTTTTTCATACCCACCGCTTTCGAAACCCGGCGAAATGCAGTTTGTTAGCATGCTTTGTATCAACAGAAAGACAACCCATGACGCTTAAATCACTGCTGTTCGTACCGGGCGACAGCGAGAAAAAAATGGCCAAAGCCGCAAGCACCGGCGCGGATGCCTTGCTGCTGGACTTGGAAGACGCTGTATCACAAGACAGGTTGCCCCTCGCACGCGGCATGGTGTTGGACTATTTGAAACACCATGACCGCGCTCACCAACAAGTATGGGTGCGCATCAACCCTTTAGACACGGCTTTGTCGCTACCGGATCTGGTCGCTGTCATGCCCGGTAAACCTGACGGTATTGTGTTGCCCAAACCTTTGAACGCCAAAGATGTACAACAGTTAGACCATTTTTTAAGCGCGCTTGAACAGCGCGAAGGCATCGCGCTAGGCCACACCCGCATACTGCCCGTTGCCACCGAAGTGGCCGGGGCTTTGTTTCAACTTGACAGCTACGCAGGCTGCTCGCCGCGCTTGGCCGGTTTGACCTGGGGCGCAGAGGACTTGGCCACGGATATTGGCGCGACGACCAACAAAAAAGACAACGGTGAGTTTGATGAGGCCTTTGTGCTTGCGCGTTCTTTGTGCTTGCTGGCCGCCTCTCATGCAGGTGTGCAAGCCATAGACACTTTGAATGTGGATTTCCGCAACTTCGATAGCTTGCAAGCCGACGTTCAACGCGCGCGTCGCCAAGGCTTCAGCGGCAAGCTGGCGATTCACCCAGACCAAGTGGCCATCATCAACGCAGGCTTCACCGCCACACCGCAAGAGCTGCAACACGCCCAACGTATCGTCGATGCATTCGCACAGGCCGGTGGCGCGGGCGCGGTGCAACTTGACGGCAAAATGATTGACAAACCGCATTTGACGCAGGCGCTGCGTCTGCTCGCAACCCACAAAGGACATTGAACATGGCTGGCCTGTATTTCGAAGAATTTTTTGTTGGACAAACTTTTCAGCACGCGATTCGCCGTACCGTCTCTGAGATGGACAACATCATGTTCTCGGCGCTGACGCACAACCCAGCCGCTTTGCATCTGGACGAGGAGTATTGCAAAAACCACACGGAATACGGTCAGCGCATCGTCAACAGTGTGTTCACGCTGGGCTTGATCGTCGGCGTGTCTGTCGGCGACACCACCTTGGGCACCACGGTTGCCAACCTCGGTTGGGACGAGGTCCGGTTTCCCAAACCGCTGTTTCATGGCGACACGGTGCATGTGGAAACCGAAGTGGTGGAGTTGCGCGAAAGCAAGTCACGCCCGCACAACGGCATCGTGATTTTTGAACACCGGGGCTATAACCAACACAATGTGTTGGTAGCTTCGTGCAAGCGCTCAGCCTTGATGTTGCGGCGTCCTGCCCATTGAATACATTTCAAACCGCGAGGGTGATGTTGTTGTCATGATGTATATCGTTGTCATTGCTTGGATGTTTGTTGTGACCCTGATGTCGGTGGTGGAAGCCACCGCCAGCAACGGCAGCGTATTGGGTGCCATCGTCACTTTTTTTTGCTATGGCCTGCTCCCCTTGGGGCTTGTGCTTTACTTGCTGGGCACACCTTTGCGAGCGAAAAAACGCAAGGCGCAAGAAGAAGATCAATGACATATCCGCATTCATAGGGAACGCTTTGGCATGACATACGACTCCACCCTTCCCTATCCCCGTGACCTGGTCGGCTATGGCCGCAACCCGCCGCAGGCCAACTGGCCGGGGCAGGCGCGCATCGCGGTGCAATTTGTTTTGAATTACGAAGAAGGCGGCGAGAACGCCACGCTGCACGGCGACCCGGGTTCAGAGCAGTTTTTGTCCGAAATGTTCAATCCGCCAAGTTTTGCTGATCGCCACCTGACCATGGAAGGCATTTACGAATACGGCTCGCGTGTGGGCGTGTGGCGCCTATTGCGCGAGTTTGAAAAACGCGGCTTACCGCTGACCGTGTTTGGCGTCAGCATGGCCTTGCAGCGCCACCCCGATTTGACCGCCGCCTTTGTCGAACTCGGTCATGAAATCGCGTGTCACGGCTGGCGTTGGATCAACTACCAGCAAATTGACGAAGCGACAGAACGCATGCACATGCAAACCGGCATCGACATCATTCGCGAAATGACCGGACACACACCTGCGGGTTGGTACACCGGGCGCGACAGCCCGAATACGCGTCGCCTGCTTTTAGACCAAGGCGGCTTTGAGTACGACAGCGATTACTACGGCGACGATTTACCTTTTTGGATGACAGTGAAAAAGACCGATGGCGCGGTGGTGCCGCATCTGGTGGTGCCCTATACGCTGGATGTAAACGACATGCGTTTCTCATTGCCGCAAGGCTATTCGCAAGCAGAAGATTTTTTTGTCTACCTGCGCGACAGCTTTGATGTGTTGTATGCCGAAGGCGCTGAGTCTCCCAAGATGATGAGCATAGGCATGCATTGCAGGTTGCTGGGCAGACCGGGGCGCATACTGGCTTTGCAAAAGTTTTTAGACCATATTGAAAAGCACGACAAAGTGTGGGTGTGCAAACGCGTGGATATTGCGCGCCACTGGAAGACCCAACACCCTTTTAAAGCGCAGAGCTGAAAACCGAGACACAGATGAACACCTACGAACAACTAGACCAATGGATTGACGCGCACTTTGACGAGCAAGTGAAGTTCTTGCAAGCACTCGTGCGTGTGCCCACCGACACACCGCCCGGCAACAACACACCGCATGCGATTCGCACGGCCGAACTGCTGCAAACCATGGGCATGCAAGCCGAGCGTTTTGACATCCCCGCAGCCTTGGCGCATGAACACGGACTGACCTCCATCACCAATTTGATTGTGCGCCGACGTTATGGCGAAGGACGCGTGGTGGCATTGAACGCACACGGCGACGTGGTGCCTCCCGGCGAAGGTTGGACACACGACCCTTACGGCGCGGAGATTGAAGACGGTAAGTTGTATGGACGCGCATCGGCAGTCAGCAAATGCGATTTCTCTACCTTCACATTCGCGGTGCGCGCGCTTGAAGCAGTGGCCAAGCCTGCCAAAGGTTCGGTGGAATTGCATTTCACTTATGACGAAGAATTCGGCGGCGAACTCGGTCCCGGTTGGTTACTGGCCAACGGCCACACCAAACCTGATTTGATGATGGCCGCCGGTTTCAGCTACCAAGTGGTGACCGCGCACAACGGCTGTTTGCAAATGGAAGTGACGGTGCACGGACGCATGGCGCATGCGGCCATTCCCGACAGTGGTGTGGATGCTCTGCAAGGCGCGGTGGCCTTGCTCAATGCTCTGTACGCGCAAAACACGCTGTACAAAAACATACGCTCCAAGGTCGAAGGCATCACACACCCGTACTTGAATGTCGGCATGATTGAAGGCGGCACCAACACCAATGTGATTCCGGGCAAAGTCATGTTCAAACTCGACAGACGCATGATCCCCGAGGAAAACCCGGCAGAAGTGGAAGCCAGTATTCGCGAGGTGCTGGCCAAAGCGGTTAGCGAGCACAACGCTTCGCGTGACGCGGACCACGCCATACACATAGACATACGCCGCATGCTCATGGCCAACGCCATGAAACCTTTGCCCGGTAACCAACCGCTGGTCAGTGCTTTGCAAAAGCACGGCAGCGAAGTTTTCGGCGAGCCTATTCCCGCGGTCGGCACGCCGCTCTACACCGATGTGCGTTTGTATGTCGAGCGCGGCATTCCCGGCGTGATTTACGGCGCCGGTCCGCGCACCGTTCTCGAGTCGAATGCCAAACGCGCAGATGAGCACATTGTTCTGGAAGATTTACGCAAAGCCACCAAAGTGGTGGCGCGCAGTTTGTTTGATTTGCTGGCTTGAATCGCTGCGCGCTGATTCAACATTTATCCCTATAACCCGGGTTGGGTGATGCAGGCGACCGGATGTTCGGCGCCAAGTTGGTCGCTTGGTTTTCAGTCCTCTGCCAAAAAGGCCGCTACAGATTTCAAACGAGCCAGTGGGTCGGTTTGCAACAGCCATTGTATTTTTTGCTCTGGCTCAGCAGGTAACACCTCGGCAAACCGGTTAGCCACCCAACCGCATTCATCCAGATGGTAAGGCGCAAACAATGGCAATCGGTCTTGCAAACCTTTTTTTTGCGCTGTGGCGATCCACGCACCTAGCCGGTCTGCATGTGCCTGCCATGGCTCTGGAATGTTCACGGGCGTGTCCTGCGCCTGGTAGCTGACTTGGCCTTGCCAAACACCGAATGGACCCGGGGTGACTTCGTGCAATTGAAAACGCAAACCACCTTGGCAAATGACGCGCAGCAAAGCCGGTTGCACTTGCTCAAACTCACGGATATGCGCCAAGCAACCATGGCTGTGCATTTGCGGCAATTCACCGGGCACCTTGACTTCGCTACCTGTTTGCAGCCAGGTCACGCCAAAAGGAAGTTGTTCGCGGTGACAACGTTTGATCAAGTCTAAATAACGCACTTCAAATATTTGCAACTGCAGCATGCCGTCTGGAAACACTCCGTGCGACAAAGGAAACAGTGGAATCGAGTCATATACCGGTGAGTTCATAAATTGGAATATCCAAAAAGCTTTGCGACTATTCTATGTAGACTCAGCGCAGTACTATCCGGTCAGAATCTCCCCATGCACCCCTTCTTCCATAGCATCTTCACCGCAACCTTGGCTTGTATGCTGATCACTGCCCTGCCCCCGCAGGCCATGGCGCAAAGCAAAACCATGTTGCGCATTTCCACCCCCGCCGTGCCGCAAGACTGGCACGCCAAAATGTGGACCGTCTTCAAAGAATCGCTGGATGCGAGCGCGCCCGGTGAATTTGATGTGCAGATTTACCCTAGCAGCAGTTTGTTCAAACAAGCCGCCGAACCCGCCGCCATGGCGCGCGGCAACTTGGAACTCAGCACTGTCTCTGCCGCAGACTTGTCGCGTCAGGTGCCGTATTTTTCGGTGTTCACCGCAGGCTATGTGCTGCGCGATGTGCCGCACCAACAAAAAGTATTCAACGGCCCCATAGGCGAAGAAGGCTTTAAACAAGTGTCCGAGCGCATGGGCATCAAGGTGCTGGCCACGGCTTATTTGGGCACGCGCCAGTTGGTGCTGCGCGAACCACGCACGGTCAAAACACCGGCGGACCTCAAAGGCATCAAGCTGCGCATGCCGGCTTCCAAAGAATGGTTGTTTCTCGGTGAGTCGCTGGGCGCGACCGCCACACCTTTGTCGTTCGGCGAGGTCTACATGGGTTTGAAAACCGGCACCATCGATGCCCAAGACAACCCCTTGCCCACGGTACGCGCTGCGCGTTTGTACGAGGTCAGCAAACAAGTCGTGCTGACCGGTCATTTGGTCGACGCTTTGTTCATCGCCATCAGCCAAAAAACTTGGGACGGTTTAAAGCCTGCGCAACAAGCCAAAGTGCAACAAGCCGCGCAAGCTGCCGCTCGCTACAACAACGACAACCGTTTGCAGGAAGAAAAACAAATACTTGATTACCTCAAACAGCAAGGATTGAGCATCAGCACGCCGGATGTCAGCGCTTTTCGTCAACAAGTCACCAACGCCTACAAAGCCTCAGACATCGCTAAAAGCTGGCCGCCCGGATTGCTCGACAAAATACAAGCGGTGCGCTGACAGATGCAAACATTCAAGCGTTGGTTAGATCACATAGGCGGCGCATTGTTTCTGGCTTTGTTCGCCGTGTTCATTCTTCAAATCGGCGCGCGTTTTGTGTTTAACCAAC
>CAMDJS010000114.1 GCA_945900685.1 Bordetella parapertussis
CGACACGGCGTGGGCATGGGCGAAGTGCTGGCCATGGTGCGTGATTTCCGCGCGACCGACACAGCCACACCGATTGTGTTGATGGGCTACGCCAACCCGGTGGAAAACTACAACCATCTTCACGGCGTTGATAGCTTTGTG
The DNA here is from genome assembly GCA_945900685.1 of Bordetella parapertussis. Lineage (GTDB taxonomy): Bacteria > Pseudomonadota > Gammaproteobacteria > Burkholderiales > Burkholderiaceae_C > Limnohabitans > Limnohabitans parapertussis_C. The sequence continues at coordinate 142 of CAMDJS010000114.1, forward strand.
AAACACGCTGCTGCTGCCGGTGTGGACGGCGTGCTGATCGTGGACTACCCGCCGGAAGAATGCGTGGACTTTGCTGTAGCTTTGCGTGCCCACCAGATGGATTTGATTTTCCTGCTGGCACCCACCAGCACCGACAAACGCATGCAGCAAGTAGCGGAGGTCGCCAGCGGTTACGTGTATTACGTGTCGCTCAAAGGCGTGACCGGTTCGGGCGCATTGGATACGGATGAAGTTGAAGCCATGTTGCCGCGCATTCGCAAACACGTGCACATTCCAGTTGGTGTGGGCTTCGGCATACGTGATGCAGCCACTGCGCAAACCATTGGCAAAGTGGCTGACGCGGTGGTGATTGGCAGCAAACTGCTGCAACTCATCGAAGCCGCGCCCGCGGGCAAAGCCGCTGATGAAGCGCGTTTGTTCATGCATGGCATACGCCAAGCCTTGGACGCATAATCACTTTTTCAGGAGTTGCAATATGAGTTGGCTTGAAAAACTGCTTCCTTCCAAAATTCAGCACACCGATCCGGCTGACCGGCGCAGCATTCCCGAAGGCTTGTGGGTCAAATGCCCGAGCTGCGAAACCGTGCTGTACAAAAAAGACTTAGAAGAAAACCAAAACGTCTGCCCCAAATGCAACCACCACCATCGCATCGGTGCGCGCGCACGACTGGATGCATTTTTGGACGCTGAAGGCCGCTATGAAATCGGCCAAGAAGTGCTGCCAATGGACCCGCTCAAATTCAAAGACAGCCGCAAATACCCCGAGCGTTTGAAAGAAGCCTTAGAGAACACTGGTGAGACCGATGCCTTGGTGGTCATGGGCGGTTCGGTGCACAGCATCAATCTTGTAGTGGCCTGCTTTGAGTTTGACTTCATGGGCGGCTCTATGGGCTCCGTGGTCGGCGAGCGTTTTGTGCGCGGCGTGCACACTGCCATCGAACAAAAAGTACCGTTCATTTGCTTTACTGCTACGGGCGGCGCACGCATGCAAGAGGGCTTGTTGTCGCTGATGCAAATGGCGAAAACCAATGCATCGCTCACCCGCTTGGCGCAAAAAGGTTTGCCCTACATCAGCGTGTTGACCGACCCGACCATGGGCGGGGTGTCAGCCGGTTTTGCGTTCATTGGGGATGTGGTGATTGCTGAGCCCAAAGCGCTCATCGGATTTGCCGGGCCGCGCGTGATCGAGAGCACCGTGGGCGTGACCTTGCCTGAAGGTTTTCAGCGCTCTGAGTTTTTGATGGAAAAAGGCGCGCTCGATTTGATCTGTGACCGCCGCGATTTACGCAAAACCATTGCCAATACATTGGCCATGCTGACCCGCCAATCGGCGGATTCGGTCAGCTGAACTGCGCGCATGCCGCCTATGTGCGGCGCCTCATTTCCTGCAAATTGAAATAAATTTCTTCAATTTGCAGGAAAAGTTTCATCGGTAAAACACCTCTACCCGCCCTTTGAGTTTGAGCAAAAGCGGCTTGCCTTTGCGGTCCAGCGTTTTGCCCGCAGGCACTTTGATCCAACCTTCGCTGATGCAATATTCCTCCACATCGTTGCGCTCTTTGTCGTTGAAGCGAATACCGATGTCATGGTGAAAAACAGCTTCTAGGTAATGCGGGCTGCTGGGCTCGATAGACAAATGGTCGGGCAGTTCGGGGCGTGTTGGCTTGTCGCTCATGTTGGACTCAGTGAAAACGTTTGAAAAAGCCATTGTCGGCGAACTCTTAGAATCTTCTAATGACCGAAAACACCGCATCCCCCGCACCAGTCGATGAAAACCAGCTGATCGCCGAGCGCCGCACCAAACTGCACGCGTTGCGTCAGCGCCAAGCGGCAGGCGGCGCAGTGGCCTTCCCCAACGATTTCAAACCGGCGCATCACGCCGACGCCTTGCACACCGCGCATGGCGCCAAAACCGCTGAGGCTTTGGCAGAAGAAAAACACTTGGTGCGCATCGCCGGTCGCATGGTCTTGAAACGCGTCATGGGCAAAGCCAGTTTCGCCACCTTGCAAGACGGCACAGGCCGCATGCAGGTGTATGTGAAAGGCGAAGAAATCGGTGTCGAGCATTACGAAGAATTCAAACACTGGGACTTGGGCGACTTTGTCGGCGCGGTCGGTCATGTGTTCAAAACCAAAACCGGCGAGTTGTCGGTGCATGTCACTGAACTGCGTTTGCTGACCAAAAGCCTGCGCCCCTTGCCCGACAAATTCCACGGTGTGCATGACCAGGAAATCAAATACCGCCAGCGCTACATCGACCTGATCACCGATGAAACTGCGCGCCAACGTTTCAAGGCACGCAGCAAAGCCATCAGCAGCATCCGCGACTTCATGGTGCAACACGATTTCCTGGAAGTGGAAACGCCCATGCTGCACCCAATTCCTGGCGGTGCCAACGCGCGTCCTTTCGAGACGCACCACAACGCCTTGGACCAGCAAATGTTTTTGCGCATCGCGCCCGAGTTGTACTTGAAGCGTTTGTTGGTCGGTGGTTTTGAGCGGGTGTTCGAGATCAACCGAAATTTCCGCAATGAAGGTATCTCGGTGCGGCACAACCCCGAATTCACCATGATGGAGTTTTACGCGGCCTACTGGAACTACCAGGACTTGATGGGTTTCACCGAATCGCTGATTCGCGACGCGGCGCAAAAAGCGGTGGGCAGCCAGTTGCTAACCTACGACGGCAAGCCGGTGGATTTGTCGCAGCCGTTTGCACGTTTGACCATACGCGAAGCCATCTTGAAATACACCGAAGCTGGCGAGAACGTGGACACCACCACTTGGCTGATCAATGCATTGAAAAAAGCAGGCTTGTCTGAAGACAAACACCAACTCTCCAAGCGCAGTCTGGCCGGTTTGCAGGTCATGTATTTCGAAGAAACCGTGGAAGACAAGCTGTGGCAACCCACATTCATTTGCGAACACCCGGTGGAAATTTCGCCGCTGGCGCGTGCCAACGATGCCCGCCCTGACGTGACCGAGCGGTTTGAGCTCTACATCACCGGGCGCGAATTCGGCAACGGGTTTTCAGAACTCAACGACGCCGAAGACCAGGCGGCGCGTTTTCAGTCGCAAGTCGATGCCAAAGAAGGTGGTGACGTGGAAGCCATGTATTTCGACCATGATTTTGTGCGTGCGCTGGAATACGGCATGCCGCCTGCGGGCGGTTGCGGCATTGGTATCGACCGCTTGATGATGCTGCTGACCGACAGCCCCAGCATCCGCGATGTGATTTTGTTCCCAGCATTGCGCCGCGAGTCGTCACACGCTTAAAGCCTAGCCAATCCAATCTGCACAAACACAAACACCTGCCGACCGCCTAAGCGGTGCAGCAGGTGCTGTGGGATGAAGATGAGAGGTTTTACGCGGCTTTGGTGTCAGCTGCCGGGGCAGCAGGTGCAGCCGGTTTCGGTGGTTTGCAGTCGTGGCAGAAAAAGGCCAGACTGCCTGCGAAACGCTGTTGGCTGCCTTGGCGACGGGGTTTGTGCATGCCGCACTTGATGCACGACATGGTTTCACCCATTTTGCCCATTCCCGCGAAGGGGGAGCCATTTTCACGACTGGTAAAACGAAGACCACTCTCGTCAACAGAGGTTTTGCCAGATTTGGTTGCCATGGGATTCCTTATGCTAGACGACAGCCCTGTTGGTCAGGGCAAGTCGACTATTTTAACCGCTTATGGGCGGTCAGGCCCGGCTGTCCCGGCAAAAGTTCAGGGCAGCAAGGCCAAAGCCTGTAAATACGGGGCTTGGCGCATCAATAGGTCCCAATCCAGGGCAGGCATTGTCGGCAGCAAGGCGCGTCTGCGGGCTTCGCTGGCGGCAGATAAACGCCATTCACCCGCTTTTTCCGCCTGCTGCAAACCGTCGAGCAACTGGTCTACCGCCTGGCCGCCGCCCTCGCTTTCAGCCGTGCTTTGGTTACAAAGCAGCACCAAATCACAGCCTGCGTTCAACGCGGTCACCGCCGCCTGCGTGTAGCTCACTTCTTCGCCGTCGATCAGCCGCGCGCCCGCCATGGACAAGTCGTCGCTGAACACCGCGCCCTGAAAACCGAGTTGCTGGCGCAAGATGTCTTGCAGCCAGCGTTTGGAAAATCCAGCCGGGCGGCTGTCAACTTTGGGATAAATGACGTGGGCAGGCATGACACTGTTCAAACTGCTGTTGAGCCAACCGTAAGGCAGCGCGTCATCGCTGAGTATGTTTTTCAGGCTGCGTTTGTCCACCGGTATTTCAGTGTGCGAATCGGCTTTGACGAAACCATGCCCCGGAAAATGTTTACCGCAATTGGCCATACCGGCTTGCAATAAACCGTGCATCAGGCTTTTGGCCAGCAAACTGACGATGCGCGGGTCGCGTGTAAACGCACGGTCGCCGATGACACCGCTGCAGCCAAAGTCCAGGTCGAGCACCGGGGTGAAACTCATGTCCACGCCGCAAGCGCGCAACTCGGAGGCAAGCACATAACCGCAAGCGGTGGCCGCATTGGTCGCGTGCATGGCGCCGCTGCCTGGCAGCCCGGCGTCGTCTTGCATCCACAGTTCACCAAAGGCGCGCATAGGGGGCAAGTGGGTGAATCCATCGGTGCGAAAACGCTGCACCCGACCACCTTCATGGTCAACCAAAATCAACAAGTCCTGTCGCACCGATTTGATGTCAGCGCACAGCGCCGTCAATTGCGCGCGGTCTACCCAATTGCGGGCAAACAAAATCATGCCGCCAGTCAAAGGGTGCGCGAGGCGACGCCTGTCTGTGTCGCTCAAAGCGGTTCCTGCAATATCCAAAATCAGTGGCGCGTGTGTGTGTGTTTGGCTCATGTTTCTGCTTGTTCAACAATGACATAACTGGTGGCGTAATCGCTTTCGTCGCTGAGCGACACATGGGCGCTCAACTGTTTGCTGACACACCATTCTTTGAGAACACCGTGCAAGACGATGGTCGGCTGGCCACTGGGCTTGCGCCCGACTTCGCAATGCCGCCAGGTCATGGGCATGCGCATGCCCAAACCAATGGCTTTGCTGAAAGCTTCTTTCACCGAAAAACGCGTGGCCAAGAAACGCACACCGCGATCCGGCCAACGCGCGCTGCGGGCGCGAAAGGTTTGCATTTCCGCTTCGCTCAAAATCTTCAAAGCAAAACGTTCACCGTGGCGGTCCCAAGCAGCGCGTATGCGCCGGATATCGCAAATATCGGTGCCTATGCCGTAAATCCGGCTCATGGATTCAAGCAATCCAAATACGCTTGCACCGTGGTGGTGTAACCCATCTCCAAAGCGTCGCCCATGAGTGCGTGTCCGATAGACACTTCTTTCACGTCAGCCACGCCTTGAACAAAATCACGCAGATTGAGCAAATTCAAATCGTGTCCGGCATTGACTTCCAAGCCGGCGTGTTGCGCCGCCGCAGCAGCCGCGCTGAACATGGACAACACACTGGCGTACATGGGCGTGCCGTGTGCTTGCGCATAGGGCTCGGTGTACAACTCCACCCGGTCAGCGCCCACTTCTGCAGCTGCGCCCATCGCGCGTGCGTCGGCATCCATGAACAAACAGACACGTGCGCCCAAGTCTTTCGCCTCGGCAATCACATCTTTCAATTTGGCTGCGTCTTCGGGAAAGCGCCAGCCGTGGTCTGAGGTGAACTGGTTTTCACCGTCGGGCACGAACGTGACTTGTTGCGGACGCACCAAACGGACCAAGTCCATCAAATTGTGAAACGGGTTGCCTTCGATGTTGTATTCACGGTCCGGCCAGTCTTTGAGCAGCGCGGCCAGGTCGTGCACATCACCGGGGCGTATATGCCGCTGGTCCGGACGCGGATGCACGGTGATGCCGTGCGCACCGGCTTGCAAACACAGCGTGGCCGCGCGGGTGACGCTGGGAATACCTAGCATGCGCGTGTTGCGCAACAGCGCGACTTTGTTGAGATTGACTGAAAGATGTGTATTCATAAGGATTGCAATTCCATCATCACTTGGCGGGTGCGCAAGCTGCTGACACCGCAATGGTAGTGCAACAAATTGCGTAACTGGGTTTGCAGTGAAGCCCGGTCTTCACCCGGCCATTCGGCGCAGACCCGCAACAACGCTGTCAAGGCGTCGGTAGTTTGCAAAGCGGCATGCAATTGCAGCCACTGAGCGCCGTTCAGACACGGGGACTGCTGACTGGCACGCAAACCTGCTTCGGCCAATAAGACGTAATTTTTCTCAGACTGCAAAGGCTGAAGAGTCAGGGTTTGCTGCGTCAGATCCGGCAAAAAACCGATGTCCTTCAACAGCAGCAATTCAAACGCCCGCAGCAATGGTGCGGTGGTGTTGTCCAGACCGCTGGAAAGTACCTTGACCGTTTGGCGGTAAATATCAAACAAACTGACATGCTGATCGTCACGCGCCAACAGCCTGAGCATCAGTTCATTCAAGTAATAACCTGAGAGCAGAGCGTCACCGGTGGGCATGACATGACCGCCTGCCCAT